>NZ_CP157578.1:704000-1056000 GCF_046352925.1 Streptococcus sp. KHUD_011 | reverse complement strand
TGGGGTAACTCCTAGTTTTTCGAGTCCTTCCAGGTGTTTAGCTGTTCCATATCCTGCATTAGCAGCGAAATCATAGCCAGGAAATTGCTGGTCGTATTCCTTCATCAATTCATCACGTGTCACCTTAGCTACTATAGATGCTGCTGCGATCGAGAGGGAATTGGCATCTCCTTTGATGATAGATGTTTGTGAAATTGGTAAATCCAGTTTCATGGCATCTATCAAAAGGTGCTCAGGTTGAGGACTGAGCTGGGAGATTGCTTCCTTCATGGCCAGTTTGGTTGCTTCATAGATATTGACTTGGTCGATGACTCTATTATCCATGATACCAATGCCGATTGATAATGCTTGATCTTGAACGGCTTGATAAATTTCTAGATGTTTCTTTTTAGGAATTTTCTTGCTGTCGTTGAGGCCTCTAATCTTACAATTTTGAGGTAAAATAACAGCTGCAGCGACTACAGGACCAGCAAGAGGACCACGACCAACCTCATCAACACCTGCAATTAAGGTCAATCCTTGCTTATAAAGTTCTTTTTCATAGGAAAGCATGGATTCCAAACGAAGATCCTCATCCAATTCTGCCTGAATGGCTTTTTTACGCTTGCTTATTTCCTTTAGAACTCCAGAACGATTATCCTGCTCGAGTTCTAAAAAAATAGGGTTATCTAAGTCCTTGACAGTAGCAAGGAGTTTTTTGATTTCTTTAATCGTCACCATCGAGGTCTTCCAATGTATCTAAGGTATAGTTACCGAGTTTGCCGTCGCGGACTTCCTTCACGAAGAGACTGTAGAAACGGTCATAGTCATCACGGAAACCGAGGGCACGGGTCATATCCATAATAATAACAGGCGCTTCTTCTTCAATTTTCATTTGTTTAAAGCGTTCAGCCAACTTTTCTGGATAATGTTCTTTAAAATAATTGAGACCAAAAATAGTTACCTCATCCATAGGAAGCAACTGGTCTTTAATAGCTCCAGTCAAGGCCAACTTAAGCGCAACAGTTTCATCCTCAAACTTAGGCCAGAGAATCCCTGGTGTGTCTAGGATTTCAAGGTCTTTATTGGTTTTGAGCCATTGTTGTCCCTTGGTCACACCTGGTTTATTGCCGACAACGGCAATTTTTTTACCAGCCAAACGGTTCATCAGAGTGGATTTACCAGCATTTGGAATCCCGATAATCATGGTACGCAAGGTTTCAATTTTAATCCCACGTTCTCTCTGGCGAGCAATCTTATCAGCCATGAGTTTTTTGGCCGCATCTGTTACAACTTTTACAGTCACTTGCTCTTTGGAGTTGATAGCTAACGTCTGGATTCCTTGTGATTCAAAATATTGACGCCATTCCTTGGTCATTGCTGGGTCGGCCAAGTCCGCCTTGTTTAAAATCAAGAGTTTTGGTTTGTCACCAACAATCTTAGTCAACATAGGATTTTGACTAGACAGAGGTAAGCGTGCATCAACCAAAATCGTCACAAAATCAACAAATTTTAAATTTTCCTGAACCTGTCGACGCGCTTTAGACATGTGACCAGGAAACCATTGAATAGTAGCCATTGAGTTTTTTTCCTTTCATAGCAAGGGTTTAGAGCCCCTATTTTATTTTACTATTGTCTAAACACCAAGCGAACACCAAAACTACCATGCAATGGAAAAACCTCTGATTTGATTCTCGCTTGATTTCACAATCTTTATATCAAACTGTGGGTGGTATTTGACAATATCTTTTTTGATTTTTAATAGTAAATTTGAAACAATATTTTTAGGCGAGTAACGTGGACTAAGATGTAACAAGTCTTTGAACTCATCAACACTTAATTCTACTTTATTGCTATTATCACTAGTTTCAATGAATTTTTCAATCATTCTGGAATATTTACAGGTATAACTTTTCAATTCTTCAAAATGGAAATTGTGATTTTCTACAAATTGATTTAAGGCTTTTACAGTATTTTCTTGTGAACGATTTATATTATGTGTATAGCCCATTGTTGTCTCAAAGTTAGCATGTCCTACTCTAGTCATAATATCTTTCACTGCTATGTGCATCTCATTGCTTTGAAGGTAACTAATATGCATATGCCTAAACGAATGGGGAGTAACATGTTTTACCCACTTAAAACCATAGTCACTTAAACAATTTGTCAATAATTTTCCTTCTATTCGTTTCAAAATTTGACGAAAAGTGCTTGATGTTATTGGAGAGCCGTATTCTGTTCTAAATACACTTTCAGAATGTGTAAAAGCAGGACAGGGATGTTTCTTCATATAAGCATCAAACTCTTTATTTCTCTGTATTGTCCTTTTAATAGCTTCGCTTGCAGCTTCAGGCAAAGCTACTTCTCTAATTGAATTGAGTGTTTTAGTTGTATCAAAATGAAATTGTTTAACTTTTAAACAATGATATTGAAGTGCTTTATCAATATGCAAGATTCCTTTTTCAAAATCAATATCTGATGGTAAAAATGCTGCTTCACTAATTCGAATACCTGTAAGCAACAATACTATAGCAAGATCATAATAGTTTGCATTTCTGCATTGGCGTAACACATCAAAAAATGCATGTAATTCATGGATTTCTAGAAATTTAGAATCATGTCTTTCTTTTGCTTTACGCCTTTTCTCTAGTGAAATATCTAGTTTTACCGCAGTCATTGGAGAAAACTTAATGACATTATATAACACACCATGATTAAAAATCTTATTACAAGTACTTTTTATATGAGTCATTGTTGAAGGCGATGCATCATACATTTCTAAATATTTATTGAGACTATTTTTCATCAGAAGTGGAGTAATCCTGTCTAACAAAAAATCATCTCCTATAATTTTCCCAAGACGCTTCATAACCAGTAGTTCTCTCTGAATTGTTTGTGGTTTAACAGAGACACACCAAGTCTGAAACCAATTTTCTTTTAACTCTCCAAATGTTGTAATCAGTTCAGGACTATACTGACTTTCAAATGAAGTAGTTAGTCTATCTATTTTATCAAGAACCTCTCTTTCAGCTTGTTTCCTCGCCCTACTAGTATTCTTAGTATAACTTACAGTTACTGATTTCCACTTTCCTGTTAGTGGATCTTTGTACTTTTCAACCACTTGATATAAGGGTTGCCCTTTTGAATTTGTTTTAGTTACATAATACATAATTTAATTCCTCTTAACTCTTAAAAAGAAATAAATCATTGTTGTATAGAATAAATAACTATCCTATATTATACCATGACTTCCTTATTTTGTCCGCTTTTGCTTCCATCTTAAGAAACTTTCAAATCCTTCTAGATTAATGAAAACAAGTTTATGGGTTGGGTTAATTACATACGTGGAAAATGTTCTGTTTTCTCGCATTTCTTTAATCCATCTGTTCAATGTATATTGATTTAAACCATCCCATCTTTTTAGAATTCCTTTTTTATCGGCCCATTCTGCAATGGAATTTTCGACAGATATATATTTTATATTCATGACATCATCCTTCCTAAAAAATATTTTTACCTCCATGGCATGACTGATGAAGTCATCATAAGAATTTCACTTGCTGCTCTTTTACGGTGGCAGCCTGAACGGTCAGAAGTATCATTGTATATCATTTGTATCATGGCATATAAAGTATCGCTCTATTTTATTGATGGTTTTAAAATCGCTCTTATCATGGCGAGCCATTCAAATCTGCTCCACAAATGAGGAAAGTACCATTTTGGACTATTCAATTGTCAAAGAACAAATAAAAAATCTCCTCATTTTCACACTCTATGCAATTGAGGAGATTATTTTCTAAAGCGAATTTTATCAGGAAAATCTGTCAATCCCAATAGATAGTCTGTACTGACATCGTAAAAGTTTGAGAGAGTTACCAATACATCTGCCGTCAAGGCATGCTCACCCCGTTCAATTTTAGCATAAGCTGAGTTTGTAAACGAAAGTATTTTAGCTATTTGTTTTTGGGTCAAATCGTGATCTTCCCTCAAATCTCTCAAACGTCTGTACATCTAGCTTTCTCCTGAGAAAAGTATAATATATAAAACCAAGAAATCTTTCAAACTGTCCAAACTGGACATTTTGAACTAAAATTAATTTATTAAACACTTCTCGTAAGCATATCTATTATAGGTAAGACAATATTAAGAAAGACGGTCAAAATCTATTAACCGTCTAAAAACAAAAATGTTATAAGCTATTAAAAAATCAGCAGTAATCCGGTAACAAAAGTCGCATAATTTTGTTAAGGAAGGAATTAATGATGTTCAGATTACTGCTAACCAGCAAATTGAAAAATGGTCAACATGATATTTCTAATGTGAATCTCTTACTTTCAGAACCTAAAGGTTGAATAATAGCCACCCCCTACTTATCAATAAAATTATCCGTTGCATTAACAGATGTATATAAACCACTCCATGGATCCAAAGCAATTAACTAGACTTTATTTGTCAATAACCACAAAATTAGATTAGAAAAATCATTAAAAATTAATTGGAATCCTTTGTGATGCTTTCTCAATAAAAGTAATACTTCTCAATATTTTAACTGAACTAAAGTAATAGCATAATGGTATCTTGATTGTATTCTTCTAAAACAGATTGCCCTTCACATTCAACTGTGATTGATTAAATGTTTCCAAAAATATATTCCAAAGGCGCTCTAAATTCTCTGTATCAGCTATTTTTTATCAGCTATCAACTTCTATCATACCTCTTCAATAGCGTGCTGAATATTAGCGATAATACCGTAATAGATACACCAATAATAAAAATATTAAAAGTATTGTTAGGATTTAAAACTACTGAGAAAAAAACGGTACCTAGTGGCATAAAAAGGATCGCTACTGAAAAGATAATTCCAAAGACTCTGCCAAGAAACTCATTATCTACATCTCTTTGAACAATAGAGAAAAATTGGATATTAAAAATGGAAAGAAATAGACTAAATAACGCTGGAGAAAAAATTAGGATAATGAGGTTATGGAATATAAAATAAAGCGGTGCAGTTAGCATTAACATTAAGCCTGAACACGCTGAAAAGAGAAGTAAACGTCTACTTGACAAAGATCTATTGACAAAACCACTTAATATCGATCCCAAAAAACCACCAATTGCTTGCGCTGTTAGAAAGCTTCCATAAAGTCTATCTGAAATTCCTTCAAACATTTGACTACTATAAGGTAATAATAAATTATAGGCTGCTAGAACAAAATTAACCAAAGCAGAAAGAATGATAATAATAAAGATTGGTTTATGGCTATAAACATACTTGAATCCTACTTTTAAGTCGTTAAAGACTCCATTTATTGTCATTTCCTCCTTTGTATCTACTTCTTCATTCACAGGTGTAACAAATAAAATCAATAAAGCTGCCATTAGAAAGGATAATCCATCCAATAATAGCACCCCCCGTACCCCTAGAATGTTGTACAAGAAGATTGCTACCATAGGAATCGTTACTTTTATTACAGTACTCGTTGTTTCTAATAGTGAATTTAGTTTGGAAATACTATCTTCTTTTACGACTTCTTTCGTAAAAGCCTTGTAGGACGGTCCTGAAAATGCGCTCATAAAAGCCAATATGACATTTGTGATAACAATCGCATAAACTAACCATTGTTCTTTAGAGATTAATGATAGAACTATGCAAGCGATCCCAGATAAGAAATTTGTTCCAATGATAATTTTTTTCCGCTTAAAACTATCTGCAATGACTCCACCGAATAAATTGAATAGAACCCCGATCACCTTTTCTAATGATTGATAAATGGCAACCAACGATAAAGATGTTGGATTTAGTCCGGCCAGAAAGGTATTATTAGCGAAGTCAAACATGATATCTCCGATTTTAGATACCCCTTTACTCATGACAAGATAACTTATATTCTTTGTTTTTTTATTTTCCATTAATATTACCTCATATTATCTTTTTCAGGTCCTCCATTAGCAATGTCTAAATGCTACCACAATTTGTATAAGGCACTATTTAATTTCATCATAGTTTAACAATAAAAGTATATCTACAACCTATCATTACCATTATTAGTGTTATAAGACACCTTAAATAATGGTTGAAAGAAACTATGAAATAACTTTGAAAGTATTACTCCTTCAAAAGAGCCTTTAAAACCCAAAAATTCTAAGGATGGAAATGTTGATTTATCCACTTTTATAGAATCTGATTTTTATAAAAATAGGAGTTTTTAAAACTCCATCATGAAATATCTGTATTACCAACTAACTTCACCAAGTAATTGAACTAAATTCTCTCGTATCTATTAAAAATGTAATATTCTTAATCTTATGCAGATAAAAAATTGGACTCTAACTACTAAGTAGTAAACCATGTATCAGTAATAGTTTCCGACCAATCAATTGACTTGCTATAAAAATTCTTTATATCCATTGCTTTTTGAAGAAGTTCATCCAAATTCTTCCCAAAAAAGCTAACAGTTAATAAGTAATCCATCTGTTTCTGTAATCCAGCAAAGCGAACATTTTCATATTGTTTAATTTGTATCTCTATAATCCCATCCAAATCCAATATTGGAATAGACTTCACATATCCCTTTTGTGCCGGTATCCATACTTTCCCAGAAAGCCTAACACTTGAAGTGTTGCCTATATTATAAGGAATGCCTAACTCTCTTTTTACCAAATATTCATCCAAATTAATTGAGAATGATTTAATAATATTTTTTGTATATTCACCCCCTACAAGCCTACTTCCAATCTCACAGAGTATTGGATTACCAGATTTATCAATAAATATTTCTGCATGAAAAATCGTATTATAATCAACTTCAAATTTTTTAAAAATCTCTGCAGTATAATTTTTTAATAACTTGTCTTCATTAGAGTCAATATCAAGCATTATTGAACCAAGACCAAATCCCTCTTCAAATGCTTCTAAACAATTTTTGATATACATACTACAACAAGAAAACTCTATCGATTGACCGTTAAAAAATCCGTCAACATGATATAGCTGTCCACTCACATACTCTTCAACCAAGTAATCATCTAGCGAAATATTATAAAGAACATCTGACAACGAATCTTTATTCTCAATTTTGATAACACCTTTTGAAGCCCATTTTTTTCTTGGTTTCAAAATCACAGGATACCCAAATTGTTCACAGAAAGACACAACATCCATAAAGTGATCTACTTTTCTAAATTTAGGAATTTTAAAACCTTCTTTAGAAAGTTTTTTCCGCATTAGATATTTATCTCTAAACAATAGTGCTTCTTCAAGTGTTTGACCTTTTATTCCCAAATTTTTTCGTATACAAGCAGCTCGAATAATACTACCTTCTTCAAAAGCTAAAATTTTTGTAACAGGATCGATTTTATTTAATTCATAAATAAATTGCTCAACATTTCCGTTGGTCTCAAATTCAGGAAAACCTATAGCCTTATCATAAGAAAAACTATTTATCGTTTCGAGATAGCCCAAGATATATACCTCTTGGTCAAAATCATTTAACCATTTTAAATAATTATGTTTAGACTTACCTTCACGATCAATAATCACTACAGACATATTTCACCTCCAAAATTGACTATTCATACAGTACTTCAATACAGGAATTCAATGTCTTTTCTCTACCTGAGATTAACTCATTGTAATCGTTTGAAGTTTTTATCACATGACCAATCCTATTTGAGCTACCTATTTCTCTCCTCTTATCCCCCGCTTTAACATATAATTCAGTAGCGATAATATCCTTATGATTTTCAATATAGTGATCATCTAAAGTAACTGTTTTAATTACTTCACCTTCAAATTCCTCAAAATAAATAGCTACAAATTTAGAAGAAAAGACAAAATTATCAAAATCATTTAAAAGTTGGGCAGATGATAGGGCTGCTATCTCTATAGGATTATGGTTTATACTAATATTTCTATATAATTCCGAAATCATACCTCCACCTAATCTAAAGTGAGTTTCGACAACATGAATCTCTTGATTGTTTGTGATAATTATCTCTGTATGAGTTGGACCATTTGTAACCTTCAAAATTGATAATAGTTTCCCCATATAGTTGTTAATTATATCTTCTAAATCAGTCGAAATATTAGCAGGTACAATATGGCCAATCTCAACAAATGTTTCGAGATTTTTTAATTTTTTTGTTATACCATAAATATGATGCTGACTATTTACGCTTATAGCCTCTATACTAAATTCTTCACCTTCAATAAATTTTTCAATTATAAACGTTTCATCTGAAATCTCTACTTGATTCACTATTTCCTTCACGTTTGATGAATCAACTTTATAGATTGCTCGACTTCCAGTACCATCTATCGGTTTTAAGATTGATGTGCCATTTTTGTTGACAAATCTTATCACATCATCTCTATTCTCAATCATTTCACAGTTAACGTTATCAAAGAATGAATTTTTCAAGTAAGTTCTCAATGCATACTTATTATTTATAACCATCATTTGAGTTTCATTGATATTAAAAGGTATCTTTGTTTTTTCAGCTATTTTGTATGCTAATGCTTGTAAATTTTCAAACATACAAATTATCGATTGATAGTCTCCTAAATATTCAACAGCCTTACTTACTGTTTCAATAATTTGAACTTCATTTTTAAAACTGTTAAAGGCAAGAACTTCATCATAAAGATCTTTAAAATATGGTTTTATCTTCGAAGATTCACAAACCAATGTTAACTTACAATTATTTTTTTTAAGTGCTCTGTGTATTTCAGAGAAACCACCAATAACAAGTATTTTAGACATTTTTTTCTCCTAATAGTTCATCAATATCTACTAGTCTATTATCGTTTCCTAAGGCTAAACTTCGAATAGAATTCCGTTTTTTTATTTCTATATGAATACCTCTATCCTTGAGAATATCAGAATATTTTGCTACTATCCATTCAGGAAATATTCCGTATTCTCCTTTTAGTTTTCTGAAATCAATTGAATTAACCTCTTGATTCCTAAGCATGTTTTCAACTTTATTCAATCTCTTTGCTATATCAATAGAGAAATAATTTATTTTTTCTATACTTTCCTCAAGTTGTCTCTTCTGCTGAATGTTCAAATCAGTATAACCTAAACTGTGAACAAGATTAGAAGATAAGTCAACTAATTTTTTCTTTGATAAATTGGAGATAGTTTTTGAATCTAATAAAAAAGCTAATTCACGTATAATTTTTTTTAAAAAATACCCCTGTTTTTTATTTGAAATTTCTCCTATCCCACCATGAATTAATAAAACCAAAACTCTAAAAAGTAAAACGAATCTATTAACATTTAAAAAATCAATAGGCAATGATGACACAACTGGCAACAAAAAATTAATTTCGGAAATTCCCCAGATTGATTCTTTTTCTTCTAGAATCATTGCTAAACGTTCTGCATAAAAAACTACATCAAAATGGTAGTTTCCATCTCTATATATAGTTGCAATTGTTCCGAACGGAACTACACCATTAAGATACTTGTAATATAAGTAAGAGTAATTACCTGTAGGTCTCTGTTTTCCTATATGAAATTTCTCAATATTTTTCCATTCATATATATTTTCAGATGGTATTCCTGTTTTTATGTACCATCTGCGAAACTCTAATTCTTTATCACATCGTACATATATACGGTGTGTAAATAAACCAATGCTTTGCAAAAAAGCTAAAGCATGATAAATCATCTCTTCCGGTTCTTTGCAATTCTTAACTAGAAATGATAAGCCAACCTCCATCGGATTAGTCAATCTATTAATACCGACGCCATCTAATTTATTTGAAAAATATGATAGCTGTTTTGTTACATATTTTTCCACGCAGCCAGTTTCAGATAGCATATCAAACAAACTAATATGCTCTGAAATAGCAGACATATTAAAGATAGTCTCTGACCCTCTAGGTCTAACAACTTTACCTTCTTGTAGTTTTCGAAATCCATTTTCTTGACCATAAAAATAAAACTGTTTGATAATTTCAATTACGTCCATTTTTTTCTCTCATTAATTGGACATAGCCCTTTGTTTCTATTTTTGAATTTAAAAACGAGAACTCTCCGCACATTTTCTCATAAAAATTATTATAATCTTCTTTTGAAAAATCTCCTAAAATCTCTATTTCAAGATAAAATCCAAGACCATCAATCTTATCTAGATTAATGGTTTTATTTTCTAATACGTCATGATAAGTCTTTCTATATTTACTTATTGTGAAAATATTTGAAAAACCATCTTGCAAGATATTCCTTACAAATTCTAGTTTTTCAGATTCCAACTCTATTTCACTTTCACTCCACATTCCTTGTTTTATCGTATCTTTTCTTGTGAAAACACATGCCTTAACATCAGCTTCTTGACGAATTCTGTAAATAAAGCTACCTACCTCATCATTTTCAAATTCTCTTCCTTTTGTTTTAAAATATTCATCAACTTGCTTATTTTCACACTTAAATTTATAAGATTTTTCTAAATATGAAATAGCATTATTATAATCCCTCTCATCGTTAAGTTCAAATCTAACTTCTAATTCATTCATTAATTTTACCTCTCAATTCTTCAAAGGCTGAAGTCTCTTTAAATTCACTCAGTCTATAGTAAGTTTCTGGTGATGTTTTATGGACACAAAGCCTAATATTGTAATTACCAAGCAAATTTTCTAATCGTATTCCATAAAAATATTCACCACATCTGCCCTTTTCCCTAATTCTACAACATTTACACATATCGTGCAAGTAGTTTGGAATCAGTATTTTAAATCCCACTTCACCAATATTAGGAACATTATAAAAAATAGTTCCAGATGAACTTCCTTTGATATATTTCCTACTTATTTCAATACCATTTAACGAATCAAAAAAATTTCTAATCGCACTAATAGATTTTTCATTGCTTTCAACTTCGTTTAAGATTCTTATGGCAATGTTGCGGCTACTAGCCCACTTCATCACTTCATAAGCTCTACCGAAATCTTCAGAGCTGGCTACAACAGTATTTATCTTTACAGGAACTCCTTTTCTACTTACATATTCTATTAGTTCTTTTAACTTCCGATGATTTTGCTCTACCCATCTATTAGAACGATTAACTTGAGTGTTGTACATTTCAACCGTATCTACCGCATGTAAACTAAAATTAATTCCATCTATTCCCGAAGATATTATCTTATCAAAAACCTCCTTTTTACCTCCAATTGAGGTCATCTTAACAACAAAATTATATTCTTTCAATTTTTTAATAATTAAGTCAATATCTGGATGTAAACTAGGCTCACCACCTGTCAAATGTACCTCAGTAATATTTAAGGAATCTGTTAGATCAATAAAATCATTAAAAAATTTATCATTGAAAAAATCAATATTTTTTATTAATCTTTGTTCCCTACTACCTGTTCCTTCATTATGACACCACCAGCAGTTCCAATTACAGTTATCTGTCAGCTTTACCCTAATACTATTCAATGGAGTATATACGGAATCTTTTCTAGGTTTTATAAACTCTAATACACTCATTACAACCACCCCAGTTCTAGTGAATATCTTTTTCGATATTCAAACTTGTAACTCTAAATACTATAATTCCTTAACAGAACCCTAACTAAAAATTGTTTAATCAAAATAATTCTTCAAATCCAGTTTTTCAAGACTTATTTCTATACTAAAACAACATCTTACCAGAACTTCAATAATTTCTTCATGATTAATCCTCCTTGATTATAAAAACTATTAGACCTACTGCCTAATGTTATTATATCACTAGCAGTTGGTCTAATAGTTTTTATCCCTAATTTGCAATTAGTTACTATTAAGTACTCTCTCAATATATTTTTCCCATCTATCTACTAAACTCATGCTTTCCAAGGTTTTCAGAAAGCCAATACACTTTCTCATCTCTAAAATATTACTCAATTCATTTGACATCTTAAAATTGTAACAACTATCTATGAGGTGAAAAACTAATCTTTCATATAATTCTGTTTCATCAAAAAATAGCTGGACTAATTGTTCTCTATAATAAGATGCATCAACTATATTATTTCTTTCTACGCTGAGGCTAAAAGCATTAAATAACATGCTGGTAATTAATCTTCTATGGGTCGGTAAATGTTTATAAAAATCAGTTCTCCTCACCATTTCCTTCGTTAATATCATAATACTTGATTGGCAAAAAATTTCCATTGTGGAGGAAAATAGCTCTAATTCATATTCACCCCAGATATCTATGCTGAATAAATAGTCTGATATAAAATCAATTTCTTCAGAAGTCACAATATTATCTTTCTCAATTTCTTGGAGCTTTAACTTAATCAAAATTATTGTTAATTTCTTACTTAGTTTCTCCTCTTCCTTTTCTATACAATTAATTAGGAGTCTTCTCAAGGCTGGGCTGTTGTTCTTATAAAAATAATTATTTATCTTATCAATTACCTCGAAATTACTCATCTTATGAAAACCACGCCCTAAATACATAAACTCTTCTAAAGATACGTCCAGTGTCTTTAAAACTGAAAGTAATTTACTAAGAGTAATATCTGTATATCCATTTTCAAATCTAGATAACTGAGAGGTAGAAATCTCATCATTAGCAATATTATAAAGAGAGAGGCCCTTAGCTTCTCGAATTTTTTTTAAGATTTGTCCTAAATTTTTCATTGCTTCCTCTCCTTGTTGCAGATTAGGGATGTTTTCATATATAAGTAAGCCAATTAGTTTTCAAATATTCTAGATTTTAGTAAAACTAAAATAGTATTTCTATTGTGATTATACAATGAAAGTAAACACGTCACTCATAAAAATATGTTTTATATGACAGCAATCAGTGAAATATAACAGTTTTCATTTCATTTATTAGTCGTTAAAAGCTTGTCTTTTTCCTACTTTTGTTCCTAATATACCTTTATATGATAAATATCTGCAAGTTACCAATCTGAACGCTTAGAAATATATTCTTTGTAGTGTCTTACTTGAGATTCGTAACTGTTTTTCTAATTCTCACTATCGGAACTAACTTTGCAATAAGTAACAACCCTTTTTAGGTGTCTTCTATGTCTCTTAGACGAACTAAATAACCAGCTTTTATTATTTGTGATAATAACTTCTTGCATAATAGATATCCTCTAAGAATTACGTATAAGATTAGTAAGAATCAACCTCCGACTATAATGATAATATCCATAATCAATAACAATATTGATGTAAATTTTAAAATTTTTTTCATACTGAACCTCCCTTTATTTTTTTATTTATTGTATAATAAATAAAAAATCCTTGTAATTTTGTTGGGAATATGGGAAAAATGAAATCAAAACTTGGTATAACACTCAGAAAAATTCGAAAAGGGAAGAAAATAAGTTTAAGTTCAATTGCTGATAGTAATTTATCTAAATCTCAAATCTCTAGATTTGAACGGGGAGAATCAGAAATCTCTTGTATTCGACTAATCAATATTTTAGATAAATTACATATAACTTTGGATGAATTTATTATTCTTCATGACAATAATTCTACTAGAACTGGATCATTCGCTAACTTGGTGCAATATATTCGAAAACACTACTCCACAAAAAATTTTGATAGTATTATTGAATTACTATCAAACTCTTCAAGTTATAACTTGGGTCCTTATGAAAAGACAATGGTAAAATCGATTCTCTATACAACAAATAAAAATTTTCTCCCCTCGGACGAGGAGTTATTACAGCTTACAGATTATCTTTTTAAAGTTGAAAACTGGGGTTACTATGAAATTATCTTATTAGGTAACTGTGTAAGAACAATTAATTATAACTCCTTTTTCCTATTAACTATAGAAATGTTAAAAAATTATATCTATTCAACATTAAATAAGACAAATAAACGGCTTGTTACACAATTGGCAATCAATTGCCTAATTGTTAGTATTGATAAAGAAGAATTTCAAAATTGTAGTTTTCTAATCAAAGAAATAAAAAAATTACTAAATAATGAATTAAACTATTATGAACAAACCGTCTTCTTATATACATGTGGATACTTTGAATTTAAGTGCAATCTTGCGAACGGAATCGAAAAGATGAAACAAGCACTTCAGGTATTTGAAATTCTAGGAGAACATAATATAAAAGCACAGTACCAAGAGCACTATGACAAATATATTAATCAATGACACAAGGATAGTTAATCTTTAACCACCATAGGATTAGTTCTTGTTATTCCAATAGTATTTCTATACTAAATTTTTTATCAAAATCCTTATCATTCAGTACTTTTACAAACATTTCTAAATTTTTTATTAAGTTCTCATACTCATAAAGATAATGATTTAGCTCCTCTTTAAACGCTCTTATTTCTTCGCTTACTTGTTCTACTGTAATTGATTCTGGCAAATTTAATTTTAAAAAGTCATATCTTGCAAGCTTTCGACTGCTCACATCTTCACTCTTCAAATTGATAAGCACTTCCGCCATCTTATTTAAGTTGGCGATTTTTTCATTAATTTGATTTAGTTTTATATCTATCTCTGCTATTTCTTTTACTAACTCATCTTTAATGTCTTGGTATTTCTTATCTGCTTCAGTTAATTCAATGAAGAGGTTAATCTCAGTAATCTTTTCCTGTAGACTCTTAACTGTAGGTCTTCTGTATGGTATTACTCGACTATCGTTGGTTAGCTGTCTTATCAATGTTCGTCCTTTGACATACTGATTCTTATCCGAATGTTCTTTGTTATAGACAAAGTATGAGGTTGTCTCACGTATAAAGATTTTATATTTTGTTTGATTCTCTTCTTCCAGAATATCTAATTGATAATTGGGAATGAAAATGAGACCACTCTGCTTAATACCAAAAGACACTTTGATATAAATGCCCTCATCAACTAGCTTCGCTATTTGGTTCTCTGCAAGTTCCACTTCAAATTCACGAACGGTATCTCGTTTTTCCTTAAATGTCTTAAAGGCTTCCTCAATCTCTTCAGTGGATACTTTAGCCTTATCTCGTTCTTCTTGGAAAGCATGGTACTGTTCCTGTAAATTCTCTAATCCTTCTGAAGCAATGACTTCCTTATTTTTAAAATAATCTTGAAAAAATTTGACATCATATAATTTCTTATCACTTATTTTTTGATGACCCAAACTTATCTTTTGATTATCTTCTTCCAGGATAAAAGTTACATTTTTTTGTTTTAAGTCAATGGTTAGATTCAATTCTTTTGCTTTTGTTATTAAATCTTCTAAAGAATTGACACGGTTCAACAAAAATTCTAAACGACTTTCAATCTCTTGCTTAGCAAAATGCGTTCTAAAAAATTCTTCATCATATAGATCTCGTTTGCTGAGTTGGCGTCCTCGAATTGGTTTTATCATCGTTCTATCTGTCATCAAAAAACGGCTATGCTTTTGACTAAAATCAATCTGAACATGCAACTGCCTTGCTTTCTCTAAAAAATCATCAAACGATTTAGATTGCTGCAGCAAAAAATAAAGACGTTGTTTCAATTCAAACTTATGACTAGATTCCCTATATTTTTTATAATCTCGATAGGAATAACGTTTCTCAATAATTTTTGCACCAGCCACTTTAGAAATACGGTCTGAAATCATACGGAGGTTTCGTTCCAAGGCATAGTTCCATATCAACTTTTTATCTGAATTGCGGTCAATAGCGTTGATTAGGATGTGATTATGAACATGATCTTTGTCTGTGTGAGTTGCTACGATAAACTTAAAATGACCTCCTGTCAATTCCATCATGGTCTCATAACCAATGCGGTTAATTTCTTCAGGTGTCAGATTATCTTCAGGAGAAAATGATTGAATGAGGTGATGAGCATGAATAGTTTGTTGGTGTTTTTCTTGTCGGTCGTTTCTGGATTCGTACAACTTGTCATTATTGCTGAAGTTGACATTGTACATCTCTACCATTTCTGCATGACTAGGGAAGTCCAAGTAATTGCTCATGCCAAAATCAGATACCAATTTCAAATTGTCCGTTTTATCAGGGTTAAGAATATACTTAATTAAACGCCTACGATATTTTTTTCCGTGCGTCGAAAAGTGTTTAGTAACTACCATGAAACTCCTTCAGTCTTTTCACCTCCACTTGAAATTCTTTGTCCACTTCCTTAATTAACTCTCCGACTCCTTTACTCAATTCTTGTAATTGGTCCTGAGAAATCAGATGGCTTTGATTAATCGCACGCGCAATTTGATTGATGTTATTTCCAATCCGTCTCAATTCAAAAACTAACTGGTCATAAGTATCAGTGTTAATCGTGACAAATGACATATCGGGATTAAGCAAAACTTTTCTGGCATAGACTGAGAAATTTTGACAATTGCTCTTAGCAATCCGTTCATTCAATTGGTGTAATTCTGGACCAGTTAGAAATACTTTTTTGAGATTGGTACGATAGCGATAAACCATTACATCCTCCTAACCCATATATTTTTCACGGAACTCACGACTGAGTGGCTGCACTTGATTCACTTCTGAAATCAATTCTTGAACGCAAGTCAATAAGATTGAGACGTGCTCTTGAGTCACTTGATGATTTTCTCTTGCGACAACCAGAACTTCATACACATCTCGACTAATCTGTTCAAACTTTTGAGACTGCCAAAGGGAGAACCAACTTTCAAAAATTCTATCCTGATAATTCTTTTTCAATAAATTTTGACGAAGAAATTCTGAGAAACTATCCACTTTTTGTTCCCTCATCATTTCTTTTATCTGTTTTTCTTCTTGTCTCGTAATTCTAAATTGCTTTCGGATTGACTTAATTTCTTGTCCCATTCTGATATCCCTTCAACATTCTACTTGTCTGACAGTGTAAGTCTACCTCACATTGTCAGTACGCTTCCTAAAGACCTCACTTGGTTCTTGTTCGGTCTTTGCGAGCTCAGATATTGTGTCCACAATATCTCAAAAATCATATCGCCAGCTGATCAAAACCTTCCAGTTATGACAGCTAACGATAAGATAACTTGGTGGCTTCGCCCCCAAACCCCCATAGAAAATCAAAAATTGATTTTCTATGGATGATATTAGGATAACAAGGATGATTTGGAAAAGTTATCACAAATATTGTGACAATATCTGCAATGATTTATCTATAATTTCGTACCCTTCATTATTCAAACCTACATTGTAAACCATAGCTTATTCAAGAATACGCCTCTGTAAAAATTCAAATGTACCTAAAATACACTCTATAATCCCATTATCTTTGACAATAGTTCCGTTTATTAGGGTGTTCGTTCTTTACAATTTCGATTCGTTCCGTTAAAATATAGTAGGAGGTGTAATAATGAAATACTCTATTGAGATTGGTAAAATCATAGAAGGTGCTTTAAAGCATGATCAAACCAAAGTTTTTAACTATACAAAACAATTGGTATCAAAACTAGAAAAGGATGGTGATTCTCGCTCAGCAATTAAATTTCAGCGGTTATTATCCGCTCAAACCGAGTCTACTCTGACTCCAATGAATAACACTAATTCTATTGATATTCCTGTTGATACTGAATCTAGAATGAATCTTGCTGACATTATTTACCCACATCAAAATGATACTGAAGTTATTCTTTCAAAAAGAAATGAAGAAAAATTAAATTCCTTTATTTTAAGTTATCAAAACGCCGATAAACTTAATTCTATTGGAATAAATGTATCTAATTCACTACTGCTGTATGGACCACCTGGATGTGGAAAAACCAAGAGTGCCTACTTAATTGCTAAAAAATTAAATTTACCACTCATTGTCGCTAGATTAGATAGTCTAATTTCTTCATATCTCGGTACTACCGCTAAAAACATTCGTAGTCTATTTGAATTTGCGCAAAAAATGCCTTGTGTATTATTTTTAGATGAATTTGATGCTATTGCTAAGGCTAGAGACGATAATAACGAGCTTGGTGAGTTGAAAAGAGTAGTTAATAGCCTTTTACAAAATATCGATACGATGAGCAACGACAGCTTAATTTTAGCAGCTACTAATCATCAGCAGTTACTTGATTTAGCAATATGGAGAAGATTTGACTATAAATTAGAAATAGAACTGCCTGATAAAACTGCCATTGCAGAATTGATTACACTATTTTCCAATGATATATATAAATTTAACCAAAAAGAAATTTTAGAAATTTCAACTTTATTTGATGGACAAAGCGGTTCTGATATAGAAGATATTATGATTAAAGCAATAAGGAACTCAGTTATACACAATTCTTCTTTTAATTTATCTAGCATTTATGAAGAAATGTTTATTACGAAAAATATCATCCCTCAAAACTGTGAAGATTCTCGAGAACTATTAAAGATTAAAGCAAAGTATTTACGAGAAAAAGATTCAAAAATATTTAGTTTACAAGCAATTGCAGATATTTTAGGTAGTTCAAAAACAACTATTCAAAAAATTGTGAAAGAGGTTTAATCATGAGTGAGAACAATCTACCAATAAAATTAGTTCTTCCCAAAACAACTGATATTGTCCCAAATATTGGGGGCGGAGATTTGAAATTTTTTGGAAAAGTAACTCCGGAATTAAAAAAAGGAATAACCGATAAGTTCGAAGAGTTGTTATCTTTTTATTCAGATGTTTTTGATGAAAACGAAGCTATCCCTGCTGTGGGAAAAATAACAGTAAAACCTGAAGCTATTGCAAAATCACATAAACCCTCTGATTTATGTAGAAATTGTAGAATTATTGGCAGCGAGGATTTAGACGAAATATATATTAAGGTGGACAGAAAAAACATTCACAAAACAATAGAGATGGTTGAAAATCCGCCATCACAAAAATTTCAAGCCAACATGACTGCAATAGTTAATATTCAACCTATTAAACCAGAAGAAAAAATTTCACCGACACTCCAGTCTATTAAATCGGAAGACTTTAACTCTATTAGTAAGCTTATTAAAATTAAGATCTTTGATTTTGATGATGACTTTGATAATGAACAAATTTGGGAATATGTGATACAAAAATTACATTTACTCAATTTTGAAGATAAATATGAAATTTTTTCATATGGTGATAAAATTAAATTTTTAAAAATAGAAGTCACTTCTTATAAAGACATTATCAAATTAGCTTCTATTAATGGAGTAAAAACTGTTGATTTTTTTCAAGAGTACTCCCTTCCTCAGAATAATTTTTCATCTACTGAATTACAAATCTTACTAGATTCTGAATACAGGGATAGCGATGTTACTATAGGAATTATTGATGGTGGAATAAGTGACAATAATCCATTTTTATCACCTCATATTGTTGCACGAGAAGAATATGTAGATAAAATTTATCAAAATCCACAACATGCCACATTTATTGCATCTACTATACAATATGGAAATGTTTTAAATGGTATTCCTGCTTCTACTGCTTATCGATTTAAATTTGTAGATATCGTTGCAATTCCAAATAGTGATACAAAATTTGGATTAACTGATTCTATTACAGAAGATGATTTAATGGTAATTATTGAAGAAGTAATGGAGAAATATTCGTCTACTACTAAAATATGGAATCTGTCTCTAGGAATTGAAAACAAGCCTTGTGATGATTCAATGTCTGATTTAGGTGTGTTTTTAGATTACATTCAAGACACCTACCATGTGCAAATCTTTGTTTCTAGCGGAAACATAAATAGTCTTCCTCTTCGGAATTGGCCACCTCAAATAGATATTGGAGAGCATGACCGACTTATATCACCAGCTGATTCTATTCGAGCTATAACTGTAGGTTCTGTTGCATTATTTGATTCTATAGATTCAATTGTAAAATTTAATGAACCTTCTCCTTTTAGTCGAAGAGGACCTGGCGCTAACTATATTATTAAGCCTGATATCGTTGATTATGGTGGTAATCTTTCTACTTCATATAAAATTGATGGATTAGGAGTCAAAGGTTTGGATTCAAGTGGGAAAATAATTGAAGGAAATGGAACAAGTTATTCGACTCCCCGATCATTGCAAAAGTACGCTTCCATATATGAAGAAATGGTGGAGCCTGATTTACTCCTCTCTAAAGCAATGTTAATACATTCAGCTAGGATGAACTCTCGTGAGTTATTAGACGAACATCCAGACAATATTAAATATTATGGATTTGGGATTTCTTCAGCTGATACAAAAGATATTTTGCAATGCAGTAAAGATTGCGTAACACTGATTTTCAAACAAAAAGTATCTCAGGGGACACATTTAGAAATGTATGATTTCCCATATCCAAAATCCCTTATCAAAAATAACAAATATATTGGTGAAATAGGAATGACCCTTGCCTACTTACCACCTTTAGACCCTAAATATGGTCGTGAATATTGTAGAACTAATATTGATGTTAGTTTTGGGACATATTCATACACAGCTGAAGGAAAAACTAAATATAAAGGTCAGGTTCCACTTGAATCAAAATGGGATGAAAAATTTGAAGCAGCACAAGTTAAGCATGGATTTAAATGGAGTCCTATAAAATCTTACTACAGAAAAATAAGTAAAGGAATTAACTTAGAGGATGGATGGAAACTACGAGTAGATTTAACTTCACGAGATGGATTGTACGTACCATCTCAAGAATTCGTTTTAATTATTACTATCAAAGATTCAAACGGTAATGATATTTATACAGAAATAACTAACGCTTTAAGAGAGAAAGGTTATATCACTAACAATATCGAGACAAAATATCAAATTCGTCAAAAACAATAGAAGGAAAGGTATTTAACTACAAATATCAGACATTCAACAATGCCTAATCTTTTTTACCCATTTCTCAGTTTTTTTGCTTGTTTAAACTGCTCTATTCGCTTCTCCAACTGCTCAGTATTCAGTTTATTTTTCGCTTCCTGACCTATCAAGACTTTGTTCCTCAATAGTTATATCGTTTAGAGATATTTCTACTCTCTCACTAGACTTGAAACTTGTATCAAAAACCACATCTAGGAATTGTTCTACTTTGGTTAGCTCATTATCTGACATCTCTGATAGTCGATGAATCAGTCGTTTAAATTGATCATGGTTCTGTTTTTTCTTTTGAAAGAATTTCATTATATTCCCATTGAATAATCATTACCACCCGTCAAACGGGTGGTTTGTCCCAGGGCTATAAGCCCAAATTACCAGCCAGCGCCTAAAGACGCTGGCTTTCACTTTGTTCAAGTCTTATTGCTCTTGACTCGTCACTTGCCTCTCAAAGAGGCTTTAGTATTACTTACCACTATCCCTAAAGGGATCCTCATATTCTTTTACGCTTAATTTATCTAGTGCTATATCATGCTTTTCCTGTTCTTGAATATATTTCTTAATTGTAGCTTCATTAAGCCCTACTGTACTCACATAATAACCTTCCGCCCAGAAATGCCGATTCCCAAACTTGTACTTGAGATTGGCGTGTTTGTCAAACATCATGAGTGCACTTTTTCCTTTTAAATAACCCATGAAACTCGAAACAATTGTCCTTGGTGGAATACTGACTAACATGTGTACATGGTCTGGCATTAAGTGACCCTCGATAATTTCAACTCCTTTATAACTACACAAGCGATGAAATATTTCGCCTAAACTACTTCGATATTGATTATAAATGACTTTTCGTCTATACTTAGGGGTGAACATAATGTGATACTTACAGTGCCACTTTGTGTGCGATAAACTATGAGCCTTTTGTGCCATATTTTTCTCCTTTCGCTTTACAATTGGCTTGAACACCTTTATTGTATCGCGTTTGGAGTTTTTTTGGTATAACCTTCGACGCGCACCCGCATAGCGGGTGATTTTTTGTCTCGCACCTAACGGAGCGAGACGGACTGAAAGTCACATAAGAAAAAAAGACTGATTCGTAATCATTAGAGGATATAATTCTAAAATTGAAATTTTACATGCTAATTCTATGAAATCTTGATTTTCTAATAAATTTGTACTTATTTTCTTCAAACTATACAAATATCTCATTGTTGTAAGTTTGTAATTAACTCAAAAATACTAGATATAATTTCAAAATAATGTTTTAAGTTATAGTTGACCAATTTCATAGTTTGCTATTTAATTTTAAATAGTAAAATCATTATATAAATCAAGCTACTCAAAATGAATTTATGTTATACTAGTGATAATAAATTGTTATCGGTAGGAGAGGTAAAAAAATGACTAGTTGTTTTGTTGTAATGGGATTTAACACAAAAAAATTCCAAATACAAATATTGAGGTTGATTTAAATGCTGTATACTCAAATATTATTAAACCTGTTATTTTAAATAAAGAGTTAACTTCAATTCATGGAGAGAATAGATTTAGAGCTGATGAGGTATATACAACTCAAAATATTACAAAAACATTTATTGAAGGTATATTCAAAGCTGATATTGTTATTGCTGACATTACTACGTTAAATCAAAATGCAATTTATGAATTAGGACTGCGCCATGCAATGAGACCTAAATCTACAATTATCCTATGTGATAATCATACTGCTAAAATTAATTTTTTTGATATTTCTCACCTACCTCAAATTAGATATGATTCTGACAAAGTGAATGAACTTGATGAAGTTGTTCGAGTGAAAGATATACTCACAGAGTACATTACTTCTGCAATAAATAGTGACGAAAGATTTATAGATAGTCCGGTATTTGAAAATAACTTATATACAATTGTCGAAAGAAATAATTCTATGGAGGAAAGTAATAATATTTCTATAGAAACATCTCAAAATTCCTTTATGGACCTAGCAAGAATAGCAAAAAAATTTAAAGATGCCGAAGAGTATGTAACAGCAGAAAATTTATATAAAGAACTTTTAGAAAAAGGGTATGTCGATGATGAAATTTTAGCGGGCTACTTGTTATCAGCATATAAAAAAGATGAAAAATCCTTAGATAATTTGAGAGAAGCACAGAGAAAAATTAATACTTATCTTGATATAAACAACACTACTTACCATAAAATTTTAGGGATATATGGTGCGATATTTTTACGAATATTTTATATTACAAATGATAAAAGAGATTTATTGTCAGCTATAAATTACTATAGATTGGGTATGAATTTTGAAGATAACAATATATACTGTGCTAGAAATTATTGTGCTACGCTGTTAAAAATTGTAAGTGTTGAAACAGATACCGAAGTTTTAAAAGAACACTACTATACTGCAAAGTATACAGCAAAAATTATATTAGGTTCATTAGAAAATTTGATTAGAAAATCTAGTATGTATGATGATATCTGGTTACAATCTAACCGAGAAGAGCTTCTATATATTTCCGGAATTATTGAAACATTATCGGACAAAGTTTATGGCGAAACCAAGAGACAAAGTAATACTATAAATGAGGGAAGAAAGCTCTTAAGGGAAGATTTAGAAAGAATTAAGTTAAAGCTTATGGACTAACTATTTATAACCTAATTCTCCCCCTTTGATGAATTCATATTTTTCTATAACCATTTGTTTCCATTTATCAAAACTTTTTCTAAACTCAGAGGATTCTACAAATTGAAGAATTTTTTCCTTTGAGTCTAAGGTAAATTCAGGTGATGTAATTGAGTATTCACCCTGATGTAAAATACCTTCTCTTGTCAATTTTTCCTGAGGAATTGTCAATATAGGCAGATCAAAAGTTAATGCTAATATTCCTTCAATCTGACAATACACACTAGTAATCCACTTATTTTCTAAGTGGATTTCTTTTGATTCGAAAAATCTAGGATTATCCTCAGCATCTTTTTTACGAATTCCTTCAGATATATATGTTTGACCAACTGCTAAAATAACCATGCCATAGCTTCTTTGTATCATCTCACGTAGTGATACCATAACTTCATATGGAGTATATTCTGCAGCTTGTAATGTAATACATTCGAAATTATGTCTTTTTAATAACGATACAATTTCATTGATAAAAAAATCTTGGTTTTCAGTAAACGGATTAGGTCTACTCAAAAAAATTTTTATTTTATCACTATTTCCCATAAATTTCTCCTACCGATAACAATTTATTATCGCTATACAAAGCACCTAAATAGGTTTATAATAGCATGATTATTGATAAAGGAGATTTTTATGGATTATAAACTTATTTCTACTTACTTAGATTATTGCAAAACTCATAAGCGTTTGAGTTCGCACACGATTCGCGCTTATAAGAATGATCTTATGCAATTTTATAACTCAGACTATGATAATGTCGAATCCTATATAGAACAGTTGACACGATCTAACATAAAAACGAATACATTAAGAAGAAAAATTGCTTGTATGAAGGTGTTTTATAACTATCTAAAATACCAGAACATAATTGAAGAGAATCCCTTCAATCAATTGCGCTTTCAATTTAGAACTGAAAAAGTATTGCCTAAAACGATTCCGTATGACATTCTGAAAAGCATTTTTATATATTTAGAACGGAAAGTAATTGTATCTAAAACTGACTATCAAAAACAACACGCTGAAAGAAATCTACTAATTATTTCACTTTTACTTTCAACAGGCATCAGAATTTCTGAACTTTGCCACATTCATCTCAAAGACATTAATCTGTCCAATAAGACACTCCATATTATAGGAAAGGGTAAGAAAGAACGTATCCTATTTTTAGGAGATCAAAAAACATTCAATTTATTAGAAACATATATAAATAAAACAAGAAATGAATCCAATGATTTCTTGTTCCCAGGGAAACATTCACTTAAACCATTGTCAGAGCAAAGTGTACGTTTAGTAATAAAGAGAATCGTTGAACAAAATAACTTTTCTAGAACTATTACACCGCATATGTTTAGACATAGCTTTGCGACAATGCTTCTAGATAGTGATGTAGATATTCGATATATTCAACAAATTCTTGGACACAGTTCTATATCAATCACACAAATCTATACTCACGTATCTCATTCAAAACAAAAAGAAATACTTAGTTCTTTTAATCCTGTATCAGCGTTTCATTCTGAAATCGAATAAGAGAACTTTCCAAAGCCTACAGTTTAGTTCATCTAAAATTAATTTTTGTAGTTCGACTTTAGTTAATAGATTTTATGCTCAACAAAATCAAAAAACATATAAAACTTCACTTTGAATCAGCATTTATAATATATTCTGTATTAAGAACTCCATAATTGTTTTCTAAAATACTGTCTTCAAATATTCTTAAATATAATAAAAAGAGATTGATAAATGAACTTAATTACTGTAAAATCGAATAAAATCCTCCCACAATAAAATAAATTGAGAAATTTATTTCCTACTTAGGTAAATTTCTCAATTTATTTACTTATTTTTATTTTGAAAATTTGGTAAAAAGATTATCTACATTGTTTCTCATAAATATCTAATATGATCTATTCCCAGTAGATTACTATACTCTTATGATTTTATACTTTATTTTTAGTATTTAAATGACTACTTATTATAAAAATTCCAGTAATAAATAAGGCGATTCCTAAACGAACAAAGTTAATCGATTGTTCTTCTCCTGTTTGGGGTAAATTTTTTACTTCCGATTCTATTTTTTTAAAATTAGTTGATGCTATAAAATCTGATTTATATTCATTAAATTTACTGTAAAGTAGTTCAGGATTCTCCTGATTTTTAACAGCAACTACACTATCTTTAGAATTATCCTCTATATTTTCAATAGTCTTTCCAAAAGTATCTTGTGATTTAACTAAAATCTTTTTCTGTAAATTTTCGTCAGAGAGTGGAATATCTTTAGGGATTTGATTTGCAATTGTTTTAATTTTGACTGTATCCTCTTTAATATCCATAGTTTGCATTGAATTTTCTGGATTTATAATATTTTTATTATCATTTTCAAATTCTCTTTTCAGCTTCTCATCAGTTTTTCCAAAATAGAGATAATCGTAAAGTTGTTGTGCAGTTATTCCTCCACCAACCCAACCAGAAATAGTTTTACCATTTTTAAAATAAATAATTGTTGGCGTTCCAGGAATACCGATTGTTTTAAAAATGAACTCTTTAGCAGAATCATCAAAATCAGCACCATCTATATCGTAATATTCTAACTTTTTATCAATCAGCATATTAAACTCTTTCAATACTCCAGAAAATTCACGACAATGATAACATGACCCTCTTCCAAAATATAAAGTATGTTCCGAATCTTCTGAAGTGAATATCTGACGAACTTCAGCAATACTAATTTTATTAAAATCAGACACATTTGAAGCGTATTCTTCAGATGTTACTGAGTTCACGTCATCAGTTTCTTTCTTAGTAATTTCCTTCGTCGATTGCTGAACATTTTCACTATCGGTAGATTTTTGTTCAAGTAAAGATTCGTTACTAGTTTCTATTACAGCTGGTGCTAAATTTAAAGTTGATGGCACTGTATCAGAAAATTTTGTTTCAGCACTTTCAGCTAAAACAAGATTCGGACTAATGGTGACTAATACTGCAGTACTAACTAATAATGATTGTAATAAATATTTCTTCATAATGTGGCTCCTTTTTTATTGATAATTTTATTTTACACATTTTTAAATTAAATTTTCAAGCAAATCCTAAAAGGTAGCTATATTATACCGAAATGGTATTTTACTATATAATATTCATTTATCAAAAAATTATAATTATCTTAATCTGGAATATATTTAATTGTAAAAATACTGATTATGATATTTTTCGCTCTGCAGAATAGAAACATCATTTACTTTCAAAATAATGATTAACACAATCATATTTATTTTTAAAAAGATTTCTTAACTACCTCCTCTCTCAGGCTACATAAGCGTTTTATTCGGATTTCCTATATTTTATGAACAATAACCACCATTTATGTTTTCATACTACCATCCTACCAAACAAATAATAAAAACAGACAATTCTACTTTCAATTGTGTACCCTTTCGCTCCTCTTCCATTATAGAATCATCCTGACTACTATAGGATTGACTGACTTCTCATGATTCGTTGTTAACTATGCTTTCAGCTATCATCAGAATCTCACCTCAATATATAAGTTGTACATCTTTCCTCATTACTCTCGTGATTTACATATACCTATTTGAACTTTAGAGTTCTGAAATCCCTCATCTACTATACATGACTTACTATCCCTTCCTCTTCCTACTACCTCATGATTATCCTGCTTACGAGTAACTATTTAGCCCACCAGTAGCGGGTGCGGGTTCTCACGGAGAACTTACACCTCAGATGAGATACTTGACCTTCTCATCGTACCCAAATAATTAGGCTAGTCAAAAACTCATTTTTAGGAAAAATAGTGTGAATCTCACTACAATAAAACGCATAATATCAAGGTTGTTCAATTCAATACCTGATAATATGCGTTTTTCTGATTTTAAAGACTTTTCCCAGCCTATTTGATTATTATATTGTACAAATGAGTTAAATTAAGATTATGAAATTTAACAAATTTGAAATGATTTTAATATCTTTTATACTCTCTAAAAACACCTCTGTAATACATCATAATACCTATTACAGCAATAAATTTATGAATAATAGTATTTGATCCGAATAAAATGTTTAGGACTATAGTCGTCATTATAAAACTAATTGCAAATATAAAACAACGCTTCATTTATGCCTCAACTAACTGTATCGTAGCAAAAAGCTCCAGTTCCACCAAGAAATCCTACAATAGCTCCACCAGGTCCAAAACCAGCACCACCCAAAATAGTAGAACCCAGTGTACCAACAATACATCGTGCAGCATCTAAACCACCATTAATGATAGTTAGTTCGCTCGTATCAACTGTATCAAATTTTTCTAAAATATCAAATGTCATAATTATAATTCCTTAAAATTTTGTTTTAGCTAAAAATTATTACATGCAAAAACTTGCAACTCCTACTAACACTCCTCCAAGTACTCCCCAAGGTCCTGCTACAGCACCAAGACCTCCTATACCAACAATACCTTCAAAGCATGAAACTCCACCTTCAATATTGGATAGCATTACTTCATCCATTACTTCAAATTGTTTCACCATTGTATTCATAATGAATACCTCCTATATAATAGATATTTTTTGTCAGATTGTAACCCTGACAAGTTCAGTATAGCAGAACAAAAGAGAGTTTTACCGTAAAGTCTTTAAATGTACGATTTTCATCACGAAACGTATTTTTTCATAATTTGTAACCATTTATGATTAAAAATATGCTGTTAACAAAATGGTGTTAACTAATTTTCAAACCCAAAAATACCACTCAAGACATTATATGCTCCATTTAAGATTTAATCACTTTTTCTACCTATTTTTTGTCATAATAGTCTTGTAAATAAAAAGAAAGGATTTAACAAATGACATCTTACAAACGAACCTTTATCCCTCAAATCGACGCTAGGGACTGTGGAGTCGCCGCTTTAGCGTCTATTGCAAAGTTTTATGGTTCTGACTATTCCTTAGCTCATTTGCGAGAACTAGCTAAAACAAATAAAGAAGGAACGACTGCTCTTGGTATCGTCAAAGCAGCCAAAGAAATGAATTTTGAAACAAGAGCTATCCAAGCGGATATGAGCCTCTTTGAAACGGAAGACTTACCTTATCCATTTATCGTTCATGTTAATAAAGAGGGCAAACTACAACACTACTACGTTGTCTATCAAAATATAAAAAAATATCTTATCATTGGTGATCCTGATCCTACTGTCAAAGTAACAAAAATGACCAAAGAGAGATTTGCTTCCGAATGGACAGGTGTAGCTATCTTTCTGGCTCCATCTCCCAGCTATAAACCTCATAAGGATAAAAAAAATGGTTTGATGAGCTTTCTCCCCTTAATTTTCAAGCAACGCTCACTTATTTTTTATATCATTTTAGCTAGTCTCTTGGTGACTCTTATCAATATTGGTGGCTCATACTATCTTCAAGGAATTTTAGATGAATATATTCCTAATCAGATGAAATCAACTCTTGGCATTATCTCCATTGGACTGATTATCACCTATATACTTCAACAGATGATGAGTTTCTCACGAGATTACCTCTTGACCGTACTTAGTCAGCGATTAAGTATTGATGTGATTCTCTCCTATATTCGCCACATCTTTGAACTTCCTATGTCCTTCTTTGCGACACGGCGAACCGGTGAGGTCATCTCTCGTTTTACAGATGCCAATTCAATCATTGACGCTCTCGCTTCGACGATTTTGTCACTCTTCCTTGATGTCTCTATATTGTTCATTATTGGTAGTGTACTTTTGGTACAAAACACCAACCTCTTCCTTCTCTCACTAATATCAGTTCCTATTTACATCATCATTATTTTTGCTTTTATGAAGCCCTTTGAAAAGATGAATAACGATGTAATGCAGAGCAATTCCATGGTAAGCTCTGCTATTATTGAAGATATCAATGGTGTAGAAACCATCAAATCCCTAACTAGTGAAGAAATTCGATACCAAAAGATTGATAGCGAATTCGTGGATTATTTGGACAAATCTTTCAAACTCAGTAAATATTCTATCCTACAGAGCAGCCTTAAACAGGGAGCTCAACTCATACTGAATATTGTTATTTTGTGGTTTGGTGCTCAGATAGTTATGACAGGTAAAATTTCCGTTGGACAATTGATTACGTTTAACACACTCTTATCTTACTTTACTAATCCCTTGGAAAATATCATCAACCTCCAAACAAAACTTCAGTCTGCAAAGGTAGCCAACAACCGTCTTAATGAAGTTTACTTAGTCGAATCTGAGTTCAAAAATACTCAGACCTTAACTGATTCACCGTTTCTGGCTGGTGATATTTGTTTTGAAGACATTTCATATAAATATGGTTTTGGACGCGACACCCTAAATAACATAAATCTATCTATCAAACAAGGTGATAAGGTCAGTATAGTGGGAATTAGCGGATCAGGGAAAACGACCTTGGCTAAAATGATTGTCAACTTCTTTGAACCTTACAAGGGACGAATCACTATTAACAACAATGATCTCAAAATGATTGATAAAAAGGTTCTTCGACAACACATCAACTACCTACCTCAACAAGCTTATATTTTTAGTGGATCAATCTTAGAAAACCTAACCTTGGGAGCTAATCAAATGATTAGTCAAGAAGATATTATCAAAGCCTGTGAGATAGCAGAAATTCGCCAAGACATCGAACAAATGCCTATGGGATACCAAACAGAACTATCAGATGGAGCTGGATTATCAGGTGGTCAAAAACAACGGATTGCTTTGGCTAGAGCATTACTGACTAAAGCTCCTGTACTTATTCTTGATGAAGCAACTAGCGGACTTGATGTTTTAACTGAAAAAAAGGTTATTGAAAATTTGATGGCCATGACTGACAAGACCATCATCTTTGTTGCCCATCGTCTTAGTATATCTGAACGAACTAACCAAGTCATTGTCCTTAACCAAGGGAAAGTTATAGAGACTGGCTCTCATCAAGAATTGATGAGCAAACAAGGTTTCTATCATCATCTATTTAGCAAATAAGGAGACTTATCATGAACCCAAAGCTATTTAAAAGTGCAGAATTTTATCAGCGCCGCTACCATAATTTTGCGACACTCTTAATTGTACCATTAGTCCTATTACTAAGTTTCTTGCTTATCTTCTCTCTATTTGCCCAAAAAGAAGTCACCGTCACATCGAGAGGAGAGATTACACCAACTCAAGTCATCGCTTCAATCCAATCAACTAGCAATAACACCATAACAACTAATAATCTGTCCAATAACCAATCGGTCAAAAAAGATGACGTCGTTATCAAATACGCTGAAACAATGGAGAAATCCCAAAAACAAGCTCTTGAAACACAGCTAGCTACCCTAAATCGGCAAAAAACTGCAATCGAGACTCTCAAAGCAAGTCTGTCACAAGGAAATAACCTCTTTACAGGAGAAGATGAGTTCGGTTATATTAATACCTTTAACAACTTTATCACACAATCTCAAGATATAGAGTTAGGCATCTCTAAAACCAATGCAGAGGTTAATAATCAACTAGCTTTAGCAGGAAATACCGCCACTGCTATAGAGAAACAAATCAATAATATCTACAAACAAATAGCAGAGTATGAGGAACTTAGTCAAGCTATCACTAATAAAAGTTCGAGTTTGTCGGCTAGCAATCCACACAAAGCTACTTTAAATTCCTACTTAGTCCAATCCCAGCAACAATCTCAGCAAGGATTAGCTGATCAATATCTTTCTCAAATTAATCAGAGTATCTCAAGTCTAAAATCCTCTATCGCTAGTCTTAATATTCAACGAGCAGGTACAGGAAGTGTTGCGACTTACGATAGTAGTTTAGGAACCAAAGTAGAAGTCCTACGAACCCAATTTCTACAATCGGCATCTCAACAGCTGACAACTGTTGAAACACAAATCACAGAGCTGACAGCTCAACTTGGTCAAGCAAATGTTAACTTTGAACACAACACTATTAAAGCCCCAGGTACAGGAATCATTCATTTAAATAATGAATTTGATGGAAAAACTCTAATTCCAAACGGTAGTGAAATCGCCCAAATTTACCCCATTATTCAAGAAACTAAAGAGGTACTTATCACTTACTATGTCACTTCTGAGTATGTCCCTTTACTTAAAGAAGATCAGGTCGCACGTCTTAAACTAGAAAAAATCGGAAATCAAAGCACCACAATAATTGGGAAAATAAATTCTATTGATAGAACAGCAACAAAAACTGAACAAGGAAATCTTTTTAAAGTGACTGCACTAGCTCAAATACCAGATAAAGACAGTAACATCATACAATATGGTTTACAAGGCCAAGTAACGAGTATCATTGCTAAAAAAACTTACTTTGATTACTATAAAGATAAAATCCTCAATAACTTATAGATAACACTTTATAATCATATAGGTACCTTTTGGGATTTTCAAAATATTTTATTTATAATTAGGATATAAACGAAGGAGTTCTAAAAAATGGACAAAAAACAATTATCTCTAAAAAAGTTTCCAACAATAAGTTCTGAAGATCTGTTAAAGATTTATGGAGGAAACCTCTGGAAGAATTTTGATAATCTTATGCTTAACAAGCACAGATATTCTCGATTTCTTAACTAGTCAAACCTTTAATTATAGACAAAAAAACATTAAACATAATTGACTATTTGTCAACTGTAGTAGTTTTTTATCAGCTAGCATCTGTCGTGAGAACTAGTTAGTGAAGCTGGGCAAAAACCACTTCTAACTATCAAAAAAACGAGCATTTCTGAATTGCGGAAATGCTCGTTTTTTTTGATATCATGATTTATAATTAAAATAAGAAAAAACAATTATAAATCCATTACAATGTATAAAGATTATAACACAAATCAATTAAGTTTAGAAGTAAATCTTGCCTACGATATTCCAACAACTCACGAATCGAGAATGATCATCCTCTTTATAGACAGTATCCCTAACTAAGTGTTACTGGAAGAGACCTCTTATACTGCCTTTCATCCAACTATGCTCATGAAGATAACATTGTACGCTTATTTTCGTCAAGTGTTCTCCGAACATAAAATCGTTCAAGTAAATGAGGAAGTGATCCCCATGAAATTGTTTAACCAAGATACCTATGTTAACTATAAAACAATTAATAATACTGATAAATTAAAACGTATTATAAATTTCATATAGAAGTATATAATATTATTGTGAAACTTTTTATATAGAAAATATGTTTAAAAATCTAATTTTTAAACTAGAACTATTTCACATTTAAATGTCTATAAAGCTATAACAAAAGAGCCCCTCCTTAAAATATTCAATAGAATATCCTAAGAATGATAGCTCTTTTAAAGTTCTATTTCCAAAATCTGTGTAAAGACATAATTTTTACTTGTAGTTTTCAAACATACATTTGGATAAGATTTTAAGATTCTTCGAACATTGGCCAATCCTATACCCCGTCCTACTCCTTTTGAAGAATTGTCACGCTTGAATATATCTCTCAGTTCGATCTCTCTTTCTAAAGTAGAATTTTTAACAATCATGACTAATTTATTCCATTCTGTATCCTCAAGAAAACAAACTGCTATTCCTCCTTCTGCTGCGGACTCTATAGCATTATCTAACAAGATAGAAGTAATTGTTAAGAAGTCAATTTGTTCCATATTTTTTATAGAGAACTGTTCACTAATCTCCAGGGAAACTGGAACAGATAAGTTTTGGGCCTCCGATAACTTAGATAATAGTAAACTCTTTAGCGCCAAATCATTGATATTTCTTAGTTGTGCTACGTCAAAACGCTTACCTTTTAATTTTTCACCAGAATTTTTTAAAACACTATCATAAACTTGAGAAACTAGATTAATATCTTTTTGATCTATACCTATTTTTAAGCTGGACAAAATATTAGCATAATCATGTCTAAAGCTTCTAATTTCTTGATACAACCCTTCAACTTGTTGACTATAATGACTAAGATTTTGCAATTGAATTTCTTTTTGTAAAACGACTTTCTCCTGTAATTCTTGAAGTAATTTTCTATCCAAGAGATTAACAAAACAAATAAACAATAAAAAGTAAACTGCTGTCAATAATTCTTTATAATCCAACATTCTATCCCAACTTATTTTATCACTATAGTTTATATAAGATGGTAAGATAAAATAAGCTAGCATTAAAGTATCCGCAGTAATTAAAATAAATTTTGTCTTTGTATCCAAGTTCTTTATTTTTAAATGACTAAAATTATATCGAAAGAGACTAATAAGAAAAAACACAATAATTTCAGCTAATAAAGAGAAAATCATTGTTCCTAGATTAGTTTCGTATAGTCTATGCAATATTGGAATCTTAGAAATTACAAAGTAACCTAAAAAGTTTTTGATGACATCCCAAAATCCAAGTGGAAATAATGAGTAAAAAAGTAATAAAGAAACCTTACTTCTTAATTCACCAATAGACAAAGTATATAGTATAAAAAAAGTTGGATAAATCAATAATGACCCAAAAAAATAAAATTCAGTTGATTCAAATACAACAATAAATAGTAATGTTGAAAGATAGTACAGAATAATGGATACTACTACTTTTTTTAGGTTTAATCTCTCATCTACAACCTTAGAATGGATACATAACAATAGAAAAACACCTATAATATCTAGCAAAAATATCATCTAAATCTCCTTAGTCATGAAGTCTTTCTACAACTTTCAAGAGTGAACGAATTTTTAACCTAGATACAATACAAGAAGACCCGTTTTGAAAATGAACTACCCGATTTTCTTTATCAATTAAGGATATATTATAAGGATTTACGATAAACGATCTATGGCATTGAAATAAGCGTGGTTCCTGTTCTATGATTTCAGATAATTGTCCATAAAACTCAACGATGTCTCGTTTTGAATAGAGTGTCAACTTATGGGCAATTGTCGATGTTTCAATATATAATAAATCTTTAAAAGGGACTTGAATCTGAGCTTTAGGTCCTGTAAATACAAAAGAGTCCTCAGATACTGTTCTCCCTTGATTATCGCAAACACTTGAAATCACATTTTCAATTCGTTTGATAAATGTTGGTTCAGGTAATTCTTTATCAATAAAATCAATAGCTGATACTAAATATTCGAAAGATACAGGCATAAACTCAGAATGTGTTGTTACAAAAGCAATCACAGCTTGAGAATCACGTTTTCTAATTTCTCTTGCAACATCCAACCCTCTTTGGTCATCATCTTTTATTTCAATATCAAGTAAAAATAATTGATGACTTCCTCTCTCTGAAATATTTTCTAAAAGTTGATGAGGTTTCCCATAAACTTCAAAATGTCTACACTCGATTTTGCTTTCAAACAAAATTTTTTTTACAATATTTTCAATTCTAGTTTGTTGTATAAAATTGTCTTCTAGTATAAAAATATTCACTTCTTCTCCCTTACATCTTTTTCCATTTGTTTTTTAAGATTGTAAAATATCTCCTAGAACAAGAAATATCTGAAACTCTATTATCCATAAACATAATCGTTCTTGTCTCATGATTAAATCCTGCTATTTTATATTTATTAACAAGAAACTTTCTATGACATCTAATAAGCTCTTCTGAACTTTCCTCTTCAATTTTAGCTAAAGAGGTTGAAGCTTCAAAATTTCCTTCTGCTGTTACAAAAAGAACAGCATGAGCTTTTGTTGGATGCGTTGTGACATAATAAATTTGAGATAGTGGTACCCTTACTAAAGCTCTACCTTGATATAAAATATAGTCTTGCATATTTAGCCTCCTCCTATAGGTTTTATATTATCAGAATTAAGGAAATTAAATTATAAAAATCTTAAAAGGTTTCTATACTATCTTAAATGGTAAAAATTATCTTAGTTTAGACATTTTATGATAATATAGATACTCTTTGGTATTTCAATATTGCTCATCTTTTTTCTTTTGATAAACTAATATTAAAAGAAAGGAAAACTATGAAGTCCATTCAAATTCTGCACTCTTCTTTATTTGGCTATATTTTATCTTTATATTTAAAATATTATTTCTTAAAAAAAATAGTTAAAAATACAAAAATCTTACAGGGACATAAAATTAACTACAAATATAAATCTTCTATTTATTTTATCATAAAATCGGGGTTTTTAACATCTGAAAAAATGAACCTCTATTTAAAATCTATCCAATTTCATTCAAAAAAATCAGAAATCATCATCATAGGTAGTCAGATTGATTATGATGAGCTTTACCGCAATCACTATAGAGTGTTTGGTGTTATAGACATCACTAACGATAAATCATTAACGTTTATCAAAGATAAAGTTCATTTTTACTTGGTTGGGCTCTATGAATTGAAGAAGGATGAGAATGATTAAGTGTCTTGAATAAATTCTCAGTCTTATAACTTTATATTCGTAATCATCCATCCATTTCATCATAGAATTTTGATTTACTTCGATTTCTTACTACAGTTTGATAGCAGGCGTTATGCCCGTTTTAGAGTACTGATATTTTACCAGTCTTCTGTATTCTGAGTCTGAATTATTGAGATTAATTAGAACGTATGCTATTTTTTTAATGCTGACGTTCGTTACCTACCTATGTTTGGGGATATTCCTGCTGTCATCGGAGAATTTACGAATTAGTTCACTCGCTCACATATAACAATTTAGTTCTGAAATTTCTTTATTCATAGTAGTCTCTCGTATAAAGGAAATTGTAGAAATTGTTCTGCTATCCTCGTGAATACCCTAGTTACAGTTTGCTATTAATACCTAGCCTTCTTTTTTGTCGCCGTAACTCATCTTGATTAAAAGACCACTCTTAACCAACTATTCAGCCTTATGATTTATACTTCTCTTCGTAAATTTAATACTACTAAACCCTATTGTCAACACAAATATGACCACTAAATGTCTACCAATAGGAAGAATGGTTTTATCAATTATGTATTCATCTCCGCTTCATTTGTGATAAACCAAGCATATCAACTGCCAGTTACAGATTTTATTCCCAGTGTGAATGAAATCTGTGCTGCCACTATTCTAGCTGTGATTGGACCAACTGTTACAACCTTTTAAATAACCCATGAAACTCGAAACACTTATCCTAGGTGGAATACTTGCTAACATATGTACATGTTCTAGCATTAAGTGACCATCGATAATTTCAACTCCTTTATAACTACACAAGCGATGAAATATTTCGTCTAAACTACTTCGATATTGATTATAGATGATTTTTCGTTTATACTTAGGGGTGAACACAATGTGATACTTACAGTGCCACTTTGTGTGCGATAAACTATGAGCCTTTTGTGCCATATTTTTCTCCTTTCGCTTTACAATTGGCTTGAACACCTTTATTGTATCGCGTTCGGAGTTTTTTTGGTATAACCTTCGACGCACACCCGCATAGCAGGTGGTTTATTTGTCTCACACCTAACAGAGCGAGACGAACTGAAAGTCACATAATAAAAAACACCAGCTAAAGCTAGTGTTCAAATGGAATGGCCTACAATCTATTTCTTTCGTGAGACATAATTCATCACTATAGTCAATAAACAAATTGAAAAAATACCAAACTCTAACAAATTAACTGAATGATATATTAGAGATACTCCGTTTACTAAAATCAAAAAATTGAACGGAAACATCTTTTTCATATCTCTAGCAAAAACTTGCTGCAGCAATTATACCAGTAGCAATTAGTGCAGCAGGATTCAGTCCCGAAGCTAAATAAAATGTAGCAGCTGTCCCCAAGATACACTTAGCTGAGGCTCCACCTTCAACAACAGAAAGTTCTTCTTCTGACAAATTTATATAGTTTTTCATAAGTTTCTCCTAAACTAACAATATACTCTTGCTGCCATTCCAGCCATAGCAGCACCAGCTAAAGGAGAGCCATAAATAGTTCCCGCAGTTCCTAGTGCAGCAACTGACAAAATACATGCCCACTCATTCTTTCCACCTTCAACAGTGGCAAGTAACTCAGTATCCAAAGGTTCAAATTGTGAAATTGTTTGTGTATTCATGATGAATACCTCCTCATATCTTTTATTTGTCTGTTGCAACTTGACATCTTTAGTATATCACGACCATAAAAGATTATAATTAAAAATATCAAAAGGTATGAATGACATCATGAAATGTCTTTTTTATAGATTTACAAACCGCTTAAGATAATTAATGCACCTCTTAAGGATAAGCCCCTGTCCATACTAGTATCAATATAGCATGTCTTATACTAAATTGCGTTTAAAACATATAACCAGGTGTATGATAAAATTAAAAATAAGACAACCATTCACTCCCACAAAGAAAATAGTGAAAGTAACCCGGCTATTCCTCTGAAAGTCTGTCACAAATAGTTCTATTTTCGTAAAATGGTAAAGAAAGAAACAAATAGATCCAACAGCTATTAAAATCAGTACGATTTTTATCATTTTTTCCATCTTCTCCCTCTACTAGTTGTAATTGGTATTAGTACACTTGTCGCTATCAGATAATTCCAGTCTTTCGACCAACTCCAGTTGCTCTATCCTTATACCCTTATCAGAGAAAATTTTATAAAACGATTCACTTCCTTCCATCTTTTCTAAATCTCTCTAAATTCTTCTCCAATTGTTCCTTATGAAGTTGGTTCTTAGCTTCCTTTAATGTGTCGTCCAAAGTTTCTTCTCTATAAGTTGCTTCTGTTTTTAGTTGTTCTGTTTCTTGGTTTGGAGTGAAAATGATATCTAGCAGTCGATCTATTTTTTCAAGATCTTGGACAGACATATCAGATAGTCTATGAATTAGCTTCTTAAATACATCACTATTGTCTTGGTTTTTCTTAAAAAATTTTGTAAACATCTATAACCTCTCAAAAAAAGCAGCCTTTTAAGACTGCTTAGTGTAATTCGGAAATCGCATCATAAATGGACTGCAATTTCTTATTGTCTTGATTCTTTGTGTCGATCAACGTATGTAGCTCTTCAATTTTCTTTTGACTACTTTGAATATCGCTATTGTTATCCGCAATCAGCCTTTTAAGATGTTGCTGATAACTTGTAGTGATATCTGTTTCTTTTCCTGTTCTAACCTCTGTAACTTTGGGTTTAGAACTAGAATTTGATTCCGTCACAGGTGCTTGTTTTCGCTTTTGAAAAGCTGCTTCATAATTTACATCATTACCTCCTTTATGATTTCCAAATAAGGCCGCAATTTTATCTGGATCTTCTTGATTTTCTGATTTACTTTCTAATGGTTGATTAAAATTCCAATCTTTTGTCATTCACTCATTTCATCCTTTCTAAATTCAGAATCATCGAATTGTCTTTCTTTACCAAAGGCATGGTCAAGAGCTTCTTCAAAACTCATGTGACTAATGCTTTGACGCCTTTTGAACGTCGCAAACATCGCTGTCTCCAGTTGCTCTTTGTAAGCAGCGAGTTTTTCTGTCTCTCTTGCTACCTTGCTTTCTTGCCTAGTGACCTTTTCTTCTAAGCGTTCAATAATGGTCATATACGATCCTCCTTCATTCTAATATTAGCTAAAACATCTTGATTTTGTTATCACAGTTCTAAACATTGAGAGGTTTGTCTTACTGGTGGATTTCCAAATGTATCTTTTACTGTCTCAAGCTTAAATTGAAAATCTGATTTCTTTTCTCTAAGAATATCGTTCCAGTCTATTTTTTCTTTCCCAGATTCATTATTAGGTAAATCCAGTAAAACAGGAAATCCTGATTGAGAAAACTTATCAGAAAAATCTTTTCCTGCTTCATCACAATCTACTGCCAGTGTCAATAAATCAGGATGATTATCAAAATAGCTGGTGGTATCACGAATTGTATTGATTAAAGGCAATAACTTTGAAGGTATTACTGTATCTAAAAATTCCAATTTCTGATTTTCTTCAGCTATCAGTCGTAAAGTTTGATAAGCGACAACAGACCTTTTTAAACCCTCCATAGATACCAAACGAACATCAGATAGATTTTGTTGATGAAGTTCGTAATAGCTCATCAAGTCGACGAACGATTCACAAAAGACCAGTCTATTTGGTTTACCAATGTCAAAGGATATTCCAACATGTCCATGGCTCCCTTTTAGAATTGTTTTTAACCTCTCTCTAGGAAGAGAGTGATTCTTATATATCCCTTGTAAGCTTGCTGCCTGTAGCTTATGACGATGATCAAAGCTTTTAAAAACAATAACAGGTTCAACTGTTTCATTTGTTTTCCAGCTGGCTTGTGCTATTAAACCCTGTTGAATCATACTTTGTACGATTTCTTCTGAAATTCCTCTACATTCTGTTAAGTAATATCTGGCCAGACTACAGTTAGAATCTTCTATTCTCTTTAAAGGATAATAAAATGGTCTCTCTCTTTTTGCTTGAACAGCTTCTTTTTGAAAAGGTTCTTCAGAAAGAAAGGCTAGAGCTTCTTTAAAGGAAATTCCCTGAACAAGTCGAACAAAATCAATGACATCACCTTGAATATCTCTTGAAAACCATTTAAAAGTATTGGTAGTTGAAAAAATCCGAAATGAATCGTGTTCAGGATGTTCATAGACACTGCTCGAAACTTGTTTAAAGGAGATACCTAAACGATTGGCTACATCAAGAATTGAAATTTGCTTACATTCTTCTATTTCCATGCAATATCATCATTTTGTCGTAGTATTTGGCAGTGATGGAACAGATGAGGATTCTTCTAAAGTTTTGGGAGTGGCCTTATCCAAATCATCTAACCCAGATTTCCAAACCTGTACTTGATTAACCAATAACTTACCAGGTAGTTTCGAATAAGACAACTTAACCGTTCTGGTTTCTGTCTGATTGGTCTTTGATTGGTTGGCATTCTTTAAATCGGATACATAGGTTACATTATAAGAGACCATGGCAATAGCTTGATTCGTAGTCTGATTGACAAAAATATCAGCTTTTTCAAAATGATAATCCAAAATATAATCCTTATACACTTGGTTCATGGCATCATTTTGACTTGACAATTCTTGAGAATAAGCTGATTCAGTCATATAAGGTTGAATACGTGTATTATTTTCCCCTAGTTTTTCTTTCGTATAGTACTGTGTCAAAAATTCTTTTACAGTATCCGATGACAAAATACTTGCTTTATCTTCTGCTTGTTTATCTTCCACAAGTTTAGCTGCAGCCAATTCAATCTCTTTGCGACTTTGTTTAGCAGTGGAATGTTGACCAGCAGTATATCCTATCATGAGAATAAAGCTAGTTGCAGCCACTGCTCCAACACTAATTAAGGCTTTAGTTTTGACTTTATTTAACATCTTAGACCTTCTTTCTATAAAAACTAGGTCAAGAATAACAAAAAGAACTTGTAAGTTTTATCACAAGGAAAAAGTATGGTCTAAAACTCAATTTCAGTAGAAAATTAAGTAAATCTTCCCACAATAAAACGCATAGTATCTAGTTTTTTCAATTCCTGACACTATGCGCTTTTTCTTTTAAAGACTTTTTGCCCAGTTTAGCTTCTTAAGAAAGCCAAATGATATTCTCCATTCAATTTAACTGCTACTTGCTCGTGGATAGACTGGTTTTCTAAGGAACAAATTTCTCCATATTTCCAACTTTCACGCTCCCCTGATAATCTAGTGACTGACTTCACTTGATTATCTAAGTTAGCAACTGTAGCACTAAGCTCTTCTTTTGGAATAATTTCTTCAGTAATTGTAAATAATTGTTCCCCTATCTTCAACTCTCTGGCTTCTTGCTCATTGATAGCAAATCCTCCTACTAAGCGAACATTAAATAAGTCAGAAACTTTTAGAAGTTCTTCTTTAGAAATATTATCAAGTAGTTTACATTTATAGAAAGTACTATCAATTTTTATGGCAAATTCTCTATTCTTGGTTTGATATAAATCACCAATCTCCAACAAATCATTCTTTATTTCATTATTGGAATCATCGTAAGATATTTCATAAGTATCATCATGATTGCTTACTTTACTTTCAATATCTTCATATGAAATTAACTGATTAGTTACACCATAATGCTCTCCTTTATAATCGAATCGATTATAACTTGAGTCGAGAAATTTAACATCAAACTTCTCATATGTACATCCAGCCAATCCAAGTAAACTTAAGAAAAAAATTACGGAAAGATAGATCTTTTTGAATTTCATAGTTCTCCTCCTAATTTTCTATAGTTAAATTATCAAAAATCAATAACGCCTCCCTCCAATATGTCTTTACAGACTTATTTTGGATATGAAGTAAAGTCAAAACAATTCCCAAACTTCCATCCAAAAATTTAACACTTCCTTCATTTCCATCAGAATAGTAGCTATCTTCCTCAAAACCAAACTTTTTTGATATAGTAAAACTACTTAATATTTTTTCTTTAATTATGGACAAATACTTATCCCAAGGTTCTTCTTTAAAAATTTGTTTGTATAGAAAACCAATTTCATATAATCCGGAATATCCATGACATAATATAGAGGATTGTACACCCACTGGACATTCCAGTGAAGCAATCAAAATGTTCTTTGATTTTTCTACCAATTTTTGATCTTTCAAAAATATCCCCACATACAGATAGAGCAAACTGATACCTGGACTACCATAACACCAAGCATCTCTAAAATATTCTTTGTCATCTAAATCACTACCCTTACTATATTCGTCCATATCAATAGCCGATTTCCACTTATATTGATTAGTCCCATCTGCTATTTCTGACCTATCATATATTTCAATAATATTTTTTAAAAATTTTTTTGTTTTTGAATTTGTAAATCCTTTAATGCAAGCAATAGCTACCATTATCCCTACTCCTGCCAACCCATGTGCTACTCCTAAGTTCAAGCATCCATTAGGAAAAATCTCACTTTCTATGATTGATAATTGGTTTTGGGATTTAACATAATATGGAGGGAGGCCGTGATTATTTACAAACAAATCAATTAGCTTATTAATTATATCAGAAATAATATCATTAAATTTTTCATCATCTTTAATCAGTAAATATACTAGTATTCCAGATATTCCCTCAATTATATCATAATTCAAGGGAGACAGCGTATCTGCATCTATTTGATGTATTGTATCCTCTATAGAATAACAAATATAATTATCAATGCTATTTATTAAATTAGAGTACTTCTTATCCTTATTTGCTAAATGCAATAAACTTAATGCTAAACCTGCAGCACCTGAATATAGAGAACTAGATATGATACCATTATTTGATAATATTTTGACAATATATATAAGGTAGTTATCAATTTGGTCTTTATATTCATCATAATTAATTTCTGATAACAGTAATATTACACCTGGTAAGCCCGCAGCTAGAGAGTAGTTTTCATAAGAGTTATATTTCGTATCTCTTTTTATTTTAATGTCCCATTCCTCAATAATTCTTCTCTGAAGTAATTCAATTATTTTAGACTCATCATACATTTCCATACTCCTCTGAATAATAGATTTCTTGGTACTCAGGACATTTATGTAAAAGTTCCACATGAGTACCTACTCCAACTATTTCTCCATTATCTAAAACTACTATTTTATCTGCTTTTTGAGCAGATTTTATATTATGAGAAATAAATATTGAAATTTTGTCTTTTGCATTCTTTTTAAATGTGTCAAACAATTGCTTTTCTGATATTGGATCTAACGCCGAACTAGGCTCATCAAGTATTACAATAGGTGCTTCTTTAAAAAAAGTACGTAACAAGGCAATTTTTTGCCATTGACCGCCAGATAGCTGTCTCCCATTATTGAACCAACTTCCTAACTGAGTATCCAAATCAATCCTACCACCTCTCTTAATAAAATCTATATTGAAATCATGTGATATAAGATTAATACTTTCCTCAATATCCATTTTAGATAAATCACCTAGACATATATTTTCCTTTAGTGAAAGTTCATATTTTACAAAGTCTTGAAATAAAGCAGAAATATTATTTTGAAAAAATGTTTCATTATCCTTAAAATCCAAATTATCATATAAAATAACTCCTTTGGAAGGGATATATAACCCCGCCAAAAGCTTGACCAATGTACTTTTCCCGGATCCATTTTTTCCAATGATAGCAACTAGTTCATTTTTCAACAGCTTTAGATTTATGGATTTTACAGCAGGAGTATTATTTCCATTGTAGATATAGCTAACATCTCTAAACTCCACCTCGCTTATATCAACTTTGGATACACTATTACATTGTTTATCTGATTGACTACTGTCATCCAAAAACATAAGCAATTGCTCCATATATAAATTTGAATTGTTAATAATGTAAATGTTGTGGATTATATCTTGCGAATATGTGTCTACTCTTCCAAATGCCTGTATCAAACTCACCATATTCCCAAGTAATAGTTTTCCTTGTCTTATCAAAAGTACCATAAATACTATTCCTACAAGACCAATTATATTTAACACTCCTCCTAATAATAGGTTAAAAGAAATTTTTTTTCTTGATATACTAAGATCTTGCAAAATAAACTGTTCTTTTAATTGTTTATACTCATTTATTAAATAGTCACTTATACCATTTAATTTAATTTCTTTGAATGAAAAATCATGAGTTAGCAAATAATTTAGATACCAGACTTTTCGCTCTTTATCTGCTCTCTTCCACTGTAATAAAAATTCCATTTGACCAACTTTGATAAATAGTACTAATGATAAAATCGGAATGATTAATAATAGAAGTGCAAACTCTAATCTCCAACTTCCTATATAGTATAAACTTAAGAATAGAGATACTGTAGAAGATAACAGAGACAGTATTGCATTGAGTAATTGTAGCGGCTTATATGAAACACCTTGATTTAATTTCTCTACCAAATTGTAGACAGTGGACTGTTCAAAATCAGGTAATTTCAACATTGCAACTCTCTCCATTAACCGCGTACTCAAATTGTAAGAAAGTAAAAAACCAATTTTCTCCCCAAAATATGAGTTGAGTTGAGTAACTACAGCAGAACAAATTTGTATGACAACGTATACGGATATTATATAGGACAATTGCCCTCCAGAAATAATAGTATTAATTAGTTCTTGAGATATCAATAGGCTGATAACTGGTATCACACCATTAATCAATGTCAAAACGATTAATCCACTAATATATTTCTTGTCAACTTTATAAATCATTCTCAAGCTACTCGGGATTCCACAAATTGTTCTAAAAAAATCACTATGAGTAAACTCTGGCATTGCTCTACCTCCTATACTGTTCAGAAATAATTATCGAACGTAAAATATAATAAATTTCCCTTTCTCTTTCTCTATCAATACCGACTAGTCGATTATTATGTACGTGAATAATACTATCTACTATAGAAAATCTTTGTTCTTTAGGGTATGCTGTCAATGTCTCTTTTAATTCTATTAACTCATTTTTTAAATTTTGGACATTTTCGCTATATAAAACATGTAATTCATCAATTCTCTCGATAGCTTCTTGATATTTCTTACGTTCTTTGTTTATATTAAATTTATCAGTTCTAGGTGAAACAAATTCTAAAAATTCTACTCTAGTTACATAGTCAAATAAATACTCTAGATAGAAATATGGTATTAATACTGATATATATTTTATATCCAAAGAAATATTCCCTTTTTTATTTTGACTGATGATTTCCATATTCAAATAACTATCTAAGCAGAATATATTCTCAATTTTTTCTAATGTTTGTTTTCCTCCATATCTTTCAATTTCTCTATCATATGTACTAATCTCATAATTAACCATTACATTATTAGTAATAGCTTTTTTCAATTCCCCTTGAATAGTTTGAAATACTTCTAAGTTATTATCTGATTTAATTCTAAGTCTGATTTGTGAGTGTTTTTCAATGTATCTAAGATAAAATAATTCTCCCTGATATTTGTCTATTAATAATTTTATATTCCGTAAATAATCAGTTATAAATTCGTCCTGACGATTATTAGGAATATATAATTTTAAATATATCCAGTCAGTAAGAGGGAGTTTTTCTCTTGATAATCGTTCTACCCTTTGCATATTGCTTTTATTTCCATAATTATTATAAAACTCTCTCTCTTTTTTAAAAGGAATAACAATCTCAGAAGTTACTGACTTACTATTTTTTAAAAATACTCCGTCATCATCAATTATTTCTTGAATTATAATAAATTCAAAATTATTTCTTTTAGCTTTCGAAAACATATCAGTGAGTAGTAGGATGTCTAGATGCTTTGTAAGATCAATATTTATTTTATTGTCAATGTTAACCACATTAAATTTATGAGGGATATTTTTGGATTTCAAGTACGAACAAATATTTTTATCAGTTATTTCATTCAATTCATTTTTATAGATTTTCCAAGTTTTTGGAGAAATAACAATATTTCTATAACACAATCTTGGTATAAAATTAAATTTAGCATACACCAAATCCCATGGAATATTTCCAAAATAGTCTTCAGAAATATCGCATAGAAACCTAACTTCATTGCAAAATAACATTCTATTGTACATATTAGTCACATAAAATTTAATTAATTCACCTGTCAATTTCTCTCTTGCATAAAATTTCCCTCCTTCCCCAATACCAATGTAAATATTATCTAATTTAATTTCATTTTTAGAAGAGTTTAAAAATAGCGAAAGTGTATAATTGCGAACTGTATTATTTCTCATAACATTACAGTCTCTAAAAGTTTCAGGCATAAATTCTATTTCACAAGTTACTATATCTTGATTATTATTCCAATTATTACAGTAATTAACCATTTTTTGATGATACTCATTAAACGATTGAGAAAATTGAGAAAATCGCCCTGAGCTTGCACCCAAGTTACTTGTACCAACTAGATTACTCAAGTGAAATTGTACTGTGTCCGTTTCTAACGTTTTTGTAACACTAAAGAATAGCTCCATACCTCCTACTTCATATTTTTTATTTTCTTTTAGAAAAAGTCCTTCTAATTTTTGTAAATCTATATTAGTATCAGTTCTAACAGCATATACGTATAAATCTAACAAGACTTTTTCTAAATTATCAGAATAATATTTAACTTTAGGCTCTGTTTCAATAATCTCATTTTTAGGATGTGTATAATCAAAGGGGGCTCCAATGCCAAAATTACTATCCATCATTTCAATTATAGGAACCTCTTGATTCAATCCATATTTTTCTAAAAACTTATCTTTATAGTGATCAATATATAATTTTTTATCGTCCATATTTACCTTTTCGATAAACTGAGCACATTCTTCAAGGATGTTCTTATATTGATTATCTAAAGTAATTTGAGATTTATTAAATAGATCTACTTGGACATAATTAGAAGAATAACAGATGTCACACATTTTAGCACATATGTTAGATAATATTTCGTTTCCCTCACCAACATCTGACCTCTCATATCGAGATACGAGATATACAATTTGTTTCAAAGCTTTCAACAATTCATTGCATCCTAACTTAGAAACAGTGGCCAGCAAAAAATCCCAGTCATTATTTTCTTTATTTTTAAATCTCAATTCCGAGAGTAAATAATTATTTTTTATTAACTCAATTATATAATTAGTTACAATCTCTTTCTTTTCAACTCCATATTTTTGCATTAATGTGGCATGCAAATTATCAAACGAAATAAAACTATCACTACACAAACTAACAATTAATTCATATGCCTTTGTATATTTGATACTCACCTCTTCTTCATTTTTCTTTAATGAATACAACTGGACAGCTCGATTTCCATTTATATAAACAGCTCTATTAACTTTAAATGATAAAATCGCATAATTGTCCATTTCCAACATATCAATAAATTTCATATACCAATTGCTATCAGGTTTAATAGATTTATAACTAGAATTTTCTAATGACAAACTAGATTTAGAAGCAAATTTCCCAATACTTGTTTCTGAAAATAGTCCAAAAGGTGTAGCTCTATTCATTGAACGTTTGTAATATTTGTAAGTAGATATAAAAAGCTGACGAATTTCCTTATCTTGTGTTAATTTATTTTGATAATATTTTAATAAACTTTGATACACCAATGGACTTGCTACTTGTAATTGCTCTAAAAAAACACTATCTTTCCTAATAAAATCAAAAAAATCATTTATTGTATCAAAAATATCTGTATCTCCAGCTCGAATAGAATTTCTAATTAAAAAATCTTGAGCCTCAAACTTATTAGCCATATAACTCTCCTAACCATTATTTTAAAATATTACCATTTTTTATTATACTAGTTAATTCCCAGAAGCCTACCGACATAGGATTTTTATAGTAATAAAATTTAGATTCACTTTCATTCAAAATTCGTGAATCAATTACTTATCAGAGTAAGTATTAAAAAACTCCTCTTACTTAGTGAAATAAAAACAATTTTATTTTATTAAGTAAGAGGAGGGTAATTCATCACTACCCTCCCCAACCCTACTAAAATCATCCTGTGATATGAATAGAGCAATGACCATTACAAGAAATTGTATTACCTGGACACATTAACACTCCTGTAACACATCCTGGGGTACAGAAAGATATGCTTTTATATCTTGGGGAAGCGCCAGAATTATCTTTAGTCACTTTTACTAAATCCAAGTTAAAATCGTCGTTACTCATTTTTTGAGTCCTCCTTAAAATTTTTTTATTTTTGTTCGAGCAATTGAATTATAGAATTATTTTTTCAGAATATAATCAGAAATTGGCAATATAGAAAAAATTTTCGATACGTTTTAATAGAATATTTGTAATACTATTTTGAATCTACTATGGATTAAATACTCCACTTAGATTCGAAAACTATAAATTAATATACCATTGTTATAAGTACAATATACTAAAAAACACTGTAACTAACTCCTTAGAGCTTTAAATTATTGATTAGTGTCAAAAAGACGACTTACAAAATATGATATCCTATCTAGATACGACTTATAAATCCAAAAACTGCAAAGAAGAACGCCAAAAACATTAAGTCTAGAAGAACAGTTGATATTAACCTTGCGTTATTCACTCTATTATCCAACTCAACATCTTCTAGCTTTTGATTTTGGTAATGGAATAGCTACAGATGTCACAGAAAGTCCTTTTCAACGACCTAAAAGAAACACAACATAAAGACACAAATCAGACTCGCTTTAAAAATACATCATGCATACCAATTAGTTTTTTTCAGATGGTCATACGCATGATTTTACTCACTTTAAAGAAAAAATGGGTCATAGTTTAACAGAAAAAATCACCTGTTTGTGTATATTTGAATTGTTTAGGCATTGTAAATCTTCACGAGAATACCTTTATTCCTATTAAAAATTCTAAAAATCATCCATTAACTGAAGAGGATAAGCAGTTTAATAGAGAGAGGGCTACAATACGAATTAAAATTGAGTATTTTAATATTAAGTTTAAAACTTTTCAGATTAAGGAATAACCTTATCACAATCGAAAAAAATATTTGCGAATGGTCTATTTATTTCGCACTTTACTGAGCGAGACGTACTAATAATCATACTTCAAATATCTGATCCTTAACTATGCCATAAAAATACTTGTTAGAGTAATGTTCGCTTTAGTCTTTTATCATTAGAAAACTTATGGGACTTTTTTCAATAAAATAGGCGCCATAAGTTCTATAGGGGATTCACCCACTATAAAACTTATGGCGCCTATTTTAGATACCTAATATTATGTATTTTTTGCTTTTAAAGACTTTTTCCAAGTCTCTATTATCTTATTTTTATTTACATTCGGTATTAAGTTTTATGAATTTTTCTTTATTAATCGTTCTTATTGCTGGCTTACTATCTGTAATAATCTCCTTCACTATATCTTCATAAATCTGTTCTGGGATATCACTTGGTTTTTCAGGAGATAGATATAGTTTAGGTATCATAGTATTATTTAATTTAAAAATCTGTTTTTTATCCACTACTGTATTGCGGACAAATGGAACTTTATCCCCTGCTCTTATCAAAAAATAACTTTCTCTGAACTTTTTATTTCCTCCACATTTAGCTATCATCGTAGCCTTATGAGTTTGACACTTAAACAATATCTTGTTATTTTGAACATTTGAATGACAGATATAATAATGCCTTATTAAGGCTAAATCAGAATTTACATCGGGGAAAGGCATTAAAACCTTAATAACATCCTTCTTGCTAATCAATGACTAATCTCCCACTTGATTCGACTTCAACATAAACTGGATTCAACAATTCCTCGTTTGTACTTAACGAATCCAGCAATTCTAAATGTTCCTCGTTTAAATTCATAAAATCCTCTTTTGAAAATACAAAATTCTTTTGATCTATCCTTAAAATTTCATAGTCGTAGTCAGGCTCCGAACTTTTTAAAAGGTCTAAAATTTCAATATCATCATCTGTAATATCTTTTTCGCTCATTGGAATTTGTTTTTTTCCAGCATCAATTTCTTCTTTATGAGTAGACCACATTTTAAATTGATGCGTCAAATCAGATAACTCGGACTCTGTCAGTGTATTAATAATAAATTGACTTATTCTAGCATTACTTTCATCAATATCAAAATCACATTGTTTTTGTTTAAGATAATCTTGAACTTCAGCTTCTCTATAGGTGATATCACCGTAAAAATTTGAAAATACTGGTCCATTTTTATAAGCTTTTAAATATGTAAAATCAGAGTCTTTTTTTTCTACAAATTGAAACATTTCATATAGAAACAAGAATTTTTGTAGTTGTAACTTTGAGAACTTAGTAATATCTTCTTGCTTGTTAAGCCAAGCAATCTTATCTAACATACTTTTGGAAGTATTTAAAACCATATTCTCCTCCTTATGATTACAAATAAAAACACAAGCACCACATCTGTCACCTGCGTTCATCTGTTTCCCTTCTATACTTATATAGTACAACTATGTATAACTTTTGTCAAGGAATTTCACTTAAAAAATCTAGTAGAGAATAGTTTGGCGGTAGTTTGGAACTTACTAGATTACAACATACCTGTTGTATGACAAATAAACCACCCGTATGACGAGTGGCTATGATTTTTCAGATATAAAATTACTCTACTTAGTATATGATTGAGCGCCTTTTCTGCTCACAATTACTAAATTAGCAACAAACAATAATACAACATAAAAAGTTAAAACTAATAAATTGGTTGTGCTTCTAAAATTATTTTCTAAAATTATATTAACTGGTAAAATTACTGGAATCCAAAAAATATTAAGAAAAACTTTATTTGTTGCAAATAATATAAATAAACTTTCTACAACAGCAATAAGTAAATTGCCACCTTTCGCAATAAACAATGTCAATAGCATGTGGAAATGATTTAGCAATATTAGTAATAACCAACTAACTATTCCTACGTAAAAATAATATGAAAAGTGTTCTAACTCTATACCTACAACTACCCATAAAGGAATAGTGAGTAAAGATAATAGTAAATCTAACACAAAAAGTTTCGCTCCCCATATACTGGATATATTTCTCTCACTCTTAATATTCTGATAATTATTAGCATTGCTTTCTTGTTCAGATACTAATAAAGTGATTATCGTAGTTATCATACAATAGCCTAACATGGGTAAAAAGATAATATTTTCCAATACAATTGTGTTATTTACAGATAATATGTAAATTGGAATTGTCAATAGTTGTATAGTAGACAAAATCAAAATAATGTATAGTTGATACGAACCTTTAAATTTAATCATTTCACTTTTTAGCAATTGGATCATTACTTAACCTCCAATTTAACATTAACAAAGAAACAATAAATAGAATCAATGATAGAAATACGGTAAATACTACCATTTTAACGTCTGTTACATGATTTGTTAAATCTAAATCTCCTGACGGTTTTATATACATAAGACTATAAGCAATTTTATAATGATATGTAAAAGGAAAGAAGAACCAAAAGCTACTTTGAGCGATAAAAGGTGCAACCAAAAAACAAATCAAGGAGTTAATAGTTACTAGGATATAGGGATTGATCCATTTTGAAAATAGATACAAGAGTGGCAATACCCATATGGATGTTATCGAAATAAGTACTAAACAAATTAAGTCACCAATTATATTCAATGATATTAAGTCGGCATACAAAAAATTACTTGTAAATAATAATATAGCTAAAAACCATACGTTAGAAATGAGTAAATCTTTTAATTTTAAAAGTATCTTTACGATATATATTTTTATGCTATCATTTCGAAAGTATATATTCTGGAAGTTTCCTGCAGCTTCTTCTGCTTTATAATCATATAAAAATAACAAGCCAATAAGTGTATACAAAAAGACGGCTTCCCACCAATATATTGAAAAACTTTCTATAATACTCGGTCCAACAAGTAATATAGCTATTAAAATCGACAAGCCAGGAGCTATTATCAAGAATTTTTTGGATGTATTTTTTCGCTGTTTTAACCATTCTGATTTAAATATTTTTATCATATTGCGTCACCTCCATGAACAATTCTAAAAAATAAAGATTCTAAATCATCACTTTGAACATTCGAACCGTCGTAAAAAATTTGACCATCATGTAAAATAACAATTTTATCTGCCACTTTACTAACTTCATACAGTTGATGGCTAGATAAAAGAATTGTCATTCCTGATTTCTTTAAAGAAATCATTAAATTCAATAATTCCTTTATACCATCTGGATCCAATCCATTGGTAGGTTCATCTAAAATGAGCAAATCTGGACTAGTAATTATTGCCATACCTAATCCCAAACGTTGTTTCATACCTAAAGAAAAGCTCCCTGCTTTTTTCTTTCCCGTATTAGATAGTCCAATCAAGTTTAGTACTTCATTAATTCGTTCGTCAGAAATATCATATAACAATGCTCTTGTTTTTAAATTATCAAAAGCAGATAAGTTCATATAGATAGCAGGAGTTTCAATAAGCGCTCCAATCTCATATATGCCCGCATTTTTTCCCCCATTAAAAATAACCGTACCACTATCAGCGTTTTCAAGACCAAAAATAATCTTCATAATTGTTGATTTTCCTGCACCATTGATACCTAATAATCCACAAATACTTCCCTCTTTTATTTCAAAAGAAATATTTTTCAGCACTTCTCTATCCTTATATGATTTTCTAAGTTTTTGAACTTGTATATTCATAACTATAATTCCTCCTTGTTTTATACTTGTATGCTACACTTTATTTTTCAAAATTTGTTCAGATTTTCCAATTTTAAAAAATAAAAAAATAGACATTCCTCAATTTAGAAGATTATCTATTTTTATATACATAACTATTATATGGAAGGTATCTAATATATCCCTATAGAATTATTTTTTAATAAGCAACGTCACCTGAGCACCACCTCTATCTGGATTTGATAAAAATAATTCTCCAAAATGTCTAGTTGCAACTTGTTTAGCAAATGCTAACCCTAAACCATAGTGCTTATTATTCCTACCTTTATTCTCAGTATAAAATAGCTTATCTGCATTTAATAAGGACTGTTCAGTAAAAGGCATACCATTATTCCACACTCCAAAATTAATATACTCTGTTTCCTCAATGATAGTAAGAGTAACTTTTTTTTCTCCAGAACTATATCTTGCTGCATTTGCTAAAATGTTAATTAATGCCCTATTTAAATTAAAACGATTTCCCTTAAAAAACATTAATTTTGTAGTATTAATAATTTTGAAATCAACCTTTGCATTATTCATTACAGATTTCGCCTCTACTGACAGATCACTTAAAAAATCAGGTAAATATATCTGTTCCCCATAATCTTTATCTTCAATTAGTAATCTTGAATAATCAATCATTGAACTAAAGTATCTTTCAAAAATCACTATACTGTTATTCATTGACTGAGTATATTCCTTCTGTTGATCAGTCAGGTTAGTTAATTCAAGCAACTCTAAATTTCCCTTTAGTACTGTTAAAGGAGTTTTTACATCATGAGCTAATGCACCAACTTGAAAAGATAAATCTTCCTTCTCCCTTCTCTCTGATTTGAGTAGATTAGTTAACTCGTCGTCCTTTTGATATAATACAGAAAGAATTTCATCGAACTCTTGTATTTGAGCGGGAATGTTTTTTTCTTTAAATGTTAACTGCCCCATGTTTAAAGCTTTTTTTTGTATAAGTAGAAAATTTTTTGAAAATTCTTTTATTAATCTTGTAAGTGACCAAATGAGTAAAATCGTTTCGAAAACGAAGAAAAATAAATAAGAAAATAGATTAAATGAAATGTGACGCAAATTCGGATTAACAAACTCAGGTATCATGGGTTGCCTGACAGTAAGTACAATCTCTGAATTAGCATAATACCCATAATACACTGCACTATTACTTACAGATTCATTTTTAGCAAAAACTTCTCGATAGGCAGGTAAATCCTTCTTTTGATAATTACCCTCTTCAATTGTACCTGTCTTGCGATTAAATACAACATAGTCAAATATAGAGTTATTCATTGCTTGAACTACATCACTTAAATTGCTGGTATTACTCACTGAAATTTCAATTTTAGAGCCGTATACATTTAATTGTCCTGTAAAAACAAGTAAATAAGTAAATATAAAAAATAAAAGTATACTCAGTAATGTACCTGTTACTAGTTCTAAAACAGTCCTTATTATGCGTCCTCTAATTGTACTATTCTTCTTAATCATGCCACTTATATCCCATACCTCTAACTGTTTTTATAGGATTAATTCCATAGGATGAGAATTTTAATCTTATTTGATAAATATACTCAGATATTGAACGAAAGAGAGTTTCAGCATCATCATCATAAACATTTTCATATATATCTTGTACAGTAAAAATTTTTCTTGGATTACTAGATAATAGCTCTATGATATCATATTCCCTACTTGTAAAAGCAAGACTATCTCCATTAATACAAACAATTTTTTCTTGTAAATAAATCGTTATTGGAGATAATTCTCGGACAATTTGCTTACTTAATTCACCTTGTTTGTATCGTTCTTCTCGTTTGAGATTTGCTGCAACTTTGGCAATTAATTGATTGATGCTGAAAGGTTTTGTAATATAGTCATCTCCTCCTAAATTCAATCCTGATACTATATCATCTTCGGTATCTTTTGCACTAACAAAAATAATAGGGGAGCTTACTTTATTTCTAATCTGCTTACAAATTTGCATACCATCTATATTAGGCATCATTACATCTAATAAAATCAAATCAAATCCTTTGAAATTATTAATATTGATTGGTACGGTCACTTCTTGATACGTCGTTACCTGATAGTTCTTCATCTCTAAAATAGTTCGCATCAGTTTCAAAATTTCAAAATCGTCATCTACAACTAATATCTTATACATTCTATCACCTCAAAATATTATAGAGAACTACCTGCAAAGCTCCGTATTCTTGACAAAGAATAGTCTCAATACATCAATTTGTAATGTTTCTTATTTATTAAATTAAATTTTTAGAAACCAGTACAAATCTATTTTACACTATCTTGAACAAAATTCGTAATATTTAATAATCTAATTTGAGTGCCATCAATGTCATTTCTTATCCAGCAATTATCATACAATAATTTAATTACCTCATCTGGTTGATCTTTCAAATGATATTTCTCAATGATTAACCCAAGTGCTGCTGAAACCTTTGGTGTTGAAATGGATGTCCCATAAGCATAAGTATATTTCCCTTCAAGTGTCGGTACAATGACCCATTCTTTTTCAAATGCTTTATCATTAGCCCACTGTTGATATCCAACTGTTGCTAGTTTATGACTTCCTCCTCCTGTTGCATATATATCTATTACATTATTTCCTTTATTTGAAAAACTAGATACAAAATCGTTATCATTTACTGACCCTACTGTCACAACATTGTCTAATCCCGCAGGAATATCCATAACTTTCCCATCTATATGTGAATAATCCTTCCCCTTAAGTTCTCCAAGGTAATGTTTCAATGATTCTTGATTATTTAAATCTAGACCCTCATCACCTACTGAAGCAACAATTATTGAACCTTGACTATACGCATAATTGATTGCTCTCTGATAAATGTTAATTAATGCTGTTTGGTCATCTTCTATAGTTGAGTTTTTTAGCAAGTATTCACCCAAACTAAGATTAATAACATCAACATCATCTTTCGCTGCTTGAATAATTGCCTTTAATATCCACTGATCTTGTGCATTTCCTTTATCAAATACTCGATACATTCTAACTTTCATTCCAGGAGCAATACCTAAATAATCTCCGTTTGATGAAATCTGTCCAACCACAGAAGTTCCATGGCCTGTTTTATCTAATATATTTTGATTATCAATTAAGCCCGTTTCCAAATCCGCTGTAAAGTTCTTGACAGAAATAATATTTGAAGATACTTCTGGGTTATCGTAAGTAACGCCTGAGTCTATCACACCAATAGTAGCTTCCCCCGTAGATTTATGACTAAATTTTCTACCTGTACCAATACTTTTTTGCATATCCCATTGATAATCCCAAAAATTCATATTGTTAGTTGTAATTACACTTTCTCCATACAGATAAGTGACATTAGGCTTTACATTCATCATACCATCAATAACTATTTCTTTTATCGAATTATTATTTTCTTTCTTTATCTCTTCTTTACTTTTTCCAGTCGAAACAGTAATAAGATTTATTTCAGGAATAATATCAATAATTTGCATACCCTGTTTAATAAATTTTTGTTGGATAGTATCAACTGCTTCTGTCTCTTTCAGTAGTATATTATATTTAAAATCTGATCGAGTAGTCGCTTGAACTCCGTGGACTGAAAAAAATAATGGAAATAATACTCCAACTGATAATAAGAACTTTCTATTCATATAATCCTCCTTAATGTTTTTATTTGAGATTATATCAGAGAAAATTCAGATTTTATTCAGAGAAAAAATCATCTTTACACTACTAGTGAAATTCAAATTTAAGAAAGAAACAATTTCTAAAATTTTTCATGTCCTAAAAAAACGGAATAAGTTTTGAACTTGTTCAGATTATTTTCTATCCCTTTTTCCACTTATACCCTGTCCAGCCTGCAGACAAGCAAAATAAGGTTAAAGATGATAAAGAAAGTCGTAAAACTAAATAATCCATTTTGAGCTAAATCTGCCGTGTAAAGTTCAATCTCTGTAAAGAGAAGATAAATTCCATAGCCCTCTACGAAAATAAGAAAACTGACAAAACCAATCAGGAAAAGTCCACTTGCAATAAGGAAGATCCTCCATAAAAGAATGAGAATTCCTCCTACTGCTAAAAAAATTACTGGGATAAGGAGTAAATCATTCATGACTTTCTCCTTTCTAGTCAATCAATTGACGATAATGGGTGGCAAGAGAGGAATCAAACTCTTCTAATTTTTGAACTAAGTCCAAATACTCCTCTTTCTCATGATCTTCAAAGTCCACACCTCGATGATTCTGAAGCGTGATTTCCAATTGACTAGTGAGTTCTCGTTTGGAAAAGCTGTAATCGCCTGTCACTTCCTCATAATGTTCCTTTAGTTCCTTGTAGGCTTGGTATTCTTCAGGCGTTTGAAATCCCTGTACTAGGGCTTCTTCTAATTGATAATAGGTATCTTCCATCATAATCGTTACCTCGTTTCTTTCTATCTTTATTCTACCGCGCTTTTCTTTTCTTGTCCGCTATTTATATCTATTTTTTAATCTAATTCAAAAGAAAGTTGTTCTTGCTTTTCTTTTCCTTTTTCGTGGAATTGTCTTAAGGCCTGATCAATAATATCTAAATCCGTTTCTGTTTCAATCAATGGTGCGAGTACATCGTATTCGGCCTTTTTAGTTTGATAATCTTCTTCCTTTGGAAAATTTTTCTCAATTTCTACTCTAGCAGTAGTCCATTTATCCTTTAATTCATCCAATAAGTTCTGAGTTTTCACTTGGTCCTCTTTAATGTGATCAATCGTATGCTGAAGCCTTTGAATTGTCCCTAAAGGAGAATACAAATCTAAACTGACAGAATACTGATTTTCTCCTACAATTTTAACAGAGAAGGTTTCAGGAAGAGGTTGATTTGTTGGAAGACTAAGCATTTTAATGTCAAATCCTCTATAACTGGCTAGGGTTCGAAATTCTTTGCTGTCAGATTGATTATGACGGATAAGACGGTGTAGGGATTCCCCTGCTTCAGCTCGTTGATCAAAAGCTTGCTTACCTACCGTCATAGAAAATACCTGGTCTTTCGATATTTCAGACTGTTGAATGTCGCCTTCATACTTACTTAATCGTTTCTCAATAATAGGTATATTTTCTTCACAGTAAGAGATTGTATGACGATAGTGATCCTTGCTGCGTTGAAAGGCGCGTCTTTGATTTTCTAATAGGGTTAGATCATTCTCTAGTTCCATCTTATATTTGAGATAAGGATTACCTGTTGCTAGCGCCTTAAAATCAGAAGCTGTCATGGTCTGCTCATCAATGTCTTCTGCAGCACGAATCGGCTCCTTAGAAGTCATAATTTGCTTAATATAACGGAGTTTGTTCTCCTGAGTTGCCCATAGATAATTATCAAATGAACCTTTTGTAATGTAGTGGTAAATATCCACTTCCTTGTTTTCATTTCCTTGTCGGATAATCCGTCCATTGCGTTGCTGAATGTCACTTGGTCTCCACGGTACATCTAGGTGGTGGACTGCTTTCATTTTGCTCTGAACATTTAAACCTGTTCCTCCTTTTTCAGTTGAGGCAAGGAGAATCCGCACCTCTCCTGCATTGACCTTTCGAGACAAACTATTCTTCTTTTCATCACTATTGGCATCATGTACAAAGGCAATTTCCTTACTAGGGATTCCTCTATCAACTAATAAAGCCTTAATCTCAGAATAAACATCAAAGCCATTATCTTTTTTCTTAGGTGTGCCAATATCTGAAAAAATCATCTGAGTAGCCTTATTTTCCATTCCCTCACGATAAATTCTTTCAACATTATCCACTACCTGAAGCAGTTTATGATTGTCTGCTAGACTATAACTAGAGTCCAATAAACGCATATCAATAGCTAGTTTCCGTGCCTCACCTGTTATCTTTAACATGTTATCCTGACTCGGATCAACTGTTCCACATTTGACCATATCTGACCTCATAACTAATTCTTCTAAATAGAGTTTCTGGTTTTCAGTTAACTCACTCTCAATAGGGATAATATGAGCTTCTGGAACAGGTAAATCCAACATATCTTGTGTTTGAATGTCGGCTGTTTCTTTATAGATTTTCATCAACTCAGGTAGATTGACAAACTTTTTAAATCGTTTCTTAGGTTGGTACTTATCGCCTGTAGGAGCTAATTCCATAGAGTTTTGAATTTCTCCAAAAGCACCTACCCAAGAGTCAAAATAATCAACTTGATAGCGTTTTAAGATATCTGGTTGAATATAGTTCATCATAGTATATAACTCACTAATAGAATTGGAAACAGGAGTTCCTGTCGCAAAGACAATGTTTTTAAAATCATGTTCTTCCTGAATCTGTCGAACCTTCATTTCCATATCCACATTCTTCTTAGAAGTTGTATTGGTAATCCCTGCTACATTCCCAAGTCCAGTAATTGGACGAATATTTTTAAAGTGATGTGCTTCATCCACAAAGAGAAAATCAATTCCTAAGTTCTCAAAATCAATAAAACTATCACGATTGAAACGTTGCAGTTCTTCCAATTGTTTCTCTAGACCACTTATTGATTGCTCTGCTTCTTTAACGGTATACTTATTTTCAGAATGTGTTTTAATCTCTCGTAGTTCATTGAGTTTATCCTCGATATAATTCATCTGTCTTTCCTTACTGACAGGGATTTTTTCAAATTGAGAATCCCCAATGACAATGGCATCGTAATCTCCTGTAATAATACGTGATACAAATTGTTTTCTTCTCGCCTTCACAAAATCTTTCTTAGTGGTCACAAAGACCTTTTTAGTAGGGAAAAATTTCATGATTTCTTGGCCAAACTGAGCAGACAAACTAGAGGGCACCACATACAAGGGCTTATGAACCATCCCCAACTCCTTTAATTTAAACCCAGCACCAAGCATGGTCAACGTCTTTCCTGAACCTACCTCATGAGCTAATAAGGCTCTTTTTTCTTCTACGATTCTTTGAATGGCATTCTCTTGGTGAGGACGAAGACTGATGTTTTGTGCCAAGCCATCAATGACTAGATGGCTACCGTCATACTCTCGACTAACCGTTCGATTATAAAGACGATTATAGCTTTCCTCAATGACTTGTTGGACTTCTGGATACCGTGAGACAAAGTCTTGAAAGAGCTCTTGTAAATGCTGCTCTTTTGCTCTTAGAACAGAGGTTTTTTCCAAATCTGTGATGGTCTTTTTCTTTTCTCCTTCCGTAACAGTCATAGTAATAGTTGGTTGGTTCGAATTAAGTAAGTTCTCAAAAATCTTTCTTCCTGTATCATAACGTGAGCCACTGACTCCAAGACTACTATCTTTGGCACTTGGATAGCGATAAGCAAATGATGTCCTTAAATGAACCTGCCCATCGACAGGATTCGCTTCAATGACCTGTTCAACATCAGGCGAAGACAATTCAAATTCACGATTGGTAAAACATTCAAAGGCAAATTTACCATAAACGGATTGAGGAATCCAACGTGACCCTATTTTAAACTCAATATCTGCCAGATGAATCCTTGGAGGGCGAACAGATTCTAATAAATCTAAAGCATGGCTCCAATCATATTCTTGGTTGTTTTCCTCCACTAATAGTTGAACTACTTCTATCTTATTGAGAATGTCTCCTGATAAAAACTGGTTCTTAGAAAGATATTTTCTTTCCCCTCTTAAATAGCTTTCTGGATCTATTAAAATCTGGTCACCTAACTCATCTAAAATAGCAGCTTGGCTATGTTCGGGATAAATTGATACCATATAGTCTAAATCAACCCCTCTACCATCCGATAAACTAGAGTTTAAGGCATCTAGAGCCGTTGAAACTCTTGCAATCACTCTCTCTGGCCTAACCAATGCTTTCTCAAAAGCTAAAGATTTCTTATATTTTACTTTCTGGTCTTTAGAATCAATGTATTCATCTTCTAAACTTGCTAGTAAAGAATACTTATCGTCACTATCAAATAAGTTCCGATTAACGGAGGCATTCAAGTATCCAAATTGACTTACAAAGCGGTCATAGTCACGATTGAGTTTACTAAGTAATACCTGAAAATCTGTCCGACTATAATCTTGATGACGTTGAATTTCAATTAAGGATTGATAGGTCTCTCTCAAATCAACCATGCCCTTAATACGACTAATATCCTTATCCGATAAGGGGCTTTCATAAAAGACAGTTTTTTTGAACAGTCCCTTATATTTCCCTCTTTTACTCGCTTCTTCTGACTTGTATACATCTAGTGCTTCCTCATCTGTCAAATGAAGTTTCACGAATCGATCTATTTTATGTTCAGACAAAGAACTGTCCCAGGCTTTAAAATCTCCCTTTTCGTCTACATAATAACTAATTTCGTCTACTTTTGAACTTTTCCGAATGCCATGCGTATCTCGGTAATAAATTTGATTTCCCTCATATCCAAAAGAATATAGCGCTAAGTCCTCACGTATACGACTTGGGATAGAATTATCCACTTCTTCTTGGATAAAAACAGGTGCTTTCAAAGAATTGTCAATTTGTTTAGGTGCTTCCACATTCTCGAATGCTTTCATAATGTCAGTAGCTAATGTTTCTGATACCCCCTTAACATTGAGAGTTCCTCCATTAAAATTGCGTACCTCATATTGACCCAAAACTTGTGTATTGTATTTCCCATCAAAATAAGGATTGATCCAGACACGCTTATCCTCCTCAAAGGGAATAGAACCACTAAAAACAAGTTCCTCTTCATTAAGATTCTTTGCTTGATCCTTTTGAAAGAAGAGAAGATCTGTGGTCACTCGAGTACCTGCAATCTTTTTAAAAGCCGTATCCGGCAACCGAACTCCCCCTAAAAAATGAGTGTTGGTTTTAATCTCTTGTAAGACATTATCTGTCCGCTTATCCATTGTGCCAATAGATGAGATAATCGAAACTTGTCCTCCGTCTCTTACTAAATCAAGTGAGTGTTTGACAAAGTAATCATGAATCATATATGGTTTATCATAGTTTTTATCGGCAATCCGAAAATTTCCAAAAGGAACATTCGTTAAGACTAAATCAAAACTATTATTTTGATAGGGAACTTCTTCAAATCCTCGAACTTCAATATGGACATTTGGATGGAGTTGTTTTGCGATTGCACCTGTCACACTGTCTAATTCAACCCCATAGAGTTCTGATTTCTCTCGTATACTTCTAGGCATAGCCGTAAAGAAGTTCCCAGTCCCCATAGAAGGATCTAATATCCTCCCTCCCTCAAAACCATCATCCAGTAATTTTTGCCAAATCTGGCGAATAATCATTGGGTCTGTATAATAGGCTGTGAGAGAACTTTGTTTCATGGTGGAGTATTCTAATTTACTTACTAAGCTCTTGAGAGTTAAACGTTCTGTTTCATACTTTGGATTGAGTTCATCAAAAAATTCATTGGCAAGGCCACCCCAGCCGACATACTTGGCTAGTAGCTCTTGTTCTTCTGGATTCGCTTGTCGTCCCTCTTTTTCTAATCTTTTAACAAGTTCAATTGCGGCGATATTCGTTTCAATTTTTTCTCGATTTGTCTTAGGATAAAAGTCCTCTAAATCATCTGGAAAAACAAAATCTTGAACAGGGACATCCGTCTCTTCTATATCTGAAATAAGCGTTTCTGTTTCCTTATCCTTTTCATTATCTTCTTCCAGATAGGAAAACAAATCTATTTCCTGACTTTCACTTGATGAATCAATCTCAATCTCTGAATCTTCTTTTTCAAGTTCTACATGAGACAATACTTGTTTAATCTCTTCCAAACTGTTCAAGTATAAGATAGGATTCTCTTCAAATAACTGGTTGGAATCACTGAATAGCTCTAGGCGAACTAAGTCATTTAACTGTGCATTTTCAATCGAAACCAACTGAAATACTTGTCCTTTATAACTTACTTGTGAACCGATTGGATATTCCCTCAAAGCTTCTTCTACAATTTTATCTACTTTAGATAGGGAATGAACTTCCACATTTTCTTCTACCTGCTCAATATTATCTAAAGGTAAGACCGCTTCCTCTACTTGATTAGACTTTACACTTCTAGCCTTTACCTCATCAAAGTGAGTAATAATCTTCAGCTTTTGTGTCAGTGGGAGTTGTTGGTAGTTTTCTTCATGATGGACAAGATCCGAAACGGTATCTAAAGTAGCCATTAATTCAGAACCCAAATAGGCTAGAACATCTCCCTCTTTTTCTTCAAAATGAATCTCAAGAACTTCTTTTTTAAGCTCTTTTGAGTCAACCATTAGAAGAAATTCCTCTATATCTCTACTAATACGGTCAGATAGATTATTCGCAACTCGATAGACATTGACTAAATTGACATCCTGATTCTGATGAAATACAAGCTCACTTAATGGTGTTAGCTTCTCTTTTTCAGATTGGATGTAAAATCGAGTGGAAAGATTATAGGTTGCGACTTCTAGCACCAAGTTTTTCTCAAAATTACTTAATTGAGATAATTTACTTAGACCTGCTTGTCCAAAATTTCTTGTGTAACTTTCTAAATCTTGGTCATTATTTTCAGAACTAGCCTCTAGGAAAGAAATAATATCTTGATGAAACGAATACACATGAGGTATCTCTTCTATCTTGCCCTCTTCAGCCAAAAAACTCTCTACCAAGTCTTGCCATTTCTCCTCAAAATGTTGCGCTTGATAACGAAGAAATAGGTCCATTTTCTCCCTATCTTTTGGAATTGTTCCACGAAACATAGCCAATAATTTCATTACTTCCATACTCGCTCCTTTCATCTATACGAAAATAGGAGAATCACATGATTCCCCTACAACTCTATCTCCATTTCAACCTTTTGAGGACTGGTTTCTAAATCACTAGACAAAAGAGAAATAGAATCTGTTCTCATGTAGTAAGTATATAAGTCTTCTAGGTCTTGTTCGTTTTCAATCCCTGTTTCAATACTAATCAGAGCCTGTATAAATTCCTTGTAGTGACTCTCCATCATATCTGAAATCTTTTGTTTCATTTCCATAAATACTGAAGACGGTTCAGTTATACTTGTTTGGTCTATGTCTTGTAAATCCTTTTCTAAGGGATTGGTTCCTTCTTCTACTTCCACTAAATCTGAACGTCCATCACCATCAGAATCTGCGCTAAGAGGATTGGTTCCTAGCGCTAATTCTTGAGCATCAGTTAGTCCATCTTGATCCGAATCACGTTGATAAATGGCTTCCATATACTTCCTTCTTTCCTAGTTAATCTTTTTTCACTCCAATCCTACCAAATATTCCTTGAAAGAAGTATCACAACAAAAAAGAGAACGAGCCAAAACTACGTTCTCCTTAAAATGATAAAAATATATTTTATGCCACAAAAGATATGTAAACTAATCTTTTAAATAATAAAAAAGTTCCGATGTTTGTAAATGTTTTGAGTAAATGGAAATTACTTTTTCACCTTTTGGAAATACTGTCTTTCTCTTCAAATCTAATAAAGATTGAGGAACAATTTTCCTAGAGGTCTCTTTCAATGTTAATGCTAGTATCTGTTTTCTTGTACGTAAAGCATAATCAAACTCCAAATGCAAATAACGTCCTGAACCAGTTAGATGAACATGCTTTCCCAATAACTCCTCAATGGATCCTAAAACTTGTAACTTTTGCATCGTGGTTCCATCTTTTTTTATTTTCAACTCATCAATTATGACATGTTTATTTAAACAATCGTCAAAGAAACTGCCTGCACCTTTTTGGTAATCAACACCACATAGGTGCATGAAATTAGTAGGTGAAAAATGAAGCTCAACACTTTCAATTTCCGTTTCATAATACATGATTTTGCCAACAAAGTGTTTTTTAAAAAAAGAAGCCGCAATTTGTAACTGTGTAAAAAAACGCTGAAGTTTTATTTTTTCGGTGTAATTAGGATTACGATAAACTTCAAAATTTTCCATATTTTCCATAATTTCCATATTTTCCTCACAAAAAAGGTGGTTTACAGAGTCTGTAAGCCACCTAGTCAGTCGGTTTATTCTGGTGTCTGCCACCGCTTGGCCCTTACGTCCAAGATTGCTATCGGATTTCGTTCTGGTGTCCGCCACCGCTTGGCCCTTATGTCCAAGATTACTATCAGATTGACCATGAGCCGACCACTCATCTACACTATTTATTTTACCTGAAAATATCTAAAATTTCAAGTGTAAACTCTTCTATTTCGTAGTATAGGCAAAACTAATGGCACTATCTGCTTGAGAGATTTTTCTAAAGGTATAGTTAGGGTTGCCACCATAGTTAGTTTCAGACACAAGGAAAGACCCATCATCATAGACCTTCTATAGCGATAGGTAAAACTTTGATACTATCTCCATCTTTTCCCCCGCTTCACACCGTGCGTGCGACTTTCACCGCACACGGCGTTCCATCAATAGTGTATTATCACGATTTTGCTTTATCGTGCTGTATTAATATGATTAACATAATTGTTCTAAGTTCAAATTTTCTTTCAATAATGGTGAATTTCCTGCAAGTTCGCGCAACTGATTTAATTTGGTCAGTCCTGTATCACTCAAATTCAAAAGCTGAAAGAGATTTTTGATAACCTTCTCATTTGTTGCGTGAATCAGGCGATGAATATCTCGTCCAACAATGATAAGGTTCCTATAAGAGTCATCCTTTGTTTCTAACCACGGTCTCTTATGGTGACAATGAATATCATCCATATCCAATTCCTGACCGGTTACAGCACATTTCCCTTTTTGAGCTACAAATAAAGAAATTCGATTATCATTGTATTCAACTGTTGCACGCTTATTTATAATTGAGTGTTCTCTCAGCCATTTTAATTTCCATGTTTCAACAGATTCCTGTTGTTTATGAATCAATTTTCTCCCCTCGGGAGTATACCTATTCAGATTCTTATTTCTTCCTTTTAGTGTTCTCGTCTTGACATAGCTAATTGGAAGAATTGGATAACCCATTAAGTACCGAATATTTTGAGATTGGAGGTAGGGGAGAAGTCCTTTATCTTTTCCCTTGTATTCTCCTATTTTTGTCAGACCTTTCGCCTGCAATCGATTTTTAAAAGAGAGATAAAGCTGATAATGAATTTCTTCTAAATCCTTACTCACATGTGTTGCCATACTATAATAGTTATGAATACCGATAACCATACTATTATACTTCTGTATTTCACGAATAATTGTTTCTTTAGAACCTTTAATTTGTATCAATTTCATCTGTTGTTTCAGTTGATGTTTAATACGTTTCTTGGCTTTTGATGCAATATGAGAGAAACAAACCAAACGATTATTCTTAGAAACTAGCTTTAAAGTAATCCCAAGGAATTCACTGCTTTTCTTTCTCAGATTGGTAATTTGAGATTTTTCCTCTGAAATAGGGAGGTTAAGTCGTTCTTTTAACCACAATTTTACAGCCTTAAACGTTCGCTCTGCCTCATTCCTATTTCGACAAAAGATTTTAAAATCATCCGCATATCGGACAATATAAACTTCTTTTAGCGTCGTTGAAGTTCGCAGCTTTCTGTAAACATGTGACTTGTGTCTTGTTCCCTTGGAATTATATTGAGGAACTAATTCCTTACAATCTCTTTCTTCCCATTGTCGTCCTATCCACCAATCAAATTCATTGAGATTGATATTGGCAAGTAGTGGAGATAAGATACCTCCTTGTGGTGTGCCCTTAGTTGGATATGTCACTTTTCCATTCGGAAGAACAATTGGTGCTTTTAACATTTTTCGAATAATCACTAGAAGTTGTTTGTCCCTGATACCTAATGTCCAGATTTGACGCATTAACTTAGTATGATTCACTTCATCAAAAAAGCCTTTAATATCAACGTCAACGACATAAGTCATATGACTTTTATTCATACGATACATACAGTCCATAATAGCGTTATCAGCCGACCTTAAGGGTCTAAATCCATAACTGTGTTTGTAAAATTTCGCTTCACAGATTGGATCCAACACTTGTAAAATACACTGTTGGGCCACTCTGTCCCACATCGAGGGAATGCCAAGTGGTCGTTTCTTCCCATTTGGCTTAGGAATCTCTACTCTTCTGACTTTTCTGGGTCTATAATATTGAAATCTTCTTTGAACTTTAGAGATAAAGTCTTCTTGGGTCAGATTTTCTAAATCTTTAATGGTAACACCATCTACTCCTTCGGTTTGACTACCACCATTCCGCTTTATGGTACGATAAGCGAGCAGTATATTCTCGGGAGATATGATAATGTTCATTAAGTTCTTAAAACTGAATCCCTTTTGACTTTTGGAATATAAATCATCAAATATCTCGGTCATGCCATAGTATTCCGCATACCTTAGTTTTTGATGTTTTAATAGTTTGTCATCATTTTTTGGTTTCGTCATGGTCTATCACTCCTCTCTTTGGATTCGTGACCTTTTATGTCTTACAAGAATCCATGAAATGATAAAGTTCATAACAATACACTATTGACTAGTGGCTGTTCCTCCAGTATCATTACAACACTTTCAAAGGTCGTGCCACCACTCTCACTAGAGATTAAGGAAAGTTATGATTTTCTTTCCAATGTTTCTCTGGTTGTGCAACCTCCACATCTCTAGCTTTCGACGTTCCCTTATCTTTATCAATACTAAACTTAGGTGCCTAGCTATACCCCTTCAACTTTGATATGCCTGTAACATAACAAGGAATTTCATATCGTCGATTCTTACTCTTCCTCAAGTTGAAACAACTTACGTTGTTATACGCATTTCTACGTACTCGCCTTCGGAGCGTACATTCGCTGGTTCGTCAGTGCTCATGCACATTCTCACCCTATTTAGTTTTTAATGACTCCCGACCTATCAGATACATATTCCACCTCTGGAACACTTTCGATTCTTAAGTCCTTAAGAATGACGGTATCTTTCAGCCGACTTCACCGAGCTTCATACCTTTACCTTTGCACAAGATAAACGCATGTCGGAGTATTAGAGAAATCGTTTCAGGGCGTTACCCCTTCATTCCAATTTTCAAGATAAGAGTTCTCCATTCTATTCAAATTTAACCTGATTATCAGGTTGATTTTTCAAGAACGTGTCTAACCTTTTCAGTTAGAAACGTCTCGCACCGACAAAAGCCACATGACCATAGTCTGCTGGTGTCCCATGTGTACCTCCTACAAAAGAAACAATAGCACCTGCTCTTGGTGTGGAACCCGTTTCTCCACCAAGACTTGAAGCTGTCGCAACCCAGTCCTGACCATTTCCCATGGTATTAATGATTGAAATCTTCTCTCCATTTCTACCTTTTAGCTTTAATCCTAACTGATTCATACGAGCCGCAACACCCCATGTACATTGTCCATAGGCATAGGCCATACCATCTCCACCACCAGGAACAGAATGCTCATACAAGTCCCCACGAACCCCTTCAAGTGATTGCGGGTCACTTTTTGCCTGTCCTCCATTTGTTTGACTAAAGCCTTTTTCAATTTGGTAATACCATTCCGTTGCTCTGGTTTGTCTTTCCAGTAGTTTGTCACCAGAATTTCCCTCCCAATAGGTAAGGAAGAGTTGGGCGAGATTGGCTGCACTGCCCGTATTTCCAAAGAAATCCTTTAACCAACTTTGATAGTAAGGACTATCCCCATGAAGCATAAAATCAAGTTGGAGGTCTAAATCATACCACTTCTTATTTTTGCTATGTGCATAATTCAACAAGGCCGTGTGACGTGTTGACCCATCTGCGGTATCTGTCCATTGCCCTAAACCTAGACCTCTATGAAGAATATTAGGATAAGCACCACTATAAATGGCTGGCCCTCCAATCGCTAACCAGCTTTCATCATCCCATGAGGAATCGGTAGCGCCAACAGGAGGAGATAAATAATCTCCCTCAGCTCGTTTAGGATTGATAGAAGATTCTACCGACCAATTTCCTAAAATAGCCGCAATGGCTTGGGGACTTGCGCCTTGAGATTTCAAAAACTCATAAATATGTTTTGCTCGTTCAAACTCATCCCCACCAAACTGACCAATGGCAGGTAAGATAGTGGTCTGAAGTTGAATGACTTTGGGAAAATAAAATTGCGGATTGACATACACCAATTTTTCTTTCTTGTTCTTATACTTTTGATAGGAAACTTTCAAACCTGTATCGTCTGGTGTTTCACCAATAATATCACCCATTAGGACTCTTGTCCCCTCAATCGCACGGCCATTATGAATAGAATACAAGGTCAATCGACTCTCATTCTCTCCTTTTCCGTTAGTGAGAATAACATCATCTCCATCTAGAGATACAACTCCATCCATTGGTGCGACAATCGTTTGGTGAGCCTTCGCTTCTAGTAGAATGTACTCCTGAAGGGTAGGTTTTCCGTCTAGATCATAATATCCGTAACGATAAGTCATGGTTAAACTATCTTCGTTACTTTTCCCCTCAAATGGATTGTCCAATTCCTGCATGGAAGCATAGACACCTTCTTCTTTTAGTTCCTTCATCTCCTCTTGATCGTCTTTCGAGAGTTTATACTTAGGAGTTTCATAGAGGTCTTGCATGGATTTCAAATCATCCCCATCGTTTAAATCATGCCACAAAGTAGACAGATAATCCTTGTAAGTTTCTGAACTGAATAAGTGAACTGGTTTGTGTAACTCATAGTCATGGAATTTAAAGTTCATATACCCCATCACATCATCAACTTTTGTGTAATAAGTAATTCCTTTGTCATTTGTACGAGTATGTTCTGCGTCTTCCCAAGTCAGGTGGGTATAAGCTTTTGTTAATTCAAATTCATCTTGTTGAATTAAACTAGCAGATGAAAATCCTAAAAAGAAACTCATCATAAATAAGAGAAGAAAGACTAATCCTCCAACTATCCATGTTGCAGGATTTCCAGCCGCAAATGTAAAGAAGGAAAAGGCTGCTTTTAGTTTTTGATAGATATTTCGGACACTTGTAAGACCTTGTTTCTTTAATTTTCGAAACCGATTTTTAAAGGAACTTGGATTCTCTTTCGCTAGTTTCCATCCTTTTCCATCCTTAAAATGATGGTATCGCTCTTTTGTGTTGGTCAGTCTTTTCTTGGTAAAACGACCTGTTGCTTGTCCTGTTTTGACACTAGCTTTTCCAAGGTTATAAGAAAGCCGACTGTAGCGTTTTCCTTTTCTAATTGTCTCTTGTAGCGTGCGAAAACCTTCTAAATCTTCATTTTCTGAAGCTAACTCTCCACCCTCACGTCCAAGGACATAAAGAAAAGTTTTAGCTTTCCTACTGACTTTTTTGGACTTATAGGCTTGTTTAGTAGTTTTTAAATTTTCTTTAGCGGCCTTGACTTCTTTCTTAGCTTTTAATTCTTCTAAACTCTTCCCTTGAAAGAAAAAATTAGATTTTTGTTTCGATTCCTGACCGTAGAGAAATTTTTGATTGGTTTTTCTTTCTTTACGACTCTCTTTTCTTTCTTCTTTTGCTTCTACCTTGGCTTCTCTAAATTGCTTCTTGGCTATTTTCAATCGTTTCCTAGCATGAGGTAATCGTCTATCTCTTAATTCTTTGCGATTCAAAAGAGATGGAGGACTATTTTGAAGAATATGATTGTAGTCTTCATTTGCTTGTTTTACTCTAGCCTTTGAAGCTTCTCTCATCTCCTCTAGCTTTTCTTTTATCTCTTTTTTCCATGCTTTTTCATCCAGTACAGAGGAATCTTTTTTCTGTTTCCTCACCTCCTTCTTTCCTTTTTTCAAGAATTTCTTCTCATCTTTTAGACTTCTTCTAAATGCCTTTCGGGCACGTATGATTTCTCTTTTATCCTTCATTTACCTTCCCCTTAATTAGAAGCCATTTTATCAGGATCTGTACTCATGATATCAAACAATTGAGTACCTTGAGGAATCTTATTTTTAAAGGGAACGACAACGGAACCAGCTTTTATCAGTCCTGCCCCTTTTTCTGGATTGACAAGGTATTTTTCGAGTTCTTTTGACAAGCCTAAGAGTTGAACCAATTCTTCTCTATCATTTTTTGCTTGCTTGAGGAGAATCATAAATTCACTATTTGCAATAATCCGTCTACCATTTGGATCTAACAATAAGGTTTCAACATTTTGAGTTATCCCAGTCGGACTGGCTCCATATTTTCTGACACGACTCCACAATTTAAAGAAGAAATCACTGGCATATTTATCTAGTAAGAGAAGCTGCATTTCATCAAAGTAGATCCAGGTCTTCTTCCCTAATTTTTGGTTCCGAACAACACGATTCCATATCTGATCAAACACTACCATAAGAGCGATTTGTTTCAGCTCATCTCCTAACTTTTTAACGTTATAGATTAAGAAGTTAGATCCTGTCTGAATATTGGTCTTATGAGAAAAAATATCAAGAGAACCTTCGACATACAGTTCCATATCAAGTGCCAAATTCTGCGCTTCTTCTTCTGGTTGTTGGCTCAAGACAAAGACCCATTCTTCCAAAGAAGGCTCTTTAAATGACTGATAGGTGAGTCTGGTGACTCGGTCGATAATCGATTTTTCTCTTCCATCCATTTTTCTATCCAATAACTTGCCGATAAAAGATAAAAGAAATTCTGATTTTACCTTTACAGGATCTTCATCCATATTTTCTTCAGACAAGTCAAGGACATTGAGATAGGTTTGGGAATCGGGCGCAATATCAATCATTTCTCCTCCAAAAGCCCGTCCAATAACACTGTACTCTGCTTCTGGATCCACGATGATAATTTCTGTATTTTCACCAGATTCCTTGATTTTGGTCGTGATAATCTCATGCTTGGTTGCCATCCCTTTCCCAGCTCCAGATGTTCCTAAAATCAGACCAGACGGTGTATTTAATAGGCTGCGATCAATGGTAATAATATTGCTTGAGATTTGATTGATACCGTAATATTTCCCACTACGGTCTTGTAAGTCTACTGAAGTCCATGGAGAGTTCACTGCTACATTAGATGTTAATAAACTCCGTGATACTCCCTCTAAAAAATCACAACCAAATGGCAGCAAACTATTAAAGGCTGCTTCTTGCATATATGGAAGTTTATCAATCATTAGGTCATTTGAGCCGGCCACTTGTTGAATCGTGTCTAGGGCTTGTTTGAGTTCTTCTTCATCCTGACCAAAGACCCCAATCAAGAAGACCGTTTGAAATAGTTTATCTCCTGTCTCGGTCATGGTTTTTAAGAGTTCCTCAGCTTCATCGATATTGCTTTCTAATACATGACCTACTTTTTCCAAATAGATACCTGTACGAGCTAGTTTTTGTTGTTCCCCAATCTTTTGGGATTCCATTAAGGTTTTCTTTGTTCGTAGTTTCTTCATGGCATCTGCCTTGGTCGAACTTTGAGCATGGAGGCTCACAATCAATTCCAAATCTCCTTGCATGAGGTCTCGAATAAACTGATCTCCTAATTCCATACCGTAGTCTCTCACATAGACAATCTGCAATAAGCGGTCATTGATTTGTAGGTAATTCTTGTTTTTAAAATCCAAGAGATTAGGTGCTATGAAGTGACGAGTTGTCTGACCAGATCTCGTTAAATCACGGTAAGAAAAAGGAAGATGGTGTTCTCCTCTAAGCATATCTGCCAACAAGTTCACCCGTTCTTCTCCAGCCAAGGATTCAAAACGTGCATCAATTTCTGAGAAACCACTCTTGAAATATTCTCCAATTTGAGACAAGGAACGATAAGCTTGTTTGGGATTAGAATCCTTTCTACCAAAGCTAATCAGTTTCACAGCTGAAAAATTATTTTCACCACTGTCTAAATTCTGATTCATCATCCGATTCAATTCTTTACGATAGCTATCGTACCCATCTTCTTTTTCCTCATACAAAACACTTTGTCTAAACTTTTCTAAATTCAATCTTTTATTAAAGATAGTCAATTGGAAGTTGGTTTGGTCATCTAGTGAGTTAATCAAATCAGAATACTTCTCAATGATTGCGCCCTTATCTTCTAAACCAACGGTCTGGTAATTGACATCACCAAGTAAATAGCTTTGTGAGAAATAATCTTCTTTTACCTGCATCAGACCATTTTGATACAGGGCTTGATAGGAAAGAGTATTAGCCGTTGAGGGTAACACTTCCTCTTTTTTTCCTTTAACTACTTCTTTCTGATTAGTCATTGAAGTTTTTTGTTTCTTTAATGTATTTGATTTTCTTTTCATGTTCAGGTCCTTTCTTTCCTGTAATTGTGCGTAGGGGAAACGTTAACTCAAAATGAAGACGGTATTTCAAATAATGTTCAAAATATAAATCATTGGGTTTATAGACTCCAAAAAGCATGAGGGGAATGGTAAAAGCAAATACAAAACCGTAAACAAACCAATCTCCAAATTGCCAGTAAAAGAGATTTAAACCCAAGACAATAATTGTGACAATAAAGGCTGGTAGGACAAAGATGATTTGTCTTGTGGTGAAGCCTAACCAAGCCCTGTGTTGGTATTTTGAGATGTCTTTAAAGACACGTGTATTCATGACTTTCCTTTCTAAAAAGGCTAAGAAGCAATCACTTCCTAGCCTTTATCTAATTACATACCTAAGATTGAGCGAGCCGTACGTTGAGAACCAACGAGGGCAATAATTAGTAAGATAGCTTGTACCAAACTACCAAACATAATTGCAAGTGATTGCAGGACTCCTGCACCATTTGAAACAGCTATTTTACCAGCAGATTCAAACAAAGGAACAAGAGAAACAATCAGAAAAATGAGAACCCCTTGTACCGCATAAACCATAATATTTTTTAAATAGCCAATACCAATAGACTTCCATTCATCACTTAAAAATGTTGGAATCGTAAGAGGGGCAAATGGGATCATAAGATAGAGTTGAATAAATCGAATAGATACCAAAAGATTAACCATGGCTGCACTTACTATCCGAACAAGCCAAATGAGGAGTGCGAAAAAGCCCACAATCATCCGGCCAATAAATCCTGACCCTTTTAATCCAGAGATGGTATCATACTTTGCCCCACCGTGAGCCACAATCGAGGCCACTTGTTCAATGGCGTGACTTGCAATCCCGATGATGGCTTCTACAATTACGGTAGTGTTGGTAATTACAACTGCGACCATAATATAACTAATCAACATTGGCGCTAAGGCTTCAAAGGTCATTGCTCCACCAGAGTTAGCAATTTTCTTTGCCATCTTCGAAAATTCTAAGATGAGAACAACTGATAGAATAGCAACTCCAAGAGGCTGCATGACACTTTTAGTAATACTAGACATATAAGTCCAAACGGTTGGATTATAGCTAGATAGAGATTTAATCAGATCTACCGTAGATTGTAAATCTACATTAAATCCTTCAAATAAATTTTCAGCTGATATTTTTTCAGATGCAAGGTAAACAAAGGGTGAGACTAAACTAAGATTCATGTCATTGTTTATCCTCCTAAATTGAAATTTGAGTTACAAAGGCTCCAGCAGCCCCTACCATAACACCACCGACAATTTCCAGAATGGCATTCCGAACACCTGGTCCACCATCTTTAATGTTGGTTGCAAGATTGACAATCCCCACAACAACGAGAAAGGCACCAACCGCAATCAATCCCTTCTGTAACAAAGACATAGCTTGTGCAAACATGGCACTTGCGTCTACTCCATAAACAAAACCTTTAAAATGCGTAATCATCTATTTCCTCTTTTCTATTTTTATTTTAAACTAGATTCAAAAGTTAAATCACGAATTCTAAGGTCTTCAAGATGGTTTTCTTGACTTTGATTCAAAGGATTGATCTGATAGTTCCACCACCGTTCATCGCTTTCTTGATTAGCTAGGTACTTCCAGTTTGGATGCTTAGTGGAATTGTATTTTTTGCTTTTAAATACAGGCATATTAGCAATTCGAACCAGGCATTCATGCCGTTTCATATTTCCGACTTCATCAGGTGTCATTAAATCACGAGCAATCTTTTGATGAGAAAGGGATCCTGAACCTGTCTGGCCAAAGGAACGACTAGTATTTCGAACATCAATGGTTTGTTTACCGAGTAAGCCACTCATAAATTTAAAGGTATCTTCATCATTCCCACCTAAGTAGACTAAGCTATCACAGTTCCCCAAAATGGTTTTCCAAGCTTCTTTTTCTTTATAGAGCCCTTGAAGTTGGGCAATATTTTGTAGAATAGGAACGAGACTCATATTCCGAGAACGGACTGTTGAGGTTTGTTCAGCAAAATCTGGAATCTCTCCGATATTTGCGAACTCATCTAAGTACACTCTGACATGAAGAGGCAATTGACCCTTAAAATCAATGTCTGCTTGTCTTGTTAGGGTTTGAAATACGGTTGAAAAAAAGAGGGCTGAAAGAAAGCGAAAGGTACTATCGTTATCTGGGATAACTAAGTAAACCATTGATTTTTCCTGGCCCCATGTCTTCATATCAAGGGTATCTCTTTTGGTCAAATCCATGACACTTTGAATATTGAAGAGGGCAAATTTAGCAGTGGTTACAGCTATAACAGAATCCAGAGTCTTATCCTTATAATTTTGAAAATCTGCCCAATTTCGCATGGTAAAATTTTCAGTTCCATACTTTTTAGCATAATTTTCAAATAGAATTTCTAAAACACTTTTTTCTTGGTTTTCACCCTTGGATAAGTGTTTAATGAGTTTTGAGATTTCAGCAAAACTTGGATAACGCCCTCGTTTTTTTCGCTCTTCCACTTCTTTTTTTTGACGTTTCAACAAGTTTTGGTATTCTGTTTGACTCAAACGACTCTCTTCAATGAGCTGTTCTCTTGTTTTAGGTGGATTATAGAAATCGACCAAGTAAGAGGCTAAAGCTCGAACCAAAGTCATAGAAGCTTCATCCCAAAATGGATCACTACGGGAGCCAGAGCCTTTGGTGTTATTAAAATAAACCGTCAGCATGCGATTCAAATCATTTTCTGTCTCTATATAGCGAAAAGGATTGAAGCCATCTGAGTTCTTCATATTAACTAAATCTAACACCTTTACTTGGTAGCCATGTTCTAAAAATAGTTTGCCTGTTTTTTCGGCCAAGTGATCTTTAGGATCCACGACAATATTTGAACTATTCATCTGAATCAGATTGGGTTTCACAAAGCGAAATGTCTTCCCACTTCCTGAACCTCCAATCACCGCAATATTCTTATTTCTATCATATTGGGGTGGTTTTTTATCTAATAATGTCAAACGAACATCTTGCGCTAAGATCGTATCATGAGAAAATTCTTTACCGTAAAAGAGCTTCTTTTCTTTTAGAGTTCCAAAACGGGCGCTCCCGTATTCTACCCCTTCTCGGTATTGTTTTTTGCCAGTCTCTAGATAGAGATAAACCAGTAACATCATCACAAATCCTAGTAGAAAAAAAGCACTTGATTTTCCAGTAAAGGAAACATTCCATGGCGACTGAAGAACTTCATCTTGACCTTCCATCAGAAGATGAGTGAATTTATCTAATGTATTTCCAGTATAGGAATCATACAAAAGCGTCAAACGATGAAAAAGATAGCCTAGTAAGATACCTAACAGTGAGAATAGTAGGAATTTCTTTCCACTGTACATCATCTCACCATCTCTTTCTGTTTGACGGCTCCTTCTTGTCTAAAGGTAATTTGGGATTTAGCCTCATCAATTGCATCGTCTAATGACTTATCCATGGTAAAATCAGCTAATTTCTCCGGATCATTAACCATTTTTTCTAACAGATGGTCTAAATGATTGTCTAGAATCGAACGGTCTTTCGTGTAGAAATGTAGAGAATCCCCTTGCCAAGCAATGGCTAAAGGAATCTCTTCTTTTTCTAAAAAAGTTTTAAATTTCTCTATATCAATTGGTTTGTCTAAGAAATCTTTTTTCAGATTAATCGTATCAATCGCATAGGGAGATTGTAGCAATTCTTCTAATTTCTGTACCCCTATCTTATAGGCGGAATCCTGTGCTAAAGCCTGACGTCTAGACCATTCTAGAATCTTTAATAGACTTTTTACAGTAAATAAAAGACTACGCTCTGCATATTGAACTGCCATTCGTTCCTGTTGTTCAGAGGACATCTGACGCCTCCTTCTTAACAAATAGCAGTTTTCCTTCTTTATAGCGATAAGCTATCAATTTCTGATGTTGCTTAATTGACTTGACAACCTGCAGTAGATCTCTCGAATAAGGTTCTCGAATAGTGACTTCTACTGCATTCCCATCAAAGATACCAACACGTTTAAATTCAATGTAGTCTTTTTTTAGATGTCCTAAGCCCATACCAAAGGGAAAATGATGAATCAATTGGATGGTACAACCACCTTTATTTCCCATTTGTTTCAAATCATACAAGTTTACTACCTTCATGATTAACTCCTTTATCTAGTTTGTCGCATCGTTTGAGTCTGGTAACGATAAACTCCGTGTCTGTTAGAAAATTCTCACACACGTCTTGTGCCAGTTGCCCTTCACAGGGAAATACTCTCAGTCCCTACTTACACAGGCACGCTAATCAAGACGGAGTGGATTCAATTTTCAAAGAACAGGTAGCTTTATTATAGATAAGAGTCGTTGAAATTTTTATCACATTTCTTATTTTTCTATTTAACTAAATTCATATCAATCAAAGATTTTGAAATAAAAGACTAACATCTTTAAATAACGTTAGCATTTTATTTCCCTAAAACAAGCTAATTATGTCTAAAAAAGCAGCAAACTATAAACTAGTAGGTTCCACACCAAATGTAGACCCATACTTCCCCATAAGTCCGATTTATAGCGCACCATCCCTAAAAAGATCCCAAGTGAAACATATAAACACCAAGCTAGAATGGTTCCTGGATGATGTACTAAGGCAAATAAAACACTTGTCAAAGCAACTCGAATATCTAATTTTCTGACCAGGTTCCATAAAATTTCTCGATACAGAAATTCTTCAACCATACTCGCATTGATTAAGAACAATAAAAATGAAAACCAAGGAACCTGATGTTGAAGTCCAATTAAGTTTGCTTGATTCGTGGTTCCTTGAGCATGAATCAGACTAAAACATAGGCTTATAATCAGTAGGCTAACGAATCCAATACCAAGCCATTTCATCCTAGTTTTCATATTGACCTTGACCACTTGTTTTCGTTGGCCATACATCCATAAAAAAGAAATGAGCGACGCACAATAGAGAATCTGTAGTATGGTTAACTCACCAATACAAAGCAATTTCAGTAAGTATAGGGATACCAATAAGACATTTACTTGTTGGAATATATAAACTGGAATTATTCTTTTCATAGTTACCTCCGAAATAAATCTTCATAATCTAAATCTAATACCTGCACAATCCTTTCTACCCATGGACTTTGAGGCATTCGTTGTTCCATCTTGTAGTGGCGTATTTTTTGATACAAACGATTCAATTCACTTGGATAGTGAAACTCTCCCGCAAACATTTTTCTGGTTAACTCAATCCAGCTAATATTTCTTTCAGCCAAAATAATGGACAAGTTCTCCCAAAATCGTTCAGCCATATTGCTTCTCCTTTAACTAGATAAATAATGTGTTTGTGCCATGTAAATCAATTGTTTCGTATCTCTTGGCAATAGAGCTCTAGCCTCTTCCAAATTCAGATTTGGATAAACTCTCTTATTTGAAACCGCAAGAGGAAGCCTGATGCATAGTTCAGGATTTTTTAATATCATTTCAATGAAATCCGTTAATCTTAGATTGTCACGGTTCTTAAATCGTAATAAATTGGGAGATAGAAACTCAAAACAATCTGAAGAATAGCTCATCATCTCAATTAATTTATCCTTTGTCATTTCAGAAATCGAATGACAAGACACCTCGATGCCATACTTTTGAAAGAAATCCAAAAGAAGTTGATTTCTTTGGCTATTTTTACTTAGATAGAGATCAATCATGGGAGACCTCCCAAAGATTCGGTTCCATTTGATATTCTGAGACGATTAAGGAATCTAATGAATTTGAGAAGTTAATCGATTTCTTGTCTTCATCATAAGCTTTTACAGTTACTTGGGTTGTAAGTATTCCTTCTTTTCCCTCGGCTCGATAGCCTTGTCCATATAAAACAAAAACAAGATTCTGATTATCATCTACAAAGGCATCAACCCCATTCTTTATGTCTTGACTTTCAAGGAATTCCATAACGTTTTGAAGATAGGACTCGTAAAATAGTGGGTAGTTGTGTTTTTTATGGTAATCATCTAAAAATGTTACTTCAAACTCACATGGATAATTGGGCATCAAAAATAATTGTTCATCCAGCTGTTTGATTTCTGCATCATGTAATTCTGTTTCTAATTCATCACAATCTAGTATTGATTCTTTATTTAATGCTTTCATCTTTTTCCTCTATTTCTTTTAATGTTTTTGCGATTGCGGTAATCACAGGAACGGTTACACTATTACCAGCTTGTTTATAGAGCTGACTATTACTAGAGACTTTTCTAGCAGCTTCAAAAGCCCAATCAGGAAAGCCCTGCAGTCTAAAACACTCTTTAGGAGTGATTCGTCGTATCCTCAAACGGTAAAATTGCCCATCAATTAAGACACCAGCTACTTGGTAAACTTGTTTATCTTCTCCTTCATAGCTAGCCACTACTACTCCCATTTGCCCACTAGTTGTTAACGTATTCGCTATACCTTTTCCAACTCTACCACGACGATACTGAGAACTTGGTCTCTCCAAATTGATTGAATCCCCAATCTCTGCTTGAGCATATCCTTTTTTCGTTGCCTCTCGGACTTTTAGAAATTGGATTGGTTCTGGAATCAGTATTTTGGGGATTTTATCTCCACCTTGCATCGTAGTCAGTGTTGGAGATAGCCCCTCACTTCCATAGACGCGACCAGTTTCCTTAAAGCTAGTTGGTAAATCTCCAACAACGACAATACCATGGCGATCCTGAGTATTTAAAGTAAACATTGGCTCTTGATTATCCTTGAAATGTCTACCATTTTGTCTTTTTTCTAATCTGTCTGGTGTCATACAAGGAATCGCAACTTTAAATCCTTCTCCTTTTCCACGAACTAAGGTTGGCGCAAGACCTTCTGAATAATAGACTTTACCACTCATTCCACTTCTTGATGGATTTAAATTCCCTAGTGCTTTCAAAGTCTCAGGGTTAGTTGCTTGACCTTCTCGTCTGAAAGGAAATAGGAGTCTGGTACCTTTCTTTCTAGAATGTCCGATAATAAACACCCTCTCTCTGTTTTGGGGAACGCCAAAATCCTTACTGTTAAGCACCTGCCACTCAACATCAAACCCCAACTCATCAAGTGTGGTAAGAATTGTGGTGAACGTCCGTCCCTTATCGTGATTGAGTAGGCCTTTAACATTTTCAAGAAAAAGAAAACGTGGTTGGATTTGTTTGGTCGCTCGAGCAATTTCAAAGAACAAAGTTCCTCTAGTATCTTCAAATCCCAATCGTCTTCCTGCGATTGAAAATGCTTGACAAGGGAATCCCCCACAGATGACATCGACTTTCCCTCTAAGTTTTTTAAATTCGTCATCTGAAACATCTCGTATGTCATGAAATTCTATTTCTCCTTCCGTTTGAAAAATGGACTTATAAGATTTCCTAGCAAATTTATCAATCTCACAAAATCCAATACACTCGTGTCCAACACTTTCCATTCCAAGTCTAAATCCACCTATACCTGAAAATAAATCAATAAATCTCATTTCTTTATCCCCCCTTTCTGATCGACTATCAATGTCCAAAAAGTCACACCACTTGAAATTAAAATGAGCATAACTAATATCCACTCGATTGGTGACATTTTAACCACCTCCTTTTCTAACACGGTTATTCCAAACGGAATACAAGCCGTTAAACACAAATTCAGCAAGTACTTCCGCTCGTCTAACAAAGCGAACATTGTCAAGAGCATACTGATAGATTCTCTCAAAATCAGTCATAGCAATTTCACTGGCTGTTTCAGAAAAACCTTCTCGTCTAAATTGATCTTGTACCAATCCCCAAATATAATCTCGATCATATTTTGTGACCTTTTCTACTTTTCTTCTCAAGATAGGTTGAGTATTCCTCTCCTCCTCATCCTCAATAAATAAAGAATCAGTCTCACTATATTTAGTCTCACTAACTTCAGTCTCACTAGGGGCTGAATAAGAGACGGGGGCCGTTTCATTTTCAACCTGCCCTAGTCTTTTTTTAACACTAGCCCTGTTTGAATTACCTACTGGGGTAGAAGATAATTCCCCTAAATAAATCTTATTAGCTAGTCTTCCTTTCTCACTTGAAGACTGTTGAACTTCATCAATTAAGTCATATTCTTTAAGAGTTTTTTTGATGGACAGTAATTTTGACTTCGAACAACCTAACAGCCTCATCAGTTTAGAATTAGAAAATACTAAATAGACTGATCCTTCTTCATCTATCCAACCACGACTAAGAGATAATTCTAAACGATCTTTTAAAATAGAATAAGCCACCTTTACTTCTAGTTTCATATCCATATATTTCTCATCCTCAAAAAGAATTTTAGGTAATTTGTAATACCGTTCTGAAGTTTGGTATTGATTTGCGGTAATTCGTTTCATAGCGCTCCTCCAAGTTCTTTGAGTATTAAATCTCCACTTGATTCCAATCGAACCAAGCCATTTTTTTCTAATTCAGCCATAAGAGAGATGGCTTCAACAATGTCAATTCCCATTTCACGTACTAAAAATGAAATGACAATATAGCGTGATGATTGTAGTTCTTTTGTCATTTTCCCTCCTGAAAATAAAAAAACGGAAAGATTGTGAAATTCCTTTCCGTAACATAATAAATATTTGAACACCAAACTCAACACCAAAAAAATGTTTTTATTGATGATTATTGCTCAATCAAGCATATATAACAATGTGAAGAATTAAAATCTAAACCAATAAAAACCCTTGAATTTCAAGGGCTTTAAGCATTTATTCTACTTCACAATGTTTTATTATTTTAAATCTTCTAGACCAACCATTGAATAGTGGCCATAATATATCTCCTTCGGATTGAAAAAACTGTAAAAACGTTTTCTTTCTTATCCTCTATTCTATCATAAATTAGTCTTTTTTGCATAAGCTTTTGTTTGTAATAGCTACTTTTTAAAGGAAGACTGATTTCAACCCCACTTGATTTGTATATTAACCTTATATAAAATTCTATATCTTATATATTTAGTTTTAGATGAGTATTCGAGATAAAAATGGGACTATACAATTTGTCAAAATTCCTTCTATCCAGCTTTCTTGTGCTGAGGATAGATGATCTGCTTGGATGCTTTCTTTTAAAAAATCTCGAACTTGTTCTGGTGCGATTTCAAACTCAAAGGCTTTCATTTTATAGAAAAAGTCGAGCAGATGGTCTGACAGATATTCGGTTGAAAATGGCACTTCTCCACTCTTTCGATATTCTAATAAGAGCCGAGAAAATCGTGCTTTTTCTTCAGGGAGCTCACGAAAATAGGAATTGAGGATCCAGGTCTGCTTCTGCTTTCTTTCAATTGGATCCTGCCCGGCTATTCGTTGGTCTTTTTCCAACTCTTTTTGGTATTGTTTGGCCTTGATAGCCCGCTCTGTCCGGTTTTTACCAAAAAGTATTTTCTCCCACTTGCGTTCTTCTTGAGTCAGGGTTTCTGTAAAGCCAAAGTAATCTTGGTAGGCACGCTCTGCTGGTCCCATGGCTAGTACCAGATTGTCTGCATATTGCTTGGCGATTCTATCTCTTTTCTTGCGCTCTTTCTCTGCTTGAATACGGAGTTCTTGTTCGTAGTCAATTTTCTCCTTACCTAGCTTGACAAGGTAGAGTTGGTCATCCGGTTTTCCAAGTAAAAAGGGCTTGATATACTTTTCTAGGACTTCTTCCATCCGATCCTTTTTCCTGGGCTCTGCCTTGGTCCAACTTCCTCCTCGAAAGACTTCTAGGAAGAGCTGGTAGTCTCTTTCAGGTGTGAACTGATTGCCACGATTGGGTTTAAAAACACCTTTTTCCCAGAGCCACTTTAGAAGACGTTCGTCAAAGTCACTTTTGTTAACCTTGATTTTTTCTTTTTTCTGGGCTTTTCTGGTCAGATTTTCGACCTTTCTGAGTAGTTTTTCTTCCTCTTCTAGTTGCTGGTCAAGGCTTAATCGATGAAAATGCCGAACACAATCGCTACCGATCGGAAAGAGGCGTTGTCCGGTGACACCGTTAAAGAGTTCGTAAGCGTACTTGATGGCATTTCCACAGACACAATTGCTACGGCCGATTCCATTAAAAATCAAGGAAACTTCATTCCATTCCTTGGTAGCTTGTTCCCAAGTATCAGCTTTTGAAGCCTGTAACACCGCATCATGCAGGGATTTTCTAACTGGAAGTGTCATGAGGTCTCCTTTCTAGATTATACTTTTACAACTTGAACCTCTTCTTTACCTAGTAAAATCAAGTATTTTTCAATATTTTCAATCGAATAGGCTCGTGATAAAGCCTCTCCGTATAGGGCTAATTGACCACGATAACGATTTATGAGTTGACTTGGATCATCATAGCGATCTGTCTTATAGTCGAACAGAACGATTTTGTCTTCGTAAAGCAGATAGCCATCAAGGATACCACGGACAACGAAATCTTCCTGACTCTTTTGGTCTCGTTTGAGCATGGAGAAAGGTTGCTCGCGATAGAGATGGTTGGTATTAGCAAGAATTTCCTGACCGAGTGCTGTGTCAAAGAATGCAAGAATTTTCGAAAGATTAATCTTGTCTCTGACAGCTGGGCTGGTTTGAACTTGTCTGAGAGTTTCTGTCAGGCTAGCAAGCGTTGGTCGCTGACTGAGGTCAATTCTCTGCATGAGTTCGTGGGTAGCACTGCCGATTTCAGCTCCAGTTACTTTTTCTTTGGTTGAAAAATCTGGCAAATCAAAGTTGATTTTCTTATCTACTGACTGGCCTTGACCTGCAATCTCGACACCTTCCATATCCATAACTGGTTCGTAGAATTTCTTGATTTGACTTGGGGTTTGAACGCTAGGAAGTTCAATGGCTGCGCGGTGAAGATTATTATAAACTTCCACCTCTTTCAGTATTTCAAGGGCTTCTTTGATGGTTTCTGACTGACGGTTATCTGCTTGAGAGCTATCTTGGAGAGGACTTTTGGTTTCCAATTCTCCGATAGCTTCTTTAGTCAGCTGATCTTCACCAACAAAACGATAGCTAAAGTTGAGATGATCCTTGGCAAATACTTTACTGATAGCCCAAATCCAATCTTGGAAATTCTTGGCTTGCAGTCTAGTGTTGCTGTTTAGTTTTCCATTTTTAGCTGCTGGGTATTCTTTAGCTTCCAACTTTTCACGAGAACCCTTGCCGACAAGATAGAGCTTTTTCTCAGCCCTTGTCATAGCAACATAAAGAAGGCGCATCTGTTCTGAATAGCTTGCTAGCTGTAATTCATCTTCATTTTGACTATAGGTCAAGCTGGGAATGGAGAGTTTGATGGTTTTAGGATAGTGAGCTTCTACTGCTCCTGTCTCCATCTTGGCAATATATTTGACACCAAGACCATTCTGACGGCTGAGAATGACTTCTGATATAGAGTCTTGCTTGTTAAAGTCTTGATCCATATTGAGAATAAAGACGTAAGGAAACTCCAGCCCTTTACTTTTGTGGATGGTCATGAGCTCTACTGCATCTTTTGGCGGTGCGACAGCCACGCTTGCAAGATCGTGCTGGGCTTCCAAGACATGGTTAATCATACCAATAAAACGTGACAAGCCCTTAAAATTACTCTTTTCAAACTGGTCTGCTCTCAAAGCTAGGGCATAGAGATTGGCGTGTCTAGCAGGTCCATTTGGCAAAGCCCCAACATAGTCATAATAAAAACGGTCATTGTATATCTTCCAAATCAAGTCATAGAGGGAGTGGGATTTGGCATACAAGCGCCAAGAAGCCAAGATATCCATAAATTGCTTTAGTTTCTCAGCTAGAGCTGTGTGAATCAAGTTTTTCTGGCTGCTAGCCAGTTTTTGTGCATTGACAAGTTTTTCATAGAGATTTTCTTGGATTTTATCCTCTGCTTTCTGAAGAGATAAACGTGCTAACTCGTCCTCATCAAAGCCAAACATAGGAGACTTCATAAGGGCAACCAAGGCATAGTCTTGAAGAGGATTGTGAATGACACGAAGGGTGTCTAGCATGACTTGCACTTCTAGGGATTGGAGATAATTGTTTTGCTCTCCATCGGTTTTGACAGGAATCCCGTACTCAGACAGGGCTAGAAGAATCTGGTCATTACGACTGCGACTGGAGGTCAGAAGGGCAATTTCCTTAAAGGCAACACCTTGTTCCTTATGGAGTTTCAGAATCTCCTTGATGACTAAGCGCATCTCACCAGTTAGTTTCGTTTCTGCTTGGCTCTCTTCTTCCTCACCTGTGTCGTCCTTATCGTAGAGGAAGAATTCTGCCTTGTTGTCAGGATTTGGAGTCAGTTTGGTATTGGTAAAAACAAGCTGGTGCATGTTATCATAGTTGATTTCTCCGACCTCTTGGTCCATAAGGCGTTCAAAAACATCATTGGTTGCTGATAGCACTTCTGAACTACTACGGAAATTTTCCTTGAGCAATATCAACTTGCCTTCTTGGGGATTTTGCGAATAGCCTTGGAACTTTTCATTGAAAATCTGCGGGTCTGCTTGACGGAAACGATAGATAGACTGCTTGATATCTCCCACCATAAAGCGATTGTGGCCATTAGACAGCAATTCCAGCATCCGTTCTTGAATATGGTTGGTATCCTGATACTCATCGACCATGACTTCATGGAAGCGCTCCTGATAAGCCTCACGGACTTGCGGGAATTTCTCTAAAATTTCAATGGTGTAATGGCTGATATCAGCAAACTCAAAGGCATTTTCCTGGCGTTTGCGCTGACGATAAGCTTCCACAAAATCACTCATGAAAGACTGGAAGGTTATAGCTAGCTCCCAGGTCTCTCCATGATAACGTTCTTGATAGTCGAGAATCGTTATCTGGTCTGCTAGTTGTCCTAGTTTAGCAAACTGGGTCTTTCTCTCTTCGTTATAGGAATCGGCCAGCGGCTTCAAATCAGCCTTACGGCTGGCATTAGTCAGAGATCGGCCGTTTTTCTCTTTCGAAATTGCGACAACACGCGCAAGCACTGTTTGATAAGCCTGACTATCGGACTCCTGATTTAAAGAGCCAATTTCATCCAGAATCAACTGAACATTCTCTAGATAAGCAGCCTTTGCAAACTCCTTGGCATCGTTATCCAGATGATAACGGAAAAAGCTTTCCAAATCCCAAAGGGCTTGTTTGATTTGCTCAGTCAGTTTTTCTTTTTCACTGCTAAAATCAGCTTTTTCAAAGCCTTTTAAGAAAGATTCACTCAGCCATTTCTGAGGATTGCTGGTGGATTGGAGAAAGTCATAAATTTTATAGACCTGCTGGCGTAGCCCACGTTCATCCTTGCCACGTCCAGCAAAGTTTTTCAGCAAATGACTAAAGGTCTCTTTCTGTTTGCCTTGGTAATGGGCTTCAAATACCTCATGAAAGACTTCGTTTTTTAGAAGAAGTTGCTCGCTTTGGTTTTGTAAAATACGGAAATTTGGCGCAATATCAAGCAGATAGCCATGTTTACCAAGGAATTTTTGTGTGAAAGAGTCCATGGTCCCGATGGCTGCGTTGGGTAGGTCTGCCAACTGGCGACCCAAGTGTTGTTTGAGGTCGACGTCATCGCTTTCTTGGATTTGTTGGCTGATTTTTTTCTCCAAACGTTCTTTAAGCTCTGTGGCAGCCTTAACGGTAAAGGTTGAGATAAAGAGTTGACTGATTTCCACTCCACGCGCTAATTGGTCCAGAATACGCTCGGCCATGACAAAGGTCTTCCCAGAACCAGCTGATGCTGAAACAAGAATATTCTGACCAGAAGTGTAGATAGCTTCGATTTGCTCGGCAGTTTTCTTTTGTTCCTTGCTCGAATTTGCTTCTGCTTCTTGCAGTTTTTGAATCTCCTCCTCAGTTAAAAAGGGAATAGGCTTCATCGATTCAACTCCTCTCTTATTTTTTCAAACCAAGCTTGCTTGAGTTTTTCTCCGATCAGACGCTTACCGTCAGCTAAATCTAACTTTTCTAGGAAACGGGCTTGGCCCAAGTGGTAATTAGCTTCAAATCCTGTGATGGCTTGATATTGCTGAACATACGGTGCAATACTTCTGCCATTTTCAGTATAAGGGTTAATGGCGAACTGACCTTCTAAAATTTTCTCAGCTGCTTTCTTGTAAAGATGGGCATTGTAGTCCAGTAGGAGCTGAAATTCCTCATCCGTCAGCTGATTGGCCTTATTTTTATTGTAAAATTCGCCCAAATGACTACTTTCTTTTTCTAAAAAGAGTCCTTGGTATTTCATAGACTTGCTGGCTTCTACTACTGCGCCTGCCAGACTTTTAACGGCCATCAAAGATTGGACAGGCTCAGCCATTTCCAAGTACATGGCACCAAAAAAGTTCTGCTCCCCTTCTCTTTTTAAGGCAGCTAGATAAGTTGGCAACTGAGAATTGAGGCCATTAAAGAAATGAGGAAACTGGAACTGGGTCAGACTGGATTTGTAGTCTACTACTCCTATCGATCCATCAGCTTTCAAACGGTCAATCCGGTCCACCTTACCTCGTACAAAGACACTGCGACCATTGTCCAATTGAATAAAGGCCTGCTCTTTTCCACCGAAATTCGCCTCTTCTTTGATGGTTTCAATAGCTGGATTATGGCGGAGAATATGACCAGTCGTCCGTGCCACATCAAGCAGAATTTCCTTGGTAAACTGGGCTTCCAAACTTTCCTGATAAATAGCCTCAAATTCGCGTTCTTGACTGGTTTCTTGGATAGCTTGTTCTAAACGTTTGTCAAAGGAATCTTCGTCAGGCAACTGCAAGGCACGTTCAAAAATGCGGTGTAAGAAATTTCCGTGACTGCGAGCATCAGGACGCAGGCGTAATTCTTCTTGCAAGCCTAAAACGTAGCGAAGAAAATAACTGTATTCATTGCGGTAAAACTCCGTCAAACCGGAGGTAGACAGGTAAAACTCCTGATCAGTAGGATAGAGAGCTTGTAAGGTATCCTTATCCAACTGCTTACTGCTTGGACTGGTTGGGAGGGCTGGATTTTCCAGACCTTGCTGGTCTAGTTTTTTACCCATGACACGCGCCAAAACCTTAATAAATGTCAAATCTTGCTCAGTCTCACTCATCTCGCCCTGCTGGTGATAGGCAACCAGACTAGACAAAAGACTGTGATATGACCCCATATCTTCCTTAGATAGCCCTTTGTGATTCAACCTCTTCTCTCTCCGCCTAAATCCCAAATGGACCAGCTCTTGCAGATAGGCTGACTCCTTACTTTCACTTTCATTAAAAAGGCTTGGAGCCGACAAAACCAACTGCTTACGAGCAGAATTGACCAAGGAAAGCATAGTATAGCGATTTTTCTTGAGGTTTTCACTGCTGGCAATCTGCAATTGCGCTCCCTCTTCAGTCGTTTGGTTTAAATTTTGTCTTTCTTCGTCTGTCAAAAGACTGGTGTTTTGGGCAATTTTTGGTAAATTGTCCTGTGTTAGCCCAATGGCGTAGACAAAGTCAGCCGTTAAGGGTGCAATCAAATCGTAACTCTGCACCAGGACAGTGTCCACTGTTGCTGGAATGGTACGGTATTGGGACAAACTCATTCCAGAATGGAGCAAGGCTAGAAAGTCCTCTAGATTAACTTGCGAACCAGCAAAAACAGTCGCAAATTGTTCTAAAACATGACAGAATGCCTTCCAAACTTCAGTCTGTCTTTCCTGATCAAGAGCTTCCATAGTGGCTGTCAAATCTTGGAGCTGCTTGGTCACATCTCCTTCTTTTAGAAAAGAGTTCCACTTTTGTAAGAGATTTTCAGTCTTTTGTTTTCGACTGGCAAAGAGGGTTTCAAGAGGGGTTAAAATACGCAGACGAAGAGCATTTAAACGTTCCAGATTAAATTTCCCATGGTGGGATTTGGTAAAGGTTTGCTGAAAGGCTGGCAAGCCATTGATACCAAGATAACGGATATATTGCTCAAAAGCATCAATATCCGCTTGGCTAAGGTCGGTATACAGACCTGTTCTAAGAAGGTTTATCAAATCCTCCTGACGGAAACGATAGCGTTTCAAAGCCAAAATAGACTCAACAAACTGTGTCAAGGGGTGGTGCGCCATGGATTCGCTTCTACCAAGATAGAAAGGGATCTGATACTGGTCAAAAATGGTTTTCAGCGATAACTGGTAAGAAGCTACATCCCCCAAGAGAATACGAAAATGCTTGTAACTCAGATTTGAGTTCTCGTGCAATTTCTGACGGATGCTACGGGCTACTAGCTCCAACTCCTCCTTTTGCGTCAAGCAAGACCAGATTTGTAAGTTTTCACGGTCCTTATCATCGACATCCAAGGTGAATTCTGAAAAGTCATAAGAAGACTCCAACAAACGAGAGGCCTTGTCAAAACTATCCATCTTCTCATGGGTCTGAGAACGGTCCTGAGCAGGTGTTTGGTATTTAGAGGCTAGATGATGGAGAAACTCCACACTGGCTTGATAGAGATTGCCCTCACTAAAAGGACTGGTATAAGCTTTCTTACTAGCATAAACCCCAGTGACAATCTCAACACCCTTGCCATGAAGTAGGTCCACAATCCGCTCTTCCTCAGCAGAAAAACGGGTAAATCCATCAATAACTAAGGCAATCTGGCTAAAATCACTACTTACTTTGTCATTCTCAATAGCCTCAATCAAATGGGATAACTGACTTCCTTGAGACAACTGACCCTGATTGAGGTAGGCCGTTACTTTCTCAAAAATCAAGAGCAAATCGGCTCGCTTATCCTCATCTGTTAAACTCTCCAAGTCCAAAAAACTCATTTGAGCAGTCGTCATCTCGTGGTAAAGCTCAATCAACTGCTGGATAAATTGAGGATCCTGCTTGATAGCTCCATAAACACGTAAATCCTTAGGATCAAGTTCGGCAAGACATTTGTAAAATGCCATCCCAAGACCAATGTCATCTAGACTGGTCTTGGCAGGCAAGTCATTCAAGATCAGGTAACGAGCCATCTGCGCAAAGCGCGTGACGGTAATTGCAAAAGAAGCCTGCTGGGACAAGCATTCCAGCACGGCGCGTTCCTTTTCAAAAGAAAGAGAGTTGGGAGCGATGTAGAAGACCCTCTTGCCAGCAGCAACTAGCTCTTCCGCCTCTCTGGTTAGAATTTTTGTCAAAGAAGTCCGAATATCAGTATAAAGTAATTTCATCTCTGCCTCGTTAGAATTTTTCATTACCTTTTATTATACCATGATTAGCCACCCAAGTCTGAAAATAATCAGTTCTTGCTCACCTGTTGAAAAAAAATGCCGGAAAGTTCCGACATTGTTTTAGTAAGCTAACTTCCTGAAAATAGGAGTAACCACACATTCCAGAAGGCAGTGATATTGATGAGAATATGAACTAGTATTGGATAGTAGAGATTTTTAGTCATGCGATACAATAGAGCCAAAATAAGCCCTCCACTAGCATAAATGGAAAAAGCAAGAGGTGTTAAAGCGAAATTGATATGAATATAACCGAAAATAATAGCAGAAAGCAAGACATCTCCGTACCAAGGCGAGTTTTTGAAAAAGGTTGTCATAAGCACACCGCGATAAATCAATTCCTCAGCAATAGGGCCGATGAAGCAAGCTATGAGCAAGAAATAGGGTAATTCCTGTCTCCCTATCATTTCTATCGTTTCATTCAAAGAAATTTGATTTGAAGACGAGGGTATGAAATAAGACAAGAGGAAGTCCGACATATACGAAATGATGTAGCCCAGTAAAAGGTAGATAAAGTACCTCAACTGCCACTTAAAATGAAAAGTCTTCTTTCCTGCAAAAACTAGTAGATAGATGACTGCTGACAAAAGAACACCACTTTCCAGCAAAAGTAGAATCTGAAAAAACTCACGACTTGCTGGTAGATAGGACTTTGCTAGGTGATTGAAAACTCTCCAAAAACAAGTTGATTTGTAAAAAAATTAAGGACAATGCTAGTAAAATTTGAATAATCCGTTTTTTCATATTAAATTCTCAGCTTTTCTTTTTCTTGACTAGAATATTGAATAGAATGGTCTGCTTAAGTGAATAACAAACTTAGTATAGCATATCTTTGTAAAATATCCTCTTCAAATCATGAATTGTTATCAAAACATCTTAAACTGTAAAATCAATTATCCCCAAGCTCTCTATCATTTTCTTCTCCAAAATATGCTATAATAATACCAAAAGATAAAGAAGGAAGTCTTATGATTAAACTACTAGCCTTGGATATGGACGGAACCCTCCTCAATGAAGCCAAGGAAATCCCTCAAGCTCACATCACTGCTATTCATCAAGCTATTGAAAAAGGTGTCAAACTGGTTCTCTGTACGGGTCGCCCGCTTTTCGGTGTCCTCCCTTACTACAAAAAACTGGGACTTGACCTCCAGAATGAGTACGTTATTGTGAACAACGGTTGCTCAACTCATCAAACGAGCGACTGGAGCTTAGTTGACTGGCAAGAACTCAGTCCAGCTGACATCGAATACCTCTATAATCTTGCTGAAAAAAGTGATGTTCAGTTGACTCTTTTTGATGAGGAACACTATTTTGTCCTCGGTGGCAAGCCAAATCAAGTCATTGAAAATGATGCCAAACTAGTCTTTTCAGACCTGACTGAAATTTCCCTTGAGGAAGCTACCAGTGGTAAGTACCGTATGTTCCAAGGTATGTTTTTGGGTACAAAAGAGCAAACAGATGATTTTGAAGAGCGTTTTGCTGAGGAACTCTGCCAACGATTCAGTGGAGTTCGTTCGCAGCCTGTCATTTATGAAGCTATGCCACTTGGTACGACAAAGGCTACTGCTCTTTCTCGACTAGCAGATATTTTGAAGATTGATCCCTCAGAAATTATGGCCATGGGCGATGCCAATAACGATATCGAAATGCTCCAGTTTGCAGGCCTTGGTATTGCTATGGGAAATGCCAGCGATTATGTCAAATCTCTTGCGGATGCCGTTACAGCCAGCAATGAAGAAGACGGTGTTGCGCGTGCCATTGAGAAATATATTTTATAATTAAGAAGCCCAGTTCGTGTCAACTGGGTTTTGATATTTAAGAATTCCTAAAACTTTAGAAACTCTTTAGAAATGCTTGAGCTTTCTTTGATTTCTATGCTTTATACTAAAATTATCAAAATAAATCAAAAGGAGAGAATCATGAAAACAGTACTTGACATTCATGGATTGTCCAAAAACTTTGACAAACAAGCTATTCTTCAGGATCTTCATCTAACGATAAGAGAAGGAGATATTTATGGACTTATCGGAAAGAACGGAGCTGGGAAAACCACCTTGATAAAAATCATTACGCAACTACTGTTTGCGGATAAAGGGACTGTTTCCCTCTTCTCTAGCCAAACGGAAAATGAGTGGACCAAGGCCCTATCTCGAGTAGGTTCTGTTATCGAATCACCTGTAGCTCATAATCACTTAACAGCCTATCAAAATCTGAAATATTACTGTATGATTCGTCATATTCCAAATGCTGATCAAGTCATTCGAGAAACGCTGGACTATGTAGGTTTGTCAGATACAGGTAAGAAAGTCTTTCGTGATTTCTCGCTAGGAATGAAACAAAGACTTGGTATCGCCATTGCCCTTCTATCCAAACCAGACTTCCTAATCTTAGATGAACCTATCAATGGTCTCGACCCAATCGGTATCAAAGAATTTCGTCTGATGATTCAACGGCTCAATCAAGAAAAAGGGATCACCATTCTCATCTCTAGCCATATCTTGTCAGAACTCTATCTCCTAGCCAATCGTTTTGGTATTTTAGATCAAGGCAAGATTATCCGTGAAATCAGTAAAGCTGAATTTGAAACACTAAGTGAGGATTATATTGTCCTTAAGACAGCTGATCAAGAGAAAGCTTGTCAAGTATTGAAAGAACAAATCCAGCTCCAGTTTAAGGTTGTTAATTCTGAAAACGAAATTCACATCTTTGGTCAGGAACAAGATGTCAAACAGATTCTTAAGCAATTAACCTTGGCAGATGTTGCCATTGACGAGATTTACTATGCCCGTCAAAACCTAGAAGAATACTTTACTCAATTGGTCCAATAGGAGGAAAATCATGATACATACCATTCAAGCAGACTTTTACCGTCTTTTCCGATCCAAAGGTTTTTGGATTACAGAGGTCATTCTCTTTGTACTCATGTTAATGGGGGCTATTTTTGGAGCTACTGGTCATCTGATGGCAATCAATACAGAAGAACCAGAAATTCCAACCCATGGTTGGGACGGTGTACAGGCACTTATTAACGCATCTAGTCAAGGTTCAAACCTCGTTTTTCTCTGTATCGTCCTAGCCTGCCTCGTTCTTGGAGTTGATTTAATCGGCAAACTCTATAAAAATAATTTAACAGTGGGTGTTTCTCGCGCCGAGTTTTTCCTTGCCAAAGCCTTTGTATTGACTTGTATTGCACTTTTGCAACTCATCATCGGTCTCGTGATTGCCTTTATTCCAGCAACTATCTTAAATGGATTTGGAACTATGCCTGATGGCTTTATTGGCAATCTACTGATAACCATTTCCCTTCAATTCCTTTGCCTCCTTGCTTGGCTTTCCATTGTTTCCTTTATTCTCTATGTGAGTCATTCTTATCTTGCAGTATTTATTGGTTATTTGGTCAGCTCTATCTTACTTTCTATGCCAATGCTCATCTTCCCAAGTATCAAAATTTTGCCATATTTATCATTGCAGTTTTTCTATGCTATGACTGCTAATAGTGAATCCATTTTCTATACACTTATAGTTACCTTAGCTGTTATTGTAATCTTTAATCTAAGTGGACTGGCAGTTTTCAAAAAGAAAAGTCTATAAAAAAGACCTCCTCTAGCCTACAGAGGAGGTTTCTTTTCGTTAAAAATAAATAAAAACCGATAACCACTGCCCATCTGTGCCTAGTTTCATCTCTGCACCAAGAAGATGGCATAATTCCTCAGTGATGTAAAGGCCTAAACCAGAGGATTCTTCCGTATCTGATAGATTTTCAGAATAAAAACGGTTGCTGAGATTTTCTATTTTTTTTATGGGCTGTTTGACAAGGTTTGCAATCTCTAAGACAAGCTGTTCCTTTTCCTTTCTCAAAGATAGACGTGCTTCTTCCTTGCCATGCTTGAGGACATTTCCAAGCAGATTTTGTAAAATTCTATCCAGTAAGTCTTCATCAGTCCTCATTTTCAAACCAGCTTCAACCTTAAAATCAAGCGTGATATTTGCCGCCTGAAAAACATCATAATAAGCCAGAGTCTTTTTGGTGATAAAAGCTGAAAGATCCACTTCTTCCAGTTTCGGTTTGACAGCTCCTTCCATCAAACGACGGTATTCTAGGAGAGCCTCCAAACGTTTGGAAACTAAATCAAGATGCTGGGATATTTTTTGTAAGGTTTCTGATTTGTCTTCAGGATTTTTTATCAATTGTTGGGTGTAGCCTGACGCGATAGTCAGAGGGGTCCGAATATCATGGGCGATATTGCTGATGGCCATATCCAGAGTCTGCTTTTCCCTTTTCATCACCAACCGAGATTGTTCTACTTCCTGAAATAAATTCTCAATCTGCTGGTAGAGATGTAAAAAATGTTTGGAAAAAATGCTGACTCCGACTCTTTTCATACTACCCGTGAGAATCTTGTCTTCAATCTGTTGACTCAGGTTTTTAAGTGCTAGATGGTAGCGAATCAATGCAATCGATAAAATAATTAAGAGTACCAGTAGGATAAAGATTATCATGTAGGTCATTGCTTGTCTCCTTTTAATCTTACCCCAACTCCCCAAATGGTTTCAATATATTCTTGATTTGGGTCAAGCTGGTTTAATTTTTTACGAAGATTACTCAAATGCGTATTGAGGGTATTATCTCCAGGTAGGTAGCTATCCTCCCAGACCAATTCATAAAGTTCTTCCTTGGTGAAAATTTTCTTAGGATGTTTGAGGAGAGTTTGGAGAATCAAGCATTCTTTCTTGGCAAGGCGAATCGTTTCCTGGTTATTTTTGATTTCAAAACTTTCTGCATCAAACTGGATATTTTTCAAGTTTTGTGGCAGATTTTCAGTTTTTACAATTTCCACAGGCTGTTTTTCTGCACTTTGGCGTAGTTGAACAGTAACTCTAGCAAAGACTTCGTCCAAATCAAAAGGTTTCACTATGTAATCATTGGCACCGTCTAAAAGGTATTGGCTGATAAGTTTTTTATCGCTCAAAGCCGTTAGCATAATGACTGGAATTTGACTTTGTTCCCTGATAGCTTTTAAAACCTGATCACCATTTTTCCCAGGAAGCATGATATCTAGCAAAACGAGTTCAATCCCACCTTGGTCAAAACGCATGATGCCTTCAGTTCCTGAAAAGGCTTGAATCACTTCATGCTCCTCAGTAAGAAGTGTTCGCAAAATCTCTTGAATGTCACTATTGTCTTCAATAACCAATATCCTAGCCATAAATACCAACCTTTCTGCAACTATTATAGCACGTTTTATTGATAAAGCTTAAACAGAAAAGCTTTTTCCTATTTTTCATTAGAATCGTGTTCATTAAAATCGTGCAACTTTTTTCAGATTGTTTTAAAAGATTGTATTTCTTATATTTTTTCTTTATACTGGATAAAAAGGAGTATAATATGTCAGAAACAAATCACGAAATTGATTCAAACTTTGCAGGGCGTTTAAATATCCTGCGTGCTGGTGTTCTTGGTGCTAATGATGGAATTATTTCCATTGCTGGAGTGGTTATCGGGGTTGCCAGTGCTACAAGCAATATCTGGATTATCTTTTTATCAGGTTTTGCGGCTATTTTAGCTGGTGCCTTTTCAATGGCTGGTGGAGAATATGTATCCGTTTCAACTCAAAAAGATACTGAGGAAGCAGCCGTTGCGCGTGAGCAGCTCTTGCTAGACCAAGATATGGAACTAGCCAAAAAGTCTCTCTATGCTGCCTATATCCAAAACGGAGAATGCGAAACCTCTGCCCAACTCTTAACCAACAAGGCCTTTCTTAAAAATCCACTCAAGGCTTTGGTAGAGGAAAAATATGGGATTGAGTATGAAGAGTTTACCAATCCTTGGCATGCTGCTATCTCTAGCTTTATTTCTTTTTTCCTTGGTAGCTTACCACCTATGCTTTCAATTACCATTTTCCCAAGTGATTACCGCATTCCTGCTACTGTCCTTATCGTTGGTGTGGCCCTTCTTCTCACTGGTTACACTAGTGCCAAACTTGGAAAAGCCCCAACCAAAACGGCTATGATTCGGAACCTCGCTATTGGCCTCTTGACCATGGGAGTTACCTTCCTGCTCGGACAACTTTTCAGCATTTAGAACATAAGAAATACCTCGATTTTGAAGTCGAGGTATCTTTTTTTACATTTGCACAATCTTGCGATAACTTCTTGAAGTAATCATGAAAATCAGCACATAGGCGATGAGGAAGATAGCGCAGATAGACAAGGTCACAATCAACATCATATTCGTATCTATTACACCAATCACTTTTAAAATCAGACTAAGCATATGGTAGGCAAAGGCTAGATGTATGAAGGCAAAAAGCAAAGGAAGGAAGAAAACAGTTAAAACCTGTTTGTTGATGGTTTGCTTGATTTGCTTTTGATCTAAACCAACTTTCTGCAAGATAATAAAGCGTTCACGGTCTTCATAGCCTTCAGAAATTTGTTTGTAGTAGATGACCAGAACGGTTCCGACCATAAAGATAATGGATAGGAAAATACCGATAAAGAAGATACCACCAAAGAGGGCACTCATCTGAGCACTAGCATCTGCTAGATTGCTACCATACACATAGCTACCTTCAGTGTTTAATTGAGCATTAAACTTTTGTAAGTATTTTTCATATTCTTCAGCGACTTTGAGTTGTTCTTCTTCACTGATATTTACATTCATACCACCGTAAAGCTGATTATAGATAGCCGAATCTGGGAATTGGTCTAAAAATGCTTGCAAATTAGGAACAACAAGGTAATTGTAATCAGTAGTAAAAATATTAAACTGATTTGGGACATGATTCACAATAAAATCTGTATTAAATTCTTCTTTGACAGAAAATTGATGGTTATTTAGAGTTAGAGCTTTCTGTCCTTTCAGTCCGTCATTTTTGGCAAAGAGACCGACCTCATTCCCTGATAGAGACAGTTTTTGACCAGTCATATTTTCATAATCTTTTTGGTCAAATACCATGAAGACTGTTTTAGGTTGGACACGGTTTTGTCCTTTTTCAAAAATGGTTAACTTGGTTCCTTCTTGATTTGCAATACCAAAGTTACTGTAACGAAGCACTTCTTTCTCTTTGACAGTATAACCTTTGTCACTTGCAAACTGGCTCAAGAGTTTGTCCAAATCTTCTTTTTCAACATTTTGTCCAGTAATGCCAAAGTCATGCGGATTCATCACTTTTTTAAAGGATTCTGAGGCATTGAAAATGCTTGTCGCTGCTGACATGGTTACCAAAACCATTGTTGACAAGATAGCGATAGTTGCTAGTCCAACCGCATTTTTCTTCATACGGAAAATCAAGTTGGAAACAGAGATAAGATTATTTGGTTGGTAATAGTATTTCTTATTTTTCTTTAAGATTTGGAGGAAAACGGTAATTCCTGCATTAAACAATAGATAAGTACCAAAGATAACCAGTAAAACAGCTAAGAAGAAGGTTGTTAAGGCTGTAAGAGGATCGGTTACCGTAAGGGCAAGATAATAGCCAATCCCTAAACTAATCGAACCAAGAATAGTTTGGAGAGGTAGGAAACGACCTCTTTTCTCTCCGCTAGCTTTCTCACGAGAGAGCTGGAGGGCATTCATACGGGCGATTCGAAGGGCATTCAGGAACATGAGGCCTAGGAAAATCAAACCGAAGACAACAAGTACTGCAATGACAACATTCATTTGGAAGGTAGCGACCAGCTCAACCTTCAATTTCATCAGTTTGAGCAAGAAAGCGAAAATCAACTTGTCAAACAAGGCTCCAATACCGATACCTGCTCCAACAGTTAGAATCCCAAATAGCACTAACTCCTTAAAGGTCATACTGATAAGATGACGCTTCTCCAAGCCCAACATGCCATAAATTCCCAGTTCCTTGGAACGGTTTTTCATAACAAAACTATTGGCATAGAGGACGATTATCGCTGACGCAAGTGTGACGACAAACATACCAAATCCAAGAGTAGCTTGAATGGTTGATCCTCCACGGATTTCCGCAATCTTGGGATTGAAAGTTAGAGAGTAAAAGAGATAGGTGACAGTGACTGCCAAGAGAACAGCCAGCGCAAAAGGATAGTAGAGTTTGCGGTTTTTAATCAAGTTCGATACCGCTAACTTATTGGTTAATCGAAACATACTAATTCACCTCGCTTGCCATGACAGTCAAGGTATCAGAGATCTCTTGGAACATCTGACGTTCTGTCTTCTCTCCACGGTAGATTTGATTGTAAAGAATGCCGTCCTTGATAAAGAGTACACGTCTAGCTCTGCTAGCTGCTGCTGTTGAGTGGGTTACCATGAGAATGGTTTGGCCGCGCTCATTGATTTCATCAAAGACATCAAGTAATGCTGCAGATGATTTGGAATCAAGAGCTCCTGTTGGCTCGTCCGCAAGAAGAATTTCAGGTTCTGTGATGATGGCACGGGCTACTGCTACACGCTGTTTCTGCCCACCTGAAATTTCGTAAGGGTACTTCTCTTGCAATTGGTTGATACCCAGATTCTCAGCTGTCACCACCAATTTCTTCATCATTTCCGTAATGGGTCTTCTTGACAAGACAAGGGGAAGCAAGATATTATCTTTTACAGAGAGAGTATCTAACAAATTAAAGTCTTGGAAGACAAAGCCCAATTTTTCACGACGGAAGCTAGAAGCCTGTGAATTTTTAATGGTTGCTGTATCTGTTCCGTTCAGGTAAACTTGTCCACGAGTTGGTTTATCCAGCATAGCTAGAATATTGAGAAGAGTTGATTTACCAGAACCAGACTCACCCATGATGGCAACGTAGTCACCCTTTTCCACGGTAAAATGAATATCCTTGAGGGCCTCTACTTGGTTGCCCTGAAAACGAGTTTTATAAATTTTTTGAACGTGTTTTACATCTAAAAGTGTCATGAGAATCTCCTTTCTTAATATCCCATCAAATGAAATGTTGCTTGCATCATAGCGCATCCCAGCTGAACGCGCTCGATATCTTTGTGGCTTGGTTTTCTTGTTTTCTTATATAAGTTTTGTTTCATGATGTTACTCCTTTATTCTTTATGAGTCTAGTTTACATCAAAAAAAGACCGCTTGCCATAACCTAACCTTACAAAAAGGACTTTAATCTTACATTTTTGTAAGATTGGGGGAAATGTAGACATTTTATTAAAAATATTTTACCATAAAAAGAAAGTAAGAAGAAAACCCTTGCGGATACAAGGGTTCAAAAATTTTAAAATAGATTAGTCGAATTCATAGACTAACAGTAAAATAACTGTTTCTACCTCACCAAAACCAGCCTTCATTGTCGTCAATTGCTTGTGCTTCTTTGCGTTTTCGTGGGCCTGTTCCGTACATTTCTGCTTCGATTTCTTCTTTGGTTGGCATGATAGAAGCTAGGATGATATAGATAATCACACCAAGTCCAAAGTTTGCGACTGTAAAAATGGCAAACAAGAAACGAACAAGGGTAACATCAAAGTTCCATTTGTCTGCTAGACCTGCCAGAACTCCTGAAATCATGCGATTTCGTCTCATTTTATAAAATTTACTGTTCATGGTATTACCTCTTTCTACTAGGTTAGACTTAGTATATCATGGGTAGGCTCGGCTTTCATCAGTCCTCAGGCTGATTTATCAGTAGCAATTTACCTCGACAAAGTCCACAGCGATAGCGTTTGGTATCAATCCTCCGCTTGCGCTGATAAGTTTGCTGGCAGAATTGGCAACGATAGAGCTTGATTGGCTTGGAGTTGCTATTGGGCAAGGTTGGCACAAAGCGTAACCCATCCACCGCTTTCAACAGTTCCTTAAAATCCCGATCTTTATGTTGATGGCCCTTCCCTTGAAAATAGAGGTGATAATGACATAGTTCATGTCGGACAATTTTCCTAAAAACGTCTAAACCAAGTTCCTGATAAACCTTGGGATTAAAATCCAAATGGCCATCTTTGGGAAAAAATCGCCCACCTGTCGAACGTAGACGAGAATTCCACTGGGCTTGATGGATAAAAGGTCTGCCGAAGTCTTCTAGTGAAACCTGCTTAACGTAATCAGTTAGATTCATTTGGAGCTAGGAGCGACAGATTGACTTTTTCACGTTCAACATCAATTTTCTTAACCCAAACCGTTACCAAATCCCCGACTGACACCACTTGGCTTGGGTGTTTGATAAATTTGCGACTCATGTGGGAAATATGGATCAAGCCGTCCTCGTGAATCCCGATATCAACGAAGGCTCCGAAGTCAACGACATTACGCACTACACCTTCTAGCTTCTGATCAACCACTAAATCTTTGATATCTAGGACATCTTGGCGAAGCACAGGTGCGTCAAAGGAATCACGGAAATCACGACCTGGTTTGAGAAGATCGGCAATGATATCTTTAAGGGTTTCTGGACCAAGGTCTAGCTCTTCCGCCATTTCCTTGACTGAAAACGACTTGAGTTTGCTTTGGGCTTCTTCATTCAGGTCCTTGATGTCTAAACGTTTGAAGAGTTCCTTTACGGCATCATAATTTTCTGGGTGAACTCCTGTATTATCAAGGATATTGCTACTTTCAGGGATACGGAGGAAACCAGCTGCCTGCTCAAAGGCCTTAGCCCCCAAACGAGGAACTTTCTTAATTTGAGCGCGTGAAGTGATTTTTCCTTCTTCCTCACGGTACTTGACGATATTTTCAGAGATAGTTTTATTGAGTCCAGCGACATGGGAAAGAAGAGCTGGGCTAGCTGTATTGACATTTACACCGACTTGGTTAACCACCGTATCCACGACAAAGTCCAGACTTTCAGACAGTTTCTTCTGGCTGACATCGTGCTGGTACTGACCAACGCCAATTGACTTAGGATCTATTTTAACCAATTCGGCAAGGGGATCTTGCAAGCGACGGGCAATAGAGATAGCAGAGCGTTTTTCAACGGTCAAGTCTGGAAACTCCTGACGAGCAAGTTCACTGGCAGAGTAGACTGAAGCACCACTTTCATTGACGATGACATAGCTGACTTCAGGGAAATCTTTCAGAACTTCCGCCACAAAGGCTTCACTTTCACGACTAGCCGTTCCATTTCCGATAGCAATGATCTCTACACCATATTGATCGATCAAGTCTGCCAACTCTTTCTTGGATTCTTCGATTTGACGAGCTGATGCTGGTTTGACAGGATAGATTACTTGAGTCGTCAGCATTTTCCCTGTTGCATCCACGACAGCTAGCTTGGCACCTGTACGAAAGGCAGGGTCAAATCCAAGAACCACGCGCCCTTTCAGTGGAGCAACCAAGAGGAGATTACGCAGGTTGTCCGAAAAGAGTTGAATAGCACCTTCTTCTGCCTTCTCAGTTAATTCTGTCCGAATACGGCGCTCGATAGCTGGCAAGACTTTTTTCTTAACAGATTGCTGAACCACTTCATCAATATAGGCGTTTTTCACCTTGAAACGAGCTGCAAAGAAGGCTAGAATGCGGTCCATTGCATGTTCAAAACCGACCTTCAAGACACCTAGCTTCTCCCCACGATTGAGGGCTAAGGTACGATAACCCTGCATATTTCCAACCGTCTCTGAAAAATCATAATAAATCTGAAAAACCTGCTTTTCATCAAGACTTTCATCCTTGACTTGAGAAGTGAGTTTAGAGTGTCTCAGCACCTCCTGATAAGTTAGAGCGCGTAAATTGACATCTTCCGATAAGGCTTCGACCAAGATATCAACTGCACCAGCCAAGGCCTCCTTACCAGTCGCAAATCCTTCACAGACAAACTTTTCAGCTTCTTTCTCTAAACCAGCTACATTCTGCAAAATCAAACGAGCAAGAGGGAAGAGTCCGGCTTCACGGGCAATAGTTGCCTTGGTCCGACGCTTTTCCTTGTATGGAAGATAGAGTTCTTCAACATCTGCTAATTTTTCGGCAGCTAAGATAGCTTCTTCCAACTCCTTGGTCAACTTGCCTTGTTCTTGAATCTTAGCCAAGACAGCTTCCTTGCGGTCATTGAGATTGGTCAGACTTTTATCCAAGTCGATAATGGCCTTAATCGTCACCTCATCCAGACTACCAGTCATGTCCTTGCGATAACGCGCGATAAAGGGAATAGTCGCCCCTTCGGCAGTCAAACTTAGAACAGTATCAATTTGCTTTAAAGTCACTCCCAAATCCTGGGAGATTTTTTCATATTTTTTATCCATGAATCTATTATACCACAAGCTAAACGTTTCAAATTAGCTCTTACAATTTTAAAACATATGTTGGGAAATAAATTTACTTCATTTCAATATTCTATTCATTGAGAAGGTTTCAATTTAATTCTAATAGTTTACAAAAGGATCAGTGATTAATTGCACTGTTTTTATTTTTTACAAAACGCTTTATAAAGCTATTTGTTGAAGTTAGCGAATTAATTTTCAGAGCAAATAAAAAACCGCAAGACAGAGTCTGCGGTGGGGATAATCTATTTTGAAATTTTAAATAAAAAAGGAGCATTTAAGCCCCTCCTTTGAAATAACGGACATTTGGCTGGTCGGTGTACCCAGCATCTCAGATACCTTCTTCAAGGTGCGGCAGGAACCTTTCTGCCCTCAAATGTCTTTCGTTAATGTTATTCTAGCACTATCTATTTTTTTGTCAAGCTTTCTCAATCTACCCAGACTTAATACGACTTTGTAACTTGAAATCTTGTAAGCGATACATGGTCAGAACATAAAAGAAATCTCCACTTTTATGTAACTTGATGGAAACAAGAACATTATCATCAAATCTTTTTACATATTCGAAACTGGCGTCTTTCTCTCGTGGATTGACCCCGACGAAATCTGGGTTCCTTAGTATGAGTTCCAGGTCTTCAATATGATGAATCACATCATTGTGATGGCGTTTTATCATATGGCTTCTCAAACCGTCTTTGTTGACCTTTATGTCGCTCGCTTCAAGAACAATATCAAAAATTTCTTTTACTTCATCGGTAACCTGACCGATATTTTTATGTTCCATCATTTCCTCCGTTATTCCAAAATTATTATATCACACTCATAGTGTATATTAGGATATATCACGCTCTATTATTCGTTAGTTACTCAATTTTAACTTTTCCCTTTTCCTCAAAATAATAGTATAATAGAGGTAGAATTTAGAATCGAGGTACACCTATGGCTGTAAAATTTACAAAACGAGACGACTTGGACAAAATGTTTGAAGAGTTTGCGAAACTCCCTGATTTGAAGCAAGTTACTTTCCCTGATGACAAAGAGAAAAAAGTCAAAGCAGAAAAGAAAAACTAGATGACTGCTTTCCAACAACTCCCATCCAGTGTACTTCAGACTGGGGCTATTTTTCTCTCTATTATCATTGAAGCTCTCCCCTTCGTTCTGATTGGAAGTATTGTTTCGGGGCTGATTGAGGTTTATATCACGCCTGACAAGGTTTATCATTTTCTCCCTCGAAATCGTTGGGGGAGAATCTTTTTTGGCACCTTCGTTGGTATACTTTTCCCCTCTTGTGAATGTGGAATCGTCCCCATTATCAATCGTTTTCTGGAAAAGAAGGTTCCCAGTTACACGGCCGTTCCCTTTCTTGTGACAGCACCTGTTATCAATCCTATTGTTCTCTTTGCGACCTATTCTGCCTTTGGTAACTCCTTCCATGTCGCCCTGTTACGAGCTTTGGGTTCCATTGTAGTAGCTGTGATACTAGGGATTTTTCTTGGATTTTTCTGGCAAGAACCGATTCAAAAAGAAAATCGTATGGCCTGCCATGAGCACGATTTTTCTCACTTAAGTCCTGCAAAGAAAGTTTTTCAAGTCTTTGTGCAAGCAATTGATGAATTTTTTGATACGGGGCGTTATTTGGTATTTGGCTGTCTCTTTGCCTCTGTTATACAGGTCTATGTTCCGACACGGATTCTGACCTCTATCAGTGCGACCCCTCTTTTTGCCATCCTACTCTTGATGCTTTTGGCCTTTCTTCTCTCTCTCTGTAGTGAGGCGGATGCCTTTATCGGAGCTTCTCTTCTATCGAGTTTCGGCTTGGCTCCTGTTCTGGCTTTTCTCGTTATTGGCCCAATGCTGGATATCAAAAATATTCTCATGATGAAAAATTACTTGAAGGCACGATTTATCAGTCACTTTATAACAATTGTGACTCTTGTCGTCTTAGTCTATTCTCTCTTGATTGGAGTCATCCTATGATTCGATTTTTAGTTTTAGCTGGCTATTTTGAATTGACCATTTATCTCCATCTGTCAGGTAAATTAAACCAGTACATCAACATGCACTATTCCTATCTGGCCTATATTTCCATGGTGCTTTCTTTTATCTTGGCAATTGTTCAATTGTATATCTGGATGAAGCAAGTCAAAACCCACAGTCATCTGAACAGCCGATTGGCGAAGGTTACTAGTGTTGCTCTTCTGGCTATTCCACTTGTCGTCGGTTTAACTTTTCCAACTGTTAGCTTGGATTCTCAGACCGTTTCTGCCAAAGGCTATCACTTCCCCTTATCAGAAGGCACGGATCAAGCCATTCAGACAAGTGAAGGAACGACAAGCCAATATTTGAAACCAGATACCAGTTCTTATTTTTCAAAATCAGCTTATGAAAAGGAAATGCGAACTGCGGCGGATAAATACTTGTCGCAAGATAGTATTCAGATCACTAATGAAAACTATATGGAAGTCATGGAGGCTATCTACGACTATCCAGATGAGTTTGAGGGTAAGACAGTCCAGTTCACAGGCTTTGTCTATAATGACCCCAGTCATGCTCATAGTCAATTTTTGTTCCGCTTTGGCATTATTCACTGTATCGCAGATTCAGGTGTCTATGGATTGCTGACCAAGGGAAATACCCGTCAGTATGAGAATAACACTTGGATAACAGCCAAAGGAAAACTGGTCAATCACTACCATAAAGAACTCAAACAAAACCTCCCAACATTGGAAATCGACAGCTTTACCAAAGTCGATAAACCAGAAAATCCCTACGTGTATCGAGTGTTTTAAAAGAATAAAAAGACAAAACGAACAAGTTCTCTTCTGAATGACAGAAAAAGAGCCTGTTCGTTTTTTGTTGAATCTGAGTAGATTTTTATTCTATATTAATTTTCACCATTCAATCACTATCTCACTGAGAATAATAGAACCACTCATTAATTAGACTAGCGATTTCTTTAGGTGCTTCAGTATAAAGCTCATGGCTAACGTTTTCTAGAAAAATAGTATCAAAATAATCTGGCAATTCTTTTAAGGCTTCCTCTCTCCATGTAGCTTCATTTAAATAGCAAGGACTGATAAACAAAGTATCGCCCACTTCTCTCTTAAACGCTTGTATCTTCCTACGTAGGCGGAGTATCGCTTTTATATTTTCATAATTTATAGCTAACTCATATCTATTATAGTCAGAATTCCAGCGATAGGACTGTTTTACAGCTTTCTCCATATTTTCTGACCAATGCTTTGCTTCAGATTTTTCTTTAGAAATAAGAACATCTAAGTCCGAAATAATTTGAGATTTGATATAGTTTTTAGTTTCCTCTAATTCCACATCTAAAGTTAAAATCTTATCTAAATCTAGATAGCCACCATCCAAAAGAATTAGTTTCTCCACTTCTTCAAATTCCGATGCGAGATAACGAACCAAATCACCCCCGAGAGAATGACCTATCAGACAGATAGATTCTTCCTCTATAATCTCATTCTTAAACCATGATTTCAATTCTGTTTCATCTCGAAGATTCTTTTCATATGGATTTAGAAAATAAACCTGCGAATCTAGTTCTTGGAGAAAATCCTTGTTATGATAGATATTGCTTCCCAAACCGCCAATAAAATATTTTTTCATTCTCTACTTAATGCTATGCTTATTCATCTTTTGTTCAAAGATAGTCGTGATAATCTGACGCAATTCTTCGCGTTCTTTTTCTGGAATCTCACCACTTGTTTGAGCTGCAGCGTAGAGCTCAGGGTGTTCAATTGAAATGCGTTTAATCGTACGTGTCTTAGCATGTTTTCTGACGAAAAATGGGATTCTCTTAATCAAGTCTTGTGGTACTAGCGCAAGAATCTTCTCAGCAGTTTCCTTATCACTAATCTTAGACGTCGTAAGCCCCTTCTTAATCATTTCCTGTTCTTTTTCTGTAAAATCTTTTAATTCCATTCGATTGGTCCTCCTATTTACTTTAAGTTAGATTATATATCATTTGTAGCAAGACGACAAATAGTCTGTTTGTAAAATGCTCTCTATACTACAATTTTCCTGTCACTTTTAATTGCTCTTTAATGAAAAATCACAAATCCTTTTGGAGAGATGACAAGCTGATTCTCTATTTCTTGGCAATTGCTTGCTAGTGCTACTGCTTCTTTTTGTAAATGATAATCTTCCTTTGATTGGTTGAAAATCGCTTTGAGGATTTGCCCTTCATATTTCCACTGCAAAGCTACTACATCAGCTTTGATTTCTTGGAGACTATACTTGCCATGCTGAATGGTTGCTGACGCGTATTTCCGTATCTGGATTAGCTTCTTCACGAAGTTTAACATATCATTGTCACTTGATACGCGTTCCCAAGGCATACAACGACGACAATCTGGGTCTGGACCTCCAGTCAAGGATAGCTCGGTTCCATAATAGATGCAGGGTGTTCCCTTTTGTAAAAAGAGAAAGGCTAAGGCTGATTTGACCAGTTGAACATCCTCATTGGCTGTCCACAAGATTCTCTCTGTATCATGCGAATCCAAGAGATTAAACATAACCTCTGAAATCTGCTGTTTGTAATACATAGACTGTCCATTGATTTCATCGATAAACTGGTCCGTCTTCTTAACACCTCGTAAAAAATAGTCTCTGATGCTATCAGATAAAGGATAATTCATAACCGCATGGAATTCATCTCCATTTAGCCAAGGCTGAGACGTATGCCAGACTTCTCCTAGGATATAAAGATCAGGCTTTTTAGCTAAAACTGCCTTACGAAAATCCTTCCAGAACTGATGGTCAATCTCATTAGCCACATCCAAACGCCAAGCATCAATATCAAACTCTTCAATCCAATAAGTCGCAACCTTTAAAAGATAGTCCTTTACCTCTGGATTGGCTGTATTTAGCTTAGGCATATAGTCCTCGAAACCAAAAGCATGATAGGGTAAGTCTCTCTTATTAGCAAGTTTTTCAGTCGTCACTGGGAATTGTTGAATATGGAACCAATCTTTATAAGCAGATTGCTCACCATTTTTGACAACATCTTGCCATTGAGGAGATTGCGAACCAATATGATTAAATACAGCGTCCAGCATGATTTTCATACCTCGCTGATGCGCTTGCTCGACCAGATCCCGAAAAGTCTCCTTGTCCCCAAAATGACGGTCAATTTCAAAGTAATCCGTCGTATTGTACTTATGATTGCTCGTAGATTCAAAAATCGGACAAAGATAAAGTCCAGTAATGCCCAAGTCTTGCAAGTAATCCAGATGATCAATAATCCCTTGTAAATCACCGCCAAAGAAATCATCACTATTAGGTGTGATAGATGAATCCCAGTCTAAAGTCTTTTCTGGGTTTAATAGAGCATTTCCATTAGCAAATCTCTCAGGAAATATCTGATACCATACCGTATCTGAAACCCCGTCAGGAACCTTGCAGGCATCAATTTCATGTATATAAGGCAACTTAAATCCATTTCCAATAGCATGAAGATTTTCTAGAGAATTGTCCACACACCCTTTATCGCCATACAAAATACTTTGACCTTCTGTATCCTTGAGTTCAAAGAGATACTGGATACGTGCAAAGTCAACGGACACTTCAACCTGCCAATAATCAAAGATGGCATCAGAAGTTATCTTGGCCATTTTCTTTGTATCTTGATAAAACTCCTCCATAAAAATAAAAGGATCACCATAATGCAAGTTGATGTTTTCAATATCATCTTTCTTGGTCCGGATACGAATGTGCACTGTCTTATTTTTATAAAGATAAGCATACTCCGACTCTGTTCTGTGGTAAATGGCTGTTAATTCCATCAATTTGTCTCCTGATTTACTTGGTTACATTTACAACGCAAACGTTTTCATAATTGTGATTCTAGTATACTACTTTCGTATTTTATTTTCAAGGCTTGTCCGTAGATTCTAGTGGTTTGGTTCTATAAATAAAAAAGCAGCCTGTCTTACAACTTGCTACTTTTCAAATGATGATTTACAAATGTCTTTCCATCCACTCAATTTTTTTAAAATCCTTATTGTTATTGTGCTCATTTCGATAGGAATCTTGGGAAGAAGCTTTGTAAATACTTAAATACTGTTCTAAACTTGGAACGCGAAAAGTGATGTTTTCGAGATGAATCAGCTCTATATCGGATTCCGAAACTCCTGCAAAATCAGGTAAAGAATCGATACTTCCGAACTCAACACTCAGGCCATCTTTTTGGAATTCATGCTCATGAATATCTATTAAGGCGTAGCCTAAGTGTTTCATCACTTTCATTATCTTGTCCCACTCATAAATTCTGAGATGATCAGGTGCTTCCCAACCTCTAGGGTCACCAGGCACATGAATGTCAATGTCAGACGGCTCCCAATCTTCATTTGAACGGTATTCAAAACCCAAAGATCCCATGAGCGTGGGTGTGATTCCGACTTGGTTTAAATGTGAACAAATTGTTCGAAATTCATCAAATAGAGAATTCATTCCTCCTCCAATCGTTGATATGAAACTCGATTTCGCAGTGAAAAATAAACTAATTTTTAATTTCTACTCTTTCGGTTTTGAAAATACTTCTACTCGCTGAGCTAGGACTTTGATTTCTACAGGTAGATTATCCGATTTATCGCCGTCAACATCTGACTCCAATTCACTATCTGAAGAGATCTTAATATTACGCGCTCTGATATACTCAATATTATCATTTGCAACAACATCCCCTTTTAATAAATCAGGAATAACGGATAATTTGGAGAATAGAGACGCATCTTTCAGAATCAAAATATTGGCATAGCCGTCTTTGTTTTCTTCAAAGATTTTCTTATCAGCGAAGTAATTTGTCAAGAGAACCAACACATGGCTAGCTTCACCAACATAATTTCCATTTTCTGTCTCCACCTTAATGTTAAAGACCTGATCCGTCATGACAGACTTCATGGTATTTACAGCATAGGCTAAAATACCGAATTTTGTCTTATCCTCGATTTCAACATTGTGAATCGCTTCAGGTAGAGAACCGATACTAAAAATATAACCAAAATAATTGTCATTCGCTTTTCCGATATCAATCTTATTGGTTAAATCAAAATCCAGTTCATCAATTGCGCCATCGATGTCTTGATTGATTTCCAACAGTTTTGTAATGAGGTTACCCGTCCCACCAGGGATAATCCCTAACTTAGGAATGTAGTCTCTCTCAGCAATACCGGAAATGACTTCATTTACAGTGCCATCTCCACCAAACACAACCACTGCATCGTACTGCTCACTAGAAGCTTCTTCAGCAAAATGTGTTGCATCAAGCGCTTTTTCAGTAATTTTGGTTTCTACGTGCTCAAAATATTCTTTTGCTTTATTTTCCAGCTTTTCTTTGTAATCCAAAGCCTTCTCGCCACCAGAGGTAGGGTTGATAATTAACATTGCCTTTTTCATTAATTTTCTCCTTAATATTCGTTAGAAATCTTTATATTTCATTATATGAAACTAAATGTACCCCTATTATACAATGAAAATACAGAAAAGAGAAATATGACGTACTGGAGATTAATACGCTTTTATTCTATTTTCCCATCTAATGACTACATCCTTTAAGGGGCCATCTAAGTAAGAAAAGGCTTTATCCTTTATCCAATCAGGAATACCATAAGCTGCCTCGGCTATACTTCCAGTGATTGCAGCGAGAGTATCACTGTCGCCACCAAGTGAGATGGCATTTCTTATCGCATCTTCAAAGTCCCTACTTTCAAGAAAGGCAATAATGGCTTGAGGGACAGTTTCCTGACATGTTTCGTTAAAACAATAGTTAGGGCGGATTTCATCTAAAGTTTGAGATAGATTGTAGCCGTATTCCTTCTCTATATAATCCTTAATCCGTCTTTTACACTCCATAGGATTGTCCTTAATTGGTTGCTCGTATTCTCTACAATAACCACCAAAGTAAAAACGACACAGAAAGATAGCGTCAGCTGTAGCCATAGCACCTTTGATACCTTCTGGATGATTATGAGTTACCTCTGCAGAAAGGTTTGCAAGTCCTCTAGATGATGGCCACATTCCGGTTCTAGCATAAAAACTATAGTCCATGAACCAAGCGCATGGAGAAACACGCATAGCCGAACCATTTCCAAAGCTATTATAAGGCTCTCGGTTATCGCTGTTTAGCCATGCATTAAATCGAGCACCATAATCAGCATCAGGATACATTCTACCATATTTCTTCATCGCGTCAATGAAGTCGTCTTTTTGTCCCCCATTCATAATCGCCTCTGCAACAGCACAGGTCATAACCGTGTCATCTGTAAAAAAGAAATCCTTCCGAAATAAAGGAAAATCCTTCGTTTTGATATTGTTCCATTCATAAACAGAACCGACAATGTCACCAACAATTGCTCCAAGCATAAGAACCCTCCTTGTGAACTATTGGTTTAGAATGATTTCTCTATTTCCCATACTCGTTTACTTTATCAGCATATTCGGTCAAAAGATTCTTTGAATAAATTTTTTCATTACTTGAATTTCTAATTTCTTTCCAAAGAATAGAAGCTACTTTTAACTTGTTTGAGTAATTGCGACTATTTTCGTCTGCACAGAAATCCTTTAAAAATTGATTCCATTGACAAACCGAATGATCATACTTAGCATAATCTGAATTTCCATAATAGACTTTTAGCATATCTTGGATTGTAAAACTCAAATCATTTTCTCTTTTTACTTTTCTCCAAGCTGTAGCCATATCAGCAGTAAATTTAAATGGCGAAACACCTGTTAAAGTTGAGAAATATTCTCTAAAGTGAGTGTTAAAAGAGAATCCACATTCAAACAAGGGTGTATCTAAGCTAATAACTTCTACTTGTTTCTTTTTCCTTTTTATTGATGACTTTTTAATCAAATTTCCATTAAAGTACTGCTCAATAATGTGATTGAGTTCTTGTTTAGTACCTCTATATTCTAATCCTAATGACTTACATAGTTGTGAAAGTTTATCACGATACCAATAGTATTTATTAAACTCATCGAATGATACGATTTTATCAAACTCAGGTCTGCTTTCTATCAATATAACACCTCCTTAAAACCAATTTAGGTTGTCATAACGAAATAATGGAGTTTTAGTTTCATTGTTTTGACGTTTAACTTCGTTTCACTAACAAACTCACACAATCAGCTTCGGACTTACCGTATCATCAGTGAAAAAACAATCTTCACTAAATAAAGGAAAGTCCTTCGTTTTGATATTGTTCCATTCGTAAACTGAACCTACAATATCTACAATAATTGCTCCTAGCATCCGTTTCCTCCTTATGGCATTTCAGATTCGTTACACATTTCTAATGAATCACTCTTTAAAAATGGCACCACCAAATCAATCCACTCATAAGGCAGGTAAGCTGATAAATAACCGTGGTTATAACCCTTTGCTTCATACCAAATTGTATTTGAATGTAGCTGATGAAATAATTTCGCTGATTTTTTCACACAGTTCAATTCTTTTTCACCATAGATATACAGAACTTGAGCTTTGCTAGCAGAAATCATATCTTTCAGCTTGTAATACCCCATATAGGTTTTGTAAATGGTCACCAATGTTTTAACAGGTGTCCTTGGCAGATCCTCCAAATAATAAGCTTTTATTTCCTCTGGATAAGCCAGTTTAGGATAGAGTTTGTTCATCATGCTTAACTGAAGTTTGCAAGAGAATTTATTGAACATCAGTTTACCGAATAGAGACACTAGAAAGCTGCTGATTTTAGCTAACCTTGGTTGAGGAATACAGAGACTTCCGTCTATAATGGCCTTCTCAGCAATTTCACTATCTAAAGACAAAAGCTCCATGGCAATTTGACCACCAAGTGAAACACCACCGATTGCAAACAATTTCCCACCACAGTTTGCTTTGATATAGTCTAGAATCTCCAAAGCCGAATCTTCAGTAGAAACATAATCAAGTTGATATTCTTCACCATGACCATTCAAAGTAGGTAAAATAACACGGTATTTTTCTGACAAGATACGTGCTTGACGAAGATAATTCCACCAAGAACTGCCACCACCATGTATTAGTAAAATAGGAGGCAAATTCTTCTTACCAAATTCATGGAATTTCATGTTTAAACTCCTTACTGTAGGACTTTCACTAGCTACATCCTTGTTTAATCAGCTTGAACAAGCAGTGATAGCACCCGAACATGTGGTGCTAGTTAACTTATATATTATAGAACGAAAGTATATACTGTCTTGTACCAAATGCCTATTTCAAATAAATGTGTAAAATGATTTATTACTACAATAGTTAATCATTTACTCCAATAACACTACACTCTGTAAAACTAAAAACACAAAGTCACCAGTAGTACCTTTTCTCACTTAGATATTGTTCTTTTTGTTCTCTAGAAATTTCATGATTTCTAATTCCTAGTAATTCGTCTGTTGAAGAAACTATTGGGTCGATCCAGTCTGCTTTGGATCTAATCCAATCAATTTCGTCTTTACTAAGCTTCCCTGCCATCTCCAATTTATCAGCCATCAATCTTAAATCATTTGCTGTTTGAAAATCTTCTAGCATATTAAGAAGAGACATTGTCTGCTTCTTCTCTTCTTCGATTCTATTTTGTAATTTTCTTTTTCGCTCCTGTTCCTCTTTGTATAGTCTTTCTCTCTCTTCTCGTTCAAGTCGTAAGTTCTTAACTTTATAATACTCTTGGTAAATTAAAACAATTATTTCTGGGAGTGATTGTTCAATCGAGAATTCATTAGTATCTTTAATGTATTTACCATCTATTATCTTAAATCGAAATTTTCCATTTGGTATATAGTCATACTTCCTTATTCTTGGTTTATAAGCATATCCATTAAACTTTACGCTATCATTGTACTTCGCTAATTCTTTAGCTTCTTCTTTCGTTAATTCATGACTTACTTTGTCTGTTGATTCTATAACATCAAAACGAACAATATCCTTATCAATTTGAATATCCAATTTTGAAGTTACATTATCACCGATTCTTTCAATTACAGTAAACAGTATATCTAAAAAGCGATATAAACGAGGAAGTGAATTTAGTGAAATATTTTTTACAAATTTAGGTTCTTTTAAATCATTATATCTGTGTCTAGGATCAAAGTAAGGATAAGAAGCAGCTTTTTCCCTCTTATTCCACTCTACAATTTTATCTCTTAGATCAGCTACAGATTTATGTAACCTCTTATTTGGAGACTGGTTTAGATTTGAAACTGTTTCAATAATACGCTCTATTTTATCGTCCTCTAAAAATGATAATGAACTTCTTATACTAGTTGTATCAAGTTTAAAAATATCTTTATTTTTATCTTCCGAACTCACCTCTTTATGTTTAGCAGGTTTTATTCTATTATTCTTTAGACTTCTTCTATCAATATTAACTTCATTTACGACATTTTGTGGTAATGGCACAATAAGTTCACTTAAATCTTGTCCAGTATTCTTACGATACCAATAACTACCATTTGGAATTGGGATTTCAAATTCTTTGCATTTCTTGAGTAAGTCTGAATAGCTTAAATCATATTTCAATGAAACTTGTTTTGCACTTATTTCCCAGATTTCTTCATAGAGTTCTTCTCTAGAAAAGGTCTTTATCATCTTCATTTGAAACACCTTTACCCTTATATTTTACATCACCGTTTTTATATTTACCAAGCGAAAACGCAAATTCAAAAACCTCTAATTCTTCACTTCTGCATTTTCGCTTAATATAAAAAGTAAATCTTGTTTTAAACCGTTAAATTCCTCTATAATTTTATCTAAACTAGTTTCAATATTTTCAACACGGATCTCAGATAGCTTACCGTGATTGTATGAAATCATTCTTTCAGCAATAATATGATATGACCAACTCTCAGTGAAACGTCTGTCTCTTTCTTCGTTATGAATAGCAAAACCAATTGGGAGAAAATTATTTCTAAGACCTATAGCAACTGCCTGTGAACTTATACCTAAATAATCACCAGCAATTTTTAATGTGATTTTATTTAATTTTCTAATATCTTCGTCGGTATATTTCGGCATGTTAGTACTCCTTTTTTTATAATTCAAGTTGATGATTTAATAATCATGTCGATTGTTTTCATACTTTCTACTTTCTAAACAATTTTCAAATATATAGCGTTTTCATTATTTTCTTAACCTATTATATCATTATTCCAAACAAAAAACTGCAACTTACTCGTTGCAGTTACACAGATTTATTTCTGTTCCTTTTAGAAACTTATATTTTCATTTTCAGGCATAGTAAAGACATCATTTTTTTCAAAATAAGGTTTTACCATTTCTTTCCATCTAGCTTTATGAAAATTGATTGAGTTTAAAGGAGATAGTCCATAATTTCCCAATGCATAACCATCATTCACTTCAACTACAAGTGTTCTGCCATCACGAGTGACACCGATATCTAGTCCATAAGCTATTGGAGCATCTTTCCAACATGATATGGCTTCATCAATTACACTAGGATCAAATTGTGCATGATAATCACCTGTATAGGGGCGAACATCTAATACGCTACCATCTAACACAAAACAACGCCATTCTGCTATGAATTCTACAACCTCACTAATCCATATAGGATAGTCGAAAGGTAGACCAATACCTATCAAATCACGGGTTCCATTAACAACTCTTCCTGTAAAGACTTTTGATCCAGCTTTAGGTTTAATAAATTTTCCCCAATTATCAGGTATATTTACAATCTCTCCTAAAACACCTGCATAAATCTTTCGACCATAAAACTCTTTAAGCTCAATAGGATAGTCGTAAACCGGAACGTTTAACCCCATCATTTTTAGTAATGCTCTGGTCTCCGTTATATAATCTATAACTGCATCATCGCTTGTTAACTGTTTTATTTCAGAAAAAGATTGATATAAAACAACTTCTTCTCCTTGTAAGTAGGCACCTACTTGAGCATTGTATTTATTAATTGAAACCTCATTTGGTAATTTACTTTGTCTAATATAAACAACCATTTTATCACTCCTATATCACTAGTGTTGCACCTATTTGTAAAAAAAATAATAGCATTTTCGCTGTTATTTTTTTGAGTAAATAGCTCCCATAATATCATCGAAATAATCAACGGTATTTAGGAGTAATTCAATAACTTGGGACTTTGTTAGTCGCATTCCTCTTCTATCTCTAGCATCTTCTACTAAATTTTCAAGTTTCTCTAAATTTTTATCATCCAAGCTAATCATTATTCTATTTTTATCTGTTGCCATTTTCTTCACCTCAAGTCAATTCTATCACAGGTGTAACACTTATGTCAACTGATTTTTATAATACATTAGTTTAAAAGTGGGGAGGTTTTTTAACACAGTAACTTTAAATCTTTGGTATTAAAAAATTTCCACAGTATTTATAGAAATAAAATCTATCTCAAATAAGTTATCAGGTCTAGTATAAATTATGAGCGGCTACTCTAATACGTCCCCTCTAAACAAGAAAACGGCTTACACTCAAGGGTTCTCTTAACCCCCTTTGTTACAAGGATTTGACGATTTTACTAGCAAATCTACATGCTGATAAGGAACTTTGGTTGACTATTGAATTTCTCCAACCTCTTCTTTAACATATCCCTCTACATCTTCAATCTCTAAAAATATTGGGTCTAAGTAACACAAGAAATGCCAATCTTCTGCACCTTTTTTTCTGTAGAGAATCGCTTCACCGTCTTCACTTCTGAAAAAGCTTCTGTCTACTTCATATCCACTGCATTCTAGAAAGTCTTTTGCCTGCCGATAGTTCGCTTCTCTTGCTTCCACATAGGTTTTAACTTCATCGTTGTTAACAACATAGGCATCGATTTTGGAATAGCCTTCAATTACTTTTTCGTTTGGTTCGGATAGATTCGAGATTTCTTTCCAAATAATGTCAACATTTTCCTCAGGATCAAACATAAATTTAGACAAAGGTACAATGTTTCCGTTATAGATAATTTCCAGATAGTCTGGTAGATTTGTAGGATTAAAAAACTCTACTTCAAATCCATCTTCTGTTTCTAAAGTATATCCAGGGATTTGAGCTACAAAAGTTTTCCCCTCTTTTATTGAATCAAACGCGACTATATCTTTAGAATAATCATTTTGGTACAATTCCAATATAACCATCGATAATCTTTCTATTTTCATCATTAGGCTAATGTAAATAAGCACGTCACCTGATCAGTTCAGGCTTTCTGTATCATCTCATCATATTCCCTCCTCATTCTCCGAGTCCTATCCCATGGGCGGAGCATCTGCTTCTACTTCGCTGATGCTTCAGCTCGTACAAGCAGTGATACCGCCTCAACGTGATGCGTTTGTGGGACTCAAAAGGTTTGGGTGAACCTTTTGAGGATTAGCTACGTTTCACTAACAAGCTTACACACTCGACATGTGCTGAGAGCTTTCTTCTATACTAATAGACGAAAGGGTGTGAAAATGATTTTTAAATGATACTGTGGAACGGAACAGTAGCCCTAGTATTGACTACTGTCGTTTCTATTCATATTGGCTATTCTAGGACTGAGATGAAAAAATCTATAAATGCTCAGAATAAAATTGAACCCGCAAATCTCCCCAAAACAATGGTGAGTCATGTACTTGTATTATTCCGAAAAAATACACCTCTGGTGCAGTGAGACAAATTGGTGTATCTTATAGTGGCTTCGTAGATGAAAGCTATACTCTACTATCACTCTTTGATGATGTAGAACAAATTGAAAAAGATAATAGACTTCAGACAGCTATTGATGTTGTCAGAGAACAGTTTGGTTTTTTAGCCATACAAAAAGGAACCGTCCTAACTGAAGGTTCCAGAAATATTGAACGCAGTAAACTTATCGGTGGTCATTCCGCGGGTGGATTGGAGGGATTAAAATGAAACAAGAAAAAAATACAGTACAATTTTCAGAAATCCGTAGCAAAGGATGTAATGATATTGAAATGCTTGAAAGATTTTTACATGGAATCGTTGAAACAGCAACTTCAAAACTTCGTCAGAGAAAACTCAAAACAACTGAAATATCGATACGACTAGTACATGCTAAATCTGAAAACCGATTACCATTGGAATTTACATTTAGCATTAAGCCAACAAGCTCATCTGTGATAATCTATACTGAGGTAATCAATCGCTTTAAAGAATGTTACACAGGTGGGGGAATTCAAGGTTTTACGATTCAATTTGATAAAAATACCCTTGCCTCTGCATAGAAAGGATTTGATATGATTGACCGTTCATATTTACCATTTCAATCAGCAAGAGAGTACCAGGATACAAAGATGCAAAAATGGATGGGCTTTTTCCTATCTGAACATGCATCAGCACTCTCTGATGATACAAACAAAGTAACGTACATGTCTGACTTATCACTAGAGAAGAAATTATTACTCCTCAGTCAAGTATACGCCGGGCAGCTACGCACACGCATTCAAGTGATTGAAAAAAACAAGCGTGTTTCCTACACTGGAACAATACCAAGTCTGACCAAAGATTTCATTTTGATAAAAACTACAACAGGTCACATCAATTTGAAATTAAAAGACATTATTAGTATTGAACTTGTCGAGGAGGTGCTCTATGAATCAGCTTGAGTTTCAGCGTAATCACCTACAAATGGACTATTATAGCGAGAGCTACCAAGATTTTGAACGTGACTTCTACCGCTACTCTAACATGAATATTCCATTGACCTTCCTAACTGATGATATCCTAAAAACAATGGCGACTTCACGTAAGAATTACTTTGTCCTCAATAAGGAAAAGTCCAGAGATAACCGCGATCACTTCTTCATATTTGAAGTAAGTACCGTAGATGAGAATCCGCTAATCTATCATTATACATATAAGAAAACTACAATATATTTAGCAGAAAAATAGGAGCAGTTCAATTGACTGTTCCTATTTTTAATATTCATAAAATCTAAAGTCTTTATACTCTTTAACAATGGAGTCGCCAACCAGAACAGACTATACTGACCAGCGACTACCTTAAATTTAATGTTTCAGATTTATTTTCTTATCTCTAATTTCATAAACTACATCTGCTACATTTTCGAGTAATCGTTTATCGTGGGTGATAAACACGATAGTTCCGGTGTACTCCTTCATTAGTATTTCCAAAGCCTCTAAACTTGGTATGTCAAGGAAGTTACTGGCTTCATCCATTATTAGGATGTTATATCTACCCATGAGCATTTTAGCAAGCAACAATTTTATAATTTCTCCACCGCTTAAAACAGATAAACTTTTTCCAATATCGTTCTGTTTGAACCCCATAGATGCTAGCACTGAACGAATTTCTGATATATTGTAGTCACAATCCTTCTGCATAAACTCCATAACATTCTGATTACTGTTGTACTTGTAACCATTCTGTGCAAAGTAACCTATTTTTGCCTTAGGCGAAATAGAAATTCCTTCTTCATGGTTTAAGATCATTTGGATTAAAGTTGTTTTTCCGATTCCATTACCACCAGTTAACGCCACTTTTGCTCCTAACGGAATTTGAAAAGATGCATTTTCAAACAGAGCCTTATCCCCAAATACTTTATTAATTTCTGCACCGACTATAGGGTATGGATTATGGAGCTCCAATGCTTTACTTTGCCTGAAACGAATTCTGCGAATGCCTTCCGGAGCTTCTACTTTTCCTAAGGCCGCAATCCTGTGCTCTAGGGTTTTAGCAGCATTATACATCTTTTTTTCCTTACTTCCTATTGATTTTTGATGAGCTAAACGCCCTCCGTCTTCAGTACTTTTTTTCTTTGAAGAACCTTTTGCCTTCTGTTCTATTTTACGAGCCTGTTTTCGCTTTTCCTCCGCAGCCCTTTCCAATCGGGCACGTTCCGCAATAAATTGTTCGTATTCTGCAGCTTGGCTCTTACGTTCTTCCTCTTTCTGACGAAGATAATCAGAATAGTTTCCCCAATACTCAGTGATTTTGCCATCTTTCAGTTCCCATATTTTATCTACTATTTCATCAAGAAAATAGCGGTCATGGCTAATAACTAACAGTGCACCTGTAAAATATTTTAGCTGTCCTATTAGAAAATCAATTCCTTCACGGTCTAAATGGCTCGTAGGTTCATCCGCTAAAATACCATGAACCTGTGCCGATAAGGCCTGTGCTATTTTAAGCCTTGTTTCTTCACCACCGCTCATAGTCTGTATATTTAATTGCTCAACACCTAGCTTGCCTACAAGTGCAAAATCTTTTTCCTCCTGCAGAGTTACTTCGTCCAACTGGGGAATATAGGCAAGTTCACCCAGACGATTCATTTTACATCCTGGGGGAGTTAATTCTCCTAAAAGTACCCTGAGTAAAGTGCTTTTTCCAGCACCATTTGCTCCTACTAAACCAATACGGTCATAATCATATACTTCTAATTCATTTATATCTAAAACATCGCGTCCTTTGAATTCCACACGAATGTCTTTTGCTTTTAATATTAATTCCATAACATTTCCTCCTGTCTATAATCGCATGCTTTCATTTGCTTGTATGCAGGGAAAACCCTGCGATTTTAGCAGGAAGAGTTACATGAAAATAAGATACATAAATATTCCTCCAATATTGTTTATTTTAAATCTAATTTTCTAACCTCAGTTATCATTTGGCAAACTATAGCAATGCCAATAATTAAAATACCTGATAGTAAAAACCAATGATTTACACCGATTTTATCAGCAAAGAATCCAGAAAGAATTAACCCAATTGGCATAGCAAGTGACATGATACTTCCGATCAAAGAAAATACACGTCCTAAATATTCAGGCTTAATTTTCTCCTGAAAAAGAGCTGTTTGCACACCGCTATAAAATGGCACCGAAAGCCCCATTATTGCACAGCAAACTACGAATATTACAAATCCATTTGGAGGAAGTATTCCCGAAACGGCTAAACTGGTCCCCATTATAAAAAATGAACTTGTTATTAGTAATACATGCTTTTCGAAGCCCCCTAATCTTCCTAATAATAAGCCTCCTGCTAGCATCCCAAATGCAAAGGAAATTTCCGTAATAGAAATATGCACAGGCGTTCCATTAAAGTGTTCCATGCTTATTAAAGGAAATAGTGCATTGATTGGCATATAAACAAAAGTATATAGTGTTCCTAAGAGTAATAAGGCAAACAATCCTTTGTTTTGTCTCAGAACCACAACTCCTTCTTTCATCTCCCTTATGAAATTTGGTTCTAAACTTTGCACTTGATTACCCAGCTTAGGTATACGTACAATTGCTACCGTAATAGATGCAATCACAGCACCCAATACGTCGATGGCAATAATAGCATTTAAATCCCAAACGGAGTATAAGAGTGCTGCAACTGCCGGACTAACAATATAGCTTATAGACTGCAAAGACTGACTATAGCCTGCGCATTTCGTTAGCTGTTCTTCTGGTACTAAAAGTGGTGTAACCGCATTGAGTGCTGGGGTATGAAAAGCTGTTCCAATGCTACGGATAAACAATACTATCATAATCATCCAGACAGGTAGCTCCATACAGAATGCAACAATAGCAAGCACTGCACCAGCTGCTGCGATAATTAAATCGGCACCAATCATTATCTTCTTCCTATCATGACGATCCACTAGCACACCAATGGCAGGTCCCAAAATCGCATAGGGTAAAAAACCTACTAATGAAGCCATAGACAAGACCATCGCAGATCCTGTTTTTTCTGTAAGGTAAAAAATAATCGCCATTTGCAGGATGGCACTAGTGATTAATGATACTGCTTGCCCTGCCCATATTGCATAAAATTTTCGTTTCCAATTGTTGTATTTTTCCATTTATATTATCTCCTGCATATTATTTTGCTTGAATTTCTATTTTGAATAGCATTCTAGGCAATAAAAAATGCAGGCCAAACCCCACAATGTGGCTTTTGGTCTGCATACATACAATTTGGAAACATTCATATTAAAGACATAGTTAAATAAAGGTATAGTTAAATAACCAATATCCTCACCGTAACTAATGAATGCTCAATATCGTATAAATAAGCACAACAAAAAAGCCTATCATCGGGTATAGATTCTGCTTTTTTTATTGCCAGCTTATCTTAAACGCATTGAGGCTGTCATAGTTTCGGTTCCTCCTACATCTTTGTTTATATCAATTTATAGTATAACACAACAAGATGATATGTTCAATATAAAAGTTATGGAATGAGACTCATACTTCCAATTCGATGCCAGATTTAAAGGATATGACGAAGTTTTCTTCATAGACTGTAACGCTCTGGATTATCTTCCTTAGTAGCAAGCGATTAGCTTTCACAAAATCTTCTGTTTGTAGTTTTAAAAATTCATCAGGATTTTCTAACTCAACCTCAAAATATTTCATTTTACATTCCCTCATTTCATTTATTGATAAATTGAGTTTGCAAAAAAGAGTGGACAATTTTTGTCTACTCTTAACCTTTAAAATAGTTTTTTTTTATCGATTTGAAGTTGCCTAAATTATTACTTATTCGGTAAAATGAAGTATTGCTTTCAACAGATTTCCTTCAACTACACTTCACTTGATTCAAACAAGGTGGGTACATTTCTATTCCCACAAACTCCTTGTCAATGGAAACAAACACGTACCCACAGGGTAAATGGAAATAGAAACTGATAATTTCTAGCTATCACTTCTACTCATTCCAAAAATTTTCTCACTCTGATACTTACCCACCATAAAGCAAAAAGCCTTGCAATCAAGGCTTTCATTATCCCTTTCGTTCAAAGGTTTCTAAGCTTTTACGAGCAGAGCGACACACTCAGCGGTTCGCTATCTCCGTTCTGTCTGCGTGCTAGCACTTGTCAATCACGGACAGCTATCGCATGGGCGGAAGTAAATGCTAATCTTCGTCGTTTTACTCCTTGACTAGCAAACTTACCGCCTCAACATGGTGCGTTTGTGGAAAAAGATCCACCGGCTGGACTTTCTTCAAATCGTATCCCAATTCTTGGTAGAGTTTGATATCACGCGCCATGGTTGCGACATTGCAGGAGATATAGGCAATACGGTCTGCTCCTGTTTGGGCGCTTGCTTTGATAAAGCTTTCGGTTAATCCCTTGCGTGGAGGATCAACCAAGATAACGGTTGGTTGAATTCCTTCCTTAAGCCAATTCTTCATGGCATTTTCAGCTGTGTCACAGACATAGTGGGCGTTTAAAATATTGTTCAGTTGGGCATTCTTCTTGCTATTCTCAACCGCTTCTGGAATCACTTCAACACCATAGACTTCTTTGACGTGTTTCGCAACAGAGAGGCCAATCGTCCCGATACCAGAGTAGGCATCAATAACCACATCATCTGATTTTAATGCTGCAAACTCAATGGCTGTTTGATAGAGCTTCTCCGCCATTTCAGTATTGACTTGGTAAAAAGCGGGTCCAGCGATTTGGTAGTCATTTCCCAACATCTGGTCAGTGATAAAGTCTTGTCCATAAAGCGTACGCCATTCCTTACCAAAAATAGCATTAGTGTTCTGGTCATTGATACTTTGCATAACAGAGACAATCTCTGGGAACTGCTTAATCAGTTGTTCAATCAATTGGTCAACACGAAAAACTTTTGGACGAGTTGTTACCAAAATTACCATTATTTGTCCAGAATAGTGTCCACGACGCACCACAAGATTACGAATCAAGCCAGCTTGTTCCTTTTCATCATAAGGTTTCAGGTCATAACGACGGAGCAAGTCACGTAGTCCTACTACTACCTCATCAATCACAGGATCCTGGATAAAGAAATCTTCTAGAGGCATGAGGTCATGGGAATTCTTACGGAAAAATCCTGTTTCCAAGACACCATTCACTCGACGAACTGGCACCTGCGCCTTGTTACGATACTTAACTGGATGTTCCATACCTAGCGTTTCAGTAACTTCTACATCTGCAATTCCAGCAATCTTGTAGAGACTGTCCTTGACTTGCTTGGTTTTAAATTTGAGCTGTTCTGGATAGGCAAGATGACCTAAATCCGCGATTCCTGAACGCAGGTAAGCCAAATCTAGATCTTGATTACGGTGTGGTGATTGGACAAGGTATTCTTCAACCTTCCCAAAGCCAATCTTTTTATTGACTTTGAGGACACGCATGAGTATTTTTTCGCTTGGTAAAGCATTCTCAACAAAAAATACCAAACCATCCACCTTGGCAACTCCTGCTCCTTCATGGGTCAAGTCAACAATTTCAACTTCTACAATATCATTTTTCTTTAACATTCTCTTCTCTTTCTATTGGCCGACAAAAAAGACGGCAACGTTACGGTTACCATCTATTATACCATGAAATTTCTTAAGAACCAAAACTCTTGAAGAAGTTGACAATGGCCTGCCAAAGGGAGCTTAAGAAGTTCCCACCGTCCTCTAGTGCCTTATCCGCATCAAAGTTAAGGTTGATATTTTTAAAACTGTCTCCAGCTTGTGATACGATGCTTTGTTTCAGGTCATTCAGGGTTTTAGTGAAGTCTGCATTGCTGAGGATATCACTCTTTGAGAGATTTAAAGCAAAATTGATGATGATATTGATCTGGTTTCCTGTTATAACCTGATCGAGTTTGTAATTTTTCAAGGTATCTTCAACGATTTTGCGGACATCTTCTTCTGTCAGATTTCCCTTGCTTTCTTTAGCTTTGGCTAGTCCTGACTTGATATCAGCTAGGGCAACATTTAATTTATTAGCATCATAGCCTGACTTGTCCTTGTTTTCAGCATTGATATCTGACAAAGCCTTCAACTCTTCTTGAGCCAAGTCTTTATTGGCTTGCGGCACCTTAGCTCCATTAGCTTCTAGCGAATAATAGATCCCTGCTAAAGCACTCTCACCTGTAACTGGAATAGGAGCTGCTACAGTGATTTTGGCGTGTTCAACACCTAAAGTTACTGCTGCATTGCGGTACATATCCTGAGTCACCTTCGTGATGTTTTCTGGTGTTTCAATCTTGACCTCAAGTGGTGATTTGTCACCTAGTTTTTGAATCTTGGCTGATGAATACAACTGTAAACTAGAGTCATTAGCCACATTCATAATCTTAGAATAGACATCAGGTGTCATGGTCTTGAGTTCTTTGGTGTCTGTTGAGGCATTGTAGCCTAGTTTTTTAAGGGTTTGATTTTTTTGGTCTTCAGACAATGAAGAACCTAGGACATATTCGGGTTGGACGTAGGTTTCATCGATAACTTTTTGAACATCTGTTGCTGCATGGACGCTATTCATAGCTGTTACTGCCCACAAAACCGCAGCACTGGTCAGAAAGAGTTTCTTTCTCATAGGGAATTCCCTCCTTTACCTTTCTAGAGTAATATATCTATCTTAAAGAAAACTTATAACAAAAACACCTGGACTAGCCAGATGTTGAAAAGAGAGTGAAACATTTGATGATGTAAAGGTTGAGTTGTACCTGTCTAGAATAGTAATAGTTCCCCCCATTTACGTAAAGTTCAGCACCATGAAAAATAGAAATGGGGTGAATATAACTATAAGTTTTTCCAGTGGCATTACCCAGCAAGGGAGCAACTGTATCACGGGAGTACTGTTTGGCTAGTGCTAGAGTATTTTCTTTGCCATTTTGGGCAATAAAATCGATATAGGCAGGTCCAAAATTATAGGCTTGCACAGCCGTCCAGACATCAACGTCCTTCTTCTGGGCTAGATAGAGATTGTCGGTCAAAGTTTGCACACCTTGCCGAATGCTAGACGCATTATCATTGATGGTATTGGTTGAACCACTTGCAGACTCACTGGACTGCATGACATCGCCTTCTTTTCCTTTTGTTTCGGTATAAATCATAGCGAGCACAAGCTCTTCGTTTGCTGGGGTGTCTTTTTCACTCAAGATTTCGCGAACCATGGGTTGATAGGTCATGACCTGCTTGACATCTTGGTGAACGCGGTAAGCTTTATAGCCAGCAAAAAGGAAGACTGCTAGTACAAGCACTCTTCGAATTCGTTTAAACATTATTTACTTTGAATATCCTCGATATTTTTGATTAAGATAGAGTAGGTTCCATTGTCATTTTGGATAAACTCAACAGACTCAGCATCTTGATAGACATTATTGGGAACAATGAGCTCAATTCCATTTGACAAGGAGAGTTTTTGGTTTTCAAATTTCTTTAATTGGCGACTGGCATCAATTTCATCAAACTGAACTGGCTCTGGTACGGCTTCTTTGACTTGGTCAATAAAGCTCAAACGAGCCGTCAGATTGTTGTCAAAAAGGTCATTAGCCAGTTTCTCAGGTGATAATTCATTGCTTTCTTCAAGATTGTTGAAAATCGCTGATTTGACCTTAGATTGAAATTGAAAATCATCTGTGTTAAAAGTCTCAGCAATTCTCTGAGCCGTTTTTTCTAGTTCCTTGATAGATTTCTTAGGTGAAATCTTAGGGGCGACAGCTAGGAGATTCTCTGAAAAATAGTTCACGAAAGCCCCGTTGTACTTGATTCGTTTTTCAATCAGATGGTACTTACGACTTTGAAGATTAACCACCAAGGCCTCATCAGCCCCTGTTCCAAATCCAGGCAGGTTATTCTGAGTCAGCTTGATTGGATTATCAACCTCTCCTCCAAGGTGGGTCAAGGTCTCCCGCAGGGCAATTCGTAAGAAAGCAAAATGTTCTACACCTTCTTTAGAAAATTGCACAAAAATCAAGTCATTGGTCTTGAGATTTTCGGAAATGCTGAACTCCTCTTTCCAGAGATTAGCCAGTGTTACTGATGTCTCCAACAAATCGTCTGTGATGTGATTGAAGAAGGGATTTTCTTCTTCGAAAATCCCAGTCTTAGCTTCATCTGAATACACACGTTCAATTTTTTTACGCAGGTATTCTTCGATTTTTGGAGTGATATTGAGAAACTTATCCGCTAAGAACAGCTCGGTATCATCCGGACTGAACTGATGGATAATAGCTTTCTTAATATAAATGTCCATAAAAATTTTAGTCCTCGTATAACGGGAAGGCATCTGTCAACGCTTTGACTTCACTTCTCACTTCTTCTAAGACAGCTTCATTTTCTGCATTCTTAAGGGTTTTAATGATGAGTTCAACCACTTTGCGACTTTCTTCTTCACCAAATCCACGTGCAGTAATGGCTGCTGCTCCAATACGAATACCACTTGTCTTGAATGGTGACAAGGTTTCGTAAGGGATTGAGTTTTTATTTAGGGTAATATTGACTTCATCCAGCAAGTTTTGAGCAACTTTTCCGTTTTCTACAACCTTGGTTACATCCACTAGGAAGAGGTGGTTTTCAGTTCCACCAGAAATGATACGGAAATCAGGGTCTTGCAAGAAGACATCTGCCATAGCCTTGCTGTTTTTGATAACATTAGTAGCATATTCCTTGAAGGCTGGATCCAAAACTTCTTTGAATGAAACTGCCTTAGCTGCAACAACATGCTCCAAAGGACCACCCTGAATACCCGGGAAAATTGCTGAGTTAATTTTCTTGGCCAGTTCTTCGTCATTAGTCAAAATCAAACCACCACGTGGTCCACGAAGGGTTTTGTGGGTAGTTGTTGTAGTGATATGAGCGTATGGTACTGGACTTGGGTGAAGACCAGCCGCCACCAAACCAGCAATATGAGCCATGTCCACCATGAGCTTCGCCCCAACAGCATCCGCAATTTCACGGAATTTTGAGAAGTCGATAATTTGAGAATAGGCTGAAGCACCTGCTACAATCAATTTTGGTTTTACTTCTTGAGCTTGTTTCAAGATAGCATCAAAGTCCAAGAGTTCTGTTTCAGGGTCCACACTATAAGACACAAAGTTATAAGTTTGACCTGAGAAGCTGACAGGAGCTCCGTGAGTCAAGTGTCCACCTGCAGCCAAATCCATCCCCATAACGGTATCACCTGGCTCAATCAAGGCCATGTAAGCAGCACAGTTGGCTTGGCTTCCTGAGTGAGGTTGGACGTTGGCGAATTTAGCACCGAAAATTTCTTTTGCACGTTCAATGGCTAGAGTTTCTACCACATCTACCACATCAGTTCCACCATAGTAACGGCGGCCCGGGTAGCCTTCGGCATATTTATTCGTCAAGATAGACCCTTGAGCTGCCATAACAGCCTTGGAAACAACGTTTTCCGAAGCAATCAATTCAATGTTATTTTGTTGGCGTTCTTCTTCTTTGGCAATAGCATTCCAGAGATCAGCATCGTATGCTTTAAAATCGTCTTTGTCAAAAATCATAGGTCTTCTCCTTTATAGTGTGACAGGTCCTTTAGTTTAAGAAAATAAACTAAAAGATGCGAATAAATCGTTTCTGCATTTTATCACAAGTATAACCAACTTTTTCATAAAATGCATGAGCACCCAGACGATGATCGGCAGAGTTTAAGCGGATAAACCCATAGCCACGTCTTTTTGCTTCTTGCTCCAACCCTTGTAGTAAGCTTTTACCAATACCTTGACCTTGTACTTGAGGTGAAACCGCTAAGGCTAAGATATTAAATCCTGCTTTGGAATAGAGAGATTCATAAACTTCAGCGTGGACATATCCAAGTAAGACATGATTAGCTGCATCCTCATAGCCAAGTAGGAAATGATGTAAATCCTGAGACAGTCTAGCTAGTTGGCTAGCCGTTTCCTCTGGACTAAAAGAATAACCCAAAGCCTCTTGGTTGATGTCACATATAGCTTTCACATCTGTTTCTTGCAAATCTCTTAGCATCTCATTCCTCCTCAAAAGAAATCTCTGGCAACCGAGCAAGAATATCTTCTCGCTTAATGGCTCCTTGACGTAAGATTTTCACCTTGTCTCCAGACAAGTCCAAAATAGTTGAATCCTGTCCAGTTAGAAAAACATCGTCTTGAAGACCCAGAACCTCTTGGTCAAAATCCTCTAGAATCTGACCAAAGGACACTCCACTTGACTGACCTGAGATATTGGCAGAAGGTCCAATCAAGGGACCTGTCTCTCGAATCAAATCCAGTGTGATAGGGTGACTGGGCATCCGAAATCCAACAGTTGAAAGGCCAGAATTGACCCAGTAGGGAACTCTGCCATTGGCTTCGAGAATAATGGTCAAGGGACCTGGTAAAAAGATCTCGACAAGTTTTGGTAGATAAGCTGGCTGATTCTTTGAAAAGTGCAATATGTCCTCTAGAGAGGCGATATTTAGATTGAGCGCCTTATCTCTAGGACGACGTTTGAGCTGGTAAACATGATCAACTGCTTTTTCGTCTAGAGCCTTGGCAAAAAGACCGTAAACTGTCTCAGTTGGCAGAACAACAGCCCCTCCCTTTTCTAATTCTTGTCTAATCTTGTTTATCATCAACGACAACCATCCTATCTTGACCAAACTGGTCCTTGAGTGTTCGTACTCGTTTTTCAGGAAGATGTTTCCTAAAAAGTTCAGGAACACTTTGACCTTGCTTGAATCCAATTTCAAGGTAAATCTTACCACCTTCCTTGAGATAGTCCTTTGCATCTTCCGCAATTCTACGGTAAATAGCTAGGCCATCCTCGTCTGCAAAGAGGGCTAGATGAGGTTCTGAGTGCAAAACATTCAAGCCTACCTCTGACTCATCTTCACGAGAGATATAGGGTGGATTGGATACAATTATATCATATTTTTCAGAAATTTCTGCAAAACAATCCGATTTTTTAAAAAATATATTAAATTTTTGATTTCTAGCGTTCTCGTATGCAAGGGCAAGGGCCTCTTGGGAAATATCTGCTGCCGTCACCGACCAAGCTGGACTGTTTTTTGCTAATGCAAGGGCAATGGCTCCACTTCCAGTCCCAATATCAAGAACTGAAAGATTCGTCTCAGGATTTTCATCCAGGATAAGTTCCACCAACTCCTCTGTCTCTGGACGAGGAATCAAAACTCGTTCATCAACTTTTAACTGCATTCCATAAAAATCTGCCTGTCCAATGATGTACTGTGGCGGTTTATGAGCTGCTAACTGTTGGAAAATTCCTTTAACAAAAACTTCTTCCTCTTTCGTCACTTCCTGCTGGAGGGCAAAGACAAAGTCAGTAAAAGAGAGATTTTTCAGGCTACGATAGACAAAAGAGAGGCTTTCTGCTTCCTCTCCTTGTCTTATCAACTCTTCTTCAAAATCTGAAAATAATTGAGCTAATTTCATTAATTATTTAATTCTTCTAATTTTTGTGTTTGGTCATAAAGTACCAAGGCGTCCACAACTTCATCCAATTTACCAGACAAGATGGTATCTAGTTTTTGGAGAGTTAAGCCGATACGGTGGTCTGTGACACGGTTTTGTGGGAAGTTATAAGTACGAATTCGTTCTGAACGGTCACCAGTACCGATTGTTGACTTACGCTCAGCGTCTTGTTCATCTTGTGCAATCTGAGCAAAGTGGTCAGCAACGCGTGCACGGATGATTTTCATGGCCTTCTCACGGTTTTTCTGCTGGGTACGTTCTTCCTGCATCTCAACCTTGATATTGGTTGGTAAGTGTACAATACGAACGGCAGTCGCAACCTTATTGACGTTCTGTCCACCAGCACCAGATGCGTGATAGATGTCAACACGAAGGTCTTTTGGATCAATATCGTATTCTACTTCTTCGACTTCAGGCATGACAAGAACTGTGGCAGTTGATGTATGGACACGACCTTGGCTTTCTGTCACAGGAACACGTTGCACACGGTGGGCACCTGATTCGTACTTGAGTTTAGAGTAAACTGACTGACCTGAAACCATGGCAACCACTTCTTTGAAACCACCTACACCATTCATAGAGGCTTCCATAACTTCAAAGCGCCAACCTTGGGCTTCCGCATACTTTTGGTACATGGTTAGGAGGTCACCAGCGAAAAGTGCTGCTTCGTCTCCACCAGCAGCGCCACGGATTTCAAGGATGATATTCTTGTCATCGTTTGGGTCTTTAGGAAGGAGCAAGATTTTTAGTTTTTCTTCGTATTCTTCTTTTTCAGCCTTGGCATCTTTGAGTTCTTGCTTGGCCATTTCTTCCAAGTCAGCATCTCCACCTGATTCCTTAATCATCTCTTCAGCATCGACGATGTTTTGAAGGACTTGCTTATACTCACGGTAGGCTGTTACCGTATCACGAGTTGAAGCTTCCTCCTTTGAAAGCTCCATGAAACGCTTAGTGTCAGATACTACATCTGGGTCACTCAGCAATTCTCCTAATTCTTCATAACGGTCTTCTACAGCTTGTAGTTGATCATAGATGTTCATTTTTCTTCATTCTCCTTATTGATTTCAGGGGCAAAATAATGTTTACGGCAAACTGAGATATAGGTTTCATTACCACCAATCTGGATCTGTTCTCCATCATAAACAGGCAAACCGTCCTGCGTACGCAAAACCATAGTCGCCTTTTTCTTACAATACTGACAGATGGTCTTAATCTCATCAATCTTGTCTGCTAAAAGCAAGAGATATTTGGAACCTTCAAACAATTCATTCCGAAAGTCATTTTTCAAACCAAAAGCCATGACGGGTATGTCTAACTCGTCCACAACACGAGCTAAGTCGTAAACATGGTGACGCTTGAGAAACTGAGCCTCATCGACCAGCACACAGTAAGGTTTTTCTGATAGGTCTCGAATATAGCCAAAGATATCCGTCGTCTCCTCAATCGCAAGAGCAGGGCGTTTCATACCGATTCGACTCGACACATAGCCAACACCGTCACGCGTATCCAGAGCCGAGGTCATAATGACAACACCTTTTCCTTGCTCCTCATAGTTATAGGCCACCTTGAGAATCTCGATCGTCTTACCAGAGTTCATGGTCCCATAACGATAATACAACTGTGCCATGTTTCTTGCTTCACGTCCATTTCTAAATTTTTGCTACATTCTAGTATATCATAATTTTCTTAAGCTTTAAACGGCAAAATGTGGTAAAATAGAAGAAATCAAAAACTAGTGGAGGAAGCTATTATGCCATTTGTACGCATCGATTTATTTGAAGGACGCACGCTCGAGCAAAAGAAATCTCTTGCTAAGGAAGTAACGGAAGCTGTTGTCCGCAACACTGGAGCCCCTCAGTCTGCTGTCCATGTCATCATCAATGACATGCCAGAAGGAACTTATTTCCCACAAGGGGAAATGCGCACCAAATAAGCTAGCTTAAGCAGAATTGCTTAGGCTTTTTCAATCTCCAAGTAGCATCCATTGAAGAAATAACCTAAATTTGTTACAATTTGAAAGGATACTTGGAAAAATTTCTAAGAAAAGAGCTATTTATTAAAGGAAATATTATGATTACACGTGAATTTGATACCATCGCTGCTATCTCTACTCCACTAGGTGAAGGGGCTATTGGTATTGTCCGCCTGAGCGGGACAGACAGTTTTGCCATTGCGCAAAAGATTTTCAAAGGAAAAGACTTGAGCAAGATTGCCAGCCACACTCTCAACTATGGTCACATCGTTGACCCTCTGACTGGAAAAGTCATGGACGAAGTTATGGTTGGGGCTATGAAATCTCCAAAAACCTTCACTCGTGAGGATATTATCGAGATCAACACCCACGGTGGGATTGCGGTGACCAATGAGATTCTCCAGCTAGCGATTCGTGAAGGAGCTCGGTTGGCAGAACCAGGTGAATTTACCAAACGTGCCTTTCTAAACGGTCGTGTAGACTTGACACAGGCTGAAGCCGTTATGGACATCATCCGTGCCAAGACTGACAAGGCCATGAACATTGCGGTCAAACAATTGGATGGTTCCCTTTCTGACCTCATTAATAATACCCGTCAAGAAATCCTTAACACACTTGCCCAAGTTGAGGTCAATATCGACTATCCTGAGTATGACGATGTTGAGGAAGCGACTACTGCTGTTGTCCGAGAGAAGACTATGGAGTTTGAGCAATTACTAACCAATCTTCTTAGAACAGCCCGTCGCGGTAAAATTCTTCGTGAAGGAATTTCCACTGCTATCATCGGACGTCCCAACGTTGGGAAATCCAGTCTGCTCAACAACCTCTTGCGTGAGGACAAGGCTATCGTTACAGACATTGCTGGTACTACTCGAGATGTCATCGAAGAATACGTCAACATCAATGGTGTCCCACTCAAATTGATTGATACAGCCGGCATTCGTGAAACAGATGACATCGTGGAACAAATCGGTGTTGAACGTTCGAAAAAAGCCCTCAAGGAAGCTGACTTGGTACTACTTGTGTTAAATGCCAGTGAACCACTGACCACCCAAGATCGCCAACTCTTAGAAATCAGCCAAGATACTAATCGCATTATTCTGCTTAACAAAACTGATCTTCCTGAAGCAATTGAAACTTCGGAACTTCCTGAAGATGTCATCCGCATTTCAGTTCTTAAAAATCAAAATATCGATAAGATTGAAGAGAAAATCAACGACCTCTTCTTTGAAAATGCTGGTTTAGTCGAGCAAGATGCTACTTACCTATCTAATGCCCGTCATATTTCCTTAATTGAAAAGGCCGTCGAAAGCCTACAAGCTGTTAACGAAGGGCTGGAACTAGTTATGCCAGTTGATTTGCTTCAAGTTGACTTGACTCGTACTTGGGAAATCCTCGGAGAAATCACAGGTGATGCTGCTCCAGATGAACTCATCACCCAACTCTTTAGCCAATTCTGTTTAGGAAAATAAGAAAAATCCATGATCATTCGGTCATGGATTTTATTGTCTTATTAGTAATCTGGTCTTAAAACACCTGTTACAGTTGCCTTAGTTGCTTCGTAGTCGCCATCTACAACAACCTTGATAATGCGTTTGGCATCTTCTTCTGGTGCTGGAACAAGAGGTAGACGAGTTGGTCCAGCTTCAAATCCCATGTAGTTAAGAACCGCCTTAACAGGAGCAGGACTTGGATAAGAGAAGAGAGCATTGACTTTAGGAATGAATTTACGCTGAATAGCCGCTGCTTTCTTCATATCGCTTTCTGCAATTGCAGTGAACATTTCGTGCATCTCATCCCCATTTGTATGGGATGCAACAGAAATAACCCCGTCCGCACCAAGGTTCATGGCATGGAAAGCATCTCCATCTTCACCAGTATAGACCAAGAACTCTTCTGGTTTGTGCTCGATCAAGTAAGCCATATTGGCCAAGCTAGTACATTCTTTGACACCGATGATATTTGGATGGTCAGCCAAACGAAGCATGGTTTCTGGAGTCAATTCGACAACCACACGACCTGGAATGTTATAGATAATAATTGGTAGGTCAGAAGCATCTGCAATCGCCTTAAAGTGCTGGTACATACCTTCTTGAGAAGGTTTGTTGTAGTAAGGTACGATAGCAAGTCCAGCTGCAAAACCACCAAATTCTGCTACTTCTTTGACAAACTCAATCGAGTCTCGCGTATCATTGGTACCTACACCTGCAATCAAAGGAACACGTCCATTGACAATCTTTTGTACAGCCGCAAATAGTTCCAACTCCTCATCGTGGGTCAAAGTTGGACTCTCTGCAGTCGTCCCAGCTAGAAGAATGCCGTCTGTGTGATGGGCCAACAAATGCTCAATCAAGGCTGGAATGGCATCAAAGTTGATAGAACCATCCTCGTGGAAAGGGGTAATGAAGGCCGTGATGATTTTACACTCTTTTAAATCTTGATAAGACATGAGAAACACCTCTCTATTTCAAAGAAGGAGTTCTTCTGAACTCCTAAACAATATGACTATTTTAATTCAAATTTCAATTCAGCTGTTGCACGAACCAAGCCACGTTCATGAAGAGTTTCTGCAATCTGAACTGAGTTCCAAGCAGCACCTTTGAGAAGGTTATCTGAAACAACCCACATGTGAATTCCTTTTTCTGCATCCAAGTCTTTACGGATACGACCAACAAAGGTATCACGTGAACCCACTGCATTGATGGCTTGAGGATAGATTTGATGAGCCACATCATCTTCAAGAACAGCACCTGGGAAGGCTGCGATAGCTGCTTTCACTTCTTCGATTGGAGCCACTTCTTTTGTTTCGATATAAACTGACTCAGAGTGGGCTGACAAAACAGGAATACGGACGCATGTTGCAGATACTGCAATACTATCATCTTCCATGATTTTTTTCGTTTCTTTAGTCATCTTCATCTCTTCGTAAGTGTAATCATTATCAGTGAAGACATCAATTTGTGGAAGAGCGTTGAAGGCGATAGGATAGTGTTTCTTGTCACCACCTGAAGGCAAGATTTCCGCATGCAAATCACGTGGTTTCACTCCATCATTTAAAACTTCACGAAGTTCACGTTGTGTCTCAAGAATTGCTCCCATACCAGCACCTGAAACGGCTTGGTAAGTTGAAACAATGATACGGTCCAATCCCCATTTTTGGCGAACTGGCTCAAGAGCCACCATCATTTGGATTGTTGAACAGTTAGGGCAGGCAATGATACCATTGTGAGCATCAAGTGCGTGAGCATTGACCTCTGGAACAACCAAAGGAACATCTGGATTTTGACGGAAGTAAGATGTATTATCTACTACTACCGCGCCAGCCTTCACTGCGTATGGTGCATACTTAGCAGATGTAGAACCACCTGCTGAAAAGAGAGCAATATCAACTCCTTCAAAAGCTGTTTCAGTTGTTTCTTCAATCGTAATATCTTGGTCTTTAAATTTCAAAGTCTTGCCTGCTGAACGTGCAGAAGCAAGTAAACGGATTTTATCGATTGGAAGTGTTGATTCTTCCAACATTTTTATCATCTGAGCTCCGACAGCACCTGTCGCGCCGACTACAGCAACTGTATATCCCATAAATAACCTCTTTCGGAATTTTCTAAAAATTTCTATAATAGATGTATTATACTACTTTTTCCATGAATTGCAAAGCATTTTCATCAATTTTTGGAAAATAAAAATCCCCAGTCGTTAGACCAGGGACTAAGAGGCATCTTCATGTGATGAGCAGGTTCACACAACTCATCAAGGTCCGCTCCTGCGTTATGACCTCCTTATGCTCAATAGTAGTCCGAAGACTACCTATCGACTCATCGCATCTTCTATTCTACTAAAGAGAATGACTTTTGTCAACAGACGAAACTCTTTATACTCTTCGAAAATCTCTTCAAACTTCGGCAGCGTCGCCTTACCGTATGTATGGTTACTGACTTCGTCAGTTTCATCTACAACCTCAAAGCAGTGCTTTGAGCAATCTGCGGCTAGCTTCCTAGTTTGCTCTTTGATTTTCATTAAGTATTAATTTCATTTACACAGGTACATAAGAAATATCTTTGAAAAATTTGGGGCAGATTTGGGGCAGACATAACAAAAACCCTTGTAAATCAAGGGCTTTTCTGTCTATTTCATGCTAATTGCCGGGATTGAACCGGCGACCTCATCCTTACCATGGATGCGCTCTGCCAACTGAGCTAAATCAGCTTACTTAAAAAGTATACTATAGTTAGAAAATCTTGTCAAGTTTCCTTAGAAATTTTCCATAAGAAAAAGCTAGGTAATAGCCACCCAGCTCATCTTTTTCTATTTGCTTAAATCGATGCGACGATCAATTTTACCAATAATAATCGCTCCAACAATCAATGAGGCAAATTCACCGATTCCTGTTGTAAACCAAGTAAGGAAAAATGGTAATTGCGCTACGATATTCAACTCGGCAGCGATGGTAAACATAGAAATTGAAAATAGGATTGAAAAGAGGAAATGATCTTTTCGAATCAATCCGTTAAAAAGGTAATCTTTGCTGTATTTTGCAAAAAGCCAAACACCTAGACTGAGGAATACCAAGGTTGATCCACCACCAACAAAAACATCTAGCAGTCCGAAGCTAAAGAAATTAGCAATCATACAGCCAATGGTAACTCCAATGATGTACTTGGGATTGTAAAAAGCCATAAAATTCATCATTTCTGAAATACGGAACTGATAAGCACCATAGCTAATGGCATTTAGAGGCGGTGTGACAGTCAAAACGACATAGATTGCAGCAACGATTGCGATATCTGCTACGTCACGAATAGTTAATTTTTTCATCTTTTCTCCTTTGGCGGGTTGTCCGCGTAAAATATGCTTGGTGAAAGAAGTTAAGCACCAAGGGTTGCTTGAATCAACCTTACTAGTATAGCACAATAGCCTGCTTTATGCTATACTAAAAGCATGAAAAAACGCATTCAAACTCTCTTCGTGAATGAGCTCTTAGCCTATCTTTTTTTTGGAATAGCAACTACTCTTGTCTCCATTCTATCTAGATTAGTCATTTATCAATTAACCCATAGAGAACTCCTTGCTACTGCCTTAGCAAATATTATCGGTATCCTATTTGCTTTTATCACCAATGATACAATTGTCTTTAAGCAAGCTAGAGAGAATTGGTCAATTCGTTTAGTAAAATTTACTATAGCACGTCTTTCTACTTTTCTTTTAGACTTGTTTTTGACTTTTCTCTTTGTAACTCAGTTTCCTAATATTATCGGGCAATTTGTAAAATATAATATTAATAAGGTAATTGGCATTGAAACAGTTATTGCACAATTCTTAATAATTATCCTCAATTACATTTTTAGTAAGGTATTTATTTTTAAAAAATAAGAAAAATTTTAAACATATAGCTTGCAAGAACTTCTTAATTAATATATAATTAAGTGTAAAAATTTTTTAAAAGGAAATTATGAAAATGTTAAAAGATCTTAAAGCATTTTTGCTTCGTGGTAATGTTGTTGACCTTGCTGTCGGTGTGATCATTGCCTCTGCTTTTGGTGCTATCGTTACTTCATTTGTTAATGATATCATCACTCCACTCCTATTGAACCCAGCCTTGGAAGCTGCGAAAGTACAAAATATCGCTGAGCTTGCATGGAATGGTGTTACATATGGTAAATTCTTGAGTGCTATTATCAACTTCCTTGTTGTAGGTACTGTTCTCTTCTTCGTTATTAAAGCTATGGAAAAAGCTCAAAGCCTTACTAAGAAAGAAGAAGTTACAGAGGAAGCTCCAGCTGGTCCAACTGAGTTGGAAGTACTTCAAGAAATCAAAGCCCTTCTTGAGAAAAAATAATCGATTAAAAGGATCTAGCGCAAAGCTAAATCCTTTTTCTTTACTCTTTTGGTAACTTACCTGCTTTCTCAAGCATTTTCTTGATAAGATAAGGCATCTTAACATTTTCCCGACCTTTTTTCTCAATCAATTTTTTCACAAATTCTGGCATTTGTAAATCTTCAGATTCAGCCAAAATGTTTTTCGTCTCGTCTGAAGGAACTAATTCATCAAAGGTTTCTTCTTCTGGGAGAAATTCCTTAAATTCTTGATGTTCATTGGCTCTGACTGTATTGACCAAGGCATCAATCAAACGAGAATCTGTATTGGGCATTGGTGGACGATGATAGTTCACCCCCAATTCCTGACACAAGTCATAACATTCCACATCGTTGTCAAACAAGACTTCAATATGCTCGCTGATGAAGCTGATAGGAACAAAAATATAATGGTCTGGATGTTCTTTCTGCTCTCTGAGATACTCCAAAACATCTGGCTTAATCCATGGAATCCCGATATCACTTTCACTCTGCCAAGTGTTAGTATATTGCTCAGAACTCAAACCTAGTTTTTCAGCGACTAGCTTGCTATTTTCAAAAATTTGATCGATATAAGGATCTCCAAAATCCAAGGCAAAAATGGGCACACTGTGGGCTGAAAAGATGACTTTAAAGCTATCCTGCTTTACTTCTTCTTTTAAAATTTCACCAATTTCATCTGCCCAATAGTTTAAGAGCGCTTCTTCTTGATACCAGTCCTTAATAACTAAAAATTGAATTTGCTTGCTTTCTAAAAACTTCTCATAACCCATGACAGAGTAAAAAGAATAATGAGGCTCCAAAATCAAGCAAATACACTGTTCAATGCCGTCTGCTTCCATCTGACCAATCACATCTGGAATAAAGGGTCTAGAAAACTTATTAGCAAAATAAACACTGTATTCATTACCCAGCCTGCCTTCTACCAAGGCAACCTCTTCTCGAGTAATTTTTTGCAGAGGCGTCCCTCCAATTAGTACATAATTATCATAGAGAGTTTGAATCTCGTGGTCTTGAGGTCTCACTCCACGACGAATATTTGTGAAAAAATCAGCCACACCTTCAAAGGTAATATCTTCTGGCGAACCGAAAGTCATCATTAAAATTGCTTTTTTCATAATCGCTTCCTTGTGATATTTTTATCAAGTTTATTTTATCATTTATCCATTAATAAGTAAACGCAAACCTAGAGAATTTCCCTAACTTCTGTCTTTTGTTTTTCTCTTCTTTCTATGATACAATGGAAAAAATGAATTCAAAAGGAGTTTTTTATGACTTATCCAAATCTCTTGGACCGCTTCTTAACCTACGTTAAGGTCAACACGCGCTCTGATGAACACTCTACTACTACTCCAAGTACGCAGAGTCAGGTTGACTTCGCAACAAATGTTCTAATTCCTGAAATGAAACGTGTTGGACTGCAAAATGTTTACTATCTACCGAATGGTTTTGCAATTGGAACCTTACCAGCCAATGATCCATCTTTAACACGTAAGATTGGCTTTATATCTCACATGGATACTGCTGATTTTAATGCCGAAGGAGTCAATCCACAGGTAATTGAAAACTACGATGGTGGTGTGATTGAACTTGGAAATTCTGGTTTCAAACTCGATCCAGCTGACTTTAAGAGTCTTGAAAAATATCCAGGACAAACACTCATCACAACAGATGGAACAACCTTGCTAGGAGCTGATGACAAGTCAGGCATTGCTGAAATTATGACAGCTATTGAATATCTTACTGCTCACCCTGAAATTAAACACTGTGAGATTCGTGTTGGTTTTGGTCCAGATGAGGAAATCGGTGTTGGTGCTAATAAATTTGATGCAGAAGATTTTGATGTTGATTTTGCCTACACAGTTGATGGTGGTCCATTAGGTGAGCTTCAGTACGAGACCTTCTCAGCAGCGGGTGCTGAATTGCATTTCCAAGGACGCAATGTCCACCCTGGTACTGCCAAAGGGCAAATGGTCAACGCCCTTCAGTTAGCAATTGATTTTCATAATCAACTTCCAGAGAATGACCGACCTGAGTTAACAGAAGGTTACCAAGGCTTCTACCACCTAATGGATGTGACAGGTAGTGTCGATGAGGCGCGTGCAAGCTACATCATTCGTGATTTTGAAAAAGATGCCTTTGAAGCGCGTAAAGCAGCAATGCAGTCTATCGCTGATAAGATGAATCAAGAACTTGGTAGCGACCGTGTCACTCTAAACTTGACAGACCAGTACTACAATATGAAAGAAGTCATTGAAAAAGATATGACTCCAATTACAATTGCTAAAGCCGTTATGGAAGATTTGGGTATCACTCCTATTATCGAACCAATTCGTGGAGGGACAGACGGCTCTAAGATTTCCTTTATGGGAATCCCAACTCCTAATATCTTTGCGGGTGGAGAAAATATGCATGGACGTTTTGAATACGTCAGCCTTCAGACTATGGAACGTGCAGTTGATACCATCATTGGTATCGTAAATTATAAAGACTAAAAGACGAGGTAGCTCAGCTACTTCGCCTTTCTTTTTATTCTGCTGGTTTTTCTTGATTTCCAGTACTTGTTGTAGATTCTGTTGTTTCCTTTTCTGAAGCTGGTTCAGCAGGTTTAGAATCTGTTGTGTTGCTTGGTTTGTTTTCGTCGTTTGCAGTTTCACTGTTAGATTCCGCAGCTGCTGATGTTTCAGTTTCGGAACTTGTGTTCTCACCATTTGCTTCAGCGTTTGTCGCTGGAGTTGCTTCTTCACTCGCGCTTGATTTTGACTTAATTTCTTGATTCAAGACCAGAATAGCTTTTGTCAATTCAAGTAAAGCAGCCTTATCCTTACTCTTAGCAGAAAGTTGGTCTAGTAATGCATCCACCTTATCAAAGTCTGCATCAGACCCCTTATTGTTTTCTAAATATGCGTGAAGCGACATGAGAATATCGTAGAGTTTTTGGTAGAGTACAAGTGTCTGAGGATCTTGCTCAGCATTTTCCTTCTCTTGTTGGAGGGCGCTAGCGATACGAGTCAAGACATCTTTTACCTGACTGTTTACTTCATCCAAGTCTGCATCAGCCTTGTTTGTGGCAGCTTTGAGATTTTCTACTTCTTCTGCCAAGGATTGTCTGATTCCTTCTTCTTGGATTTGCTCTAAGAGTTGAGTTGCCTTGCTCAAGAGACTTTCTACTTGTTCCTTGCTAACATGATTGACATGTTCTTCAGGCATAAAGTCTCCGTACAGTTCTTTCAAGAAGCCATAAATAGCTGTCTTGGCACTTTGATTATCAACTTTTTCAGTATCTAGAACTGTTTGACTTGATTTCGCAGTAGTTGGCTGAGCTTTCAAAGCTTCTTCCACTTCTTGTTTTGCTTGATAGATGCTTGGGAATAATTTGTTCAATTCTGCTGCTTTTAGGAAGGATTGAGATTGATACAAGGTCCAAGTCAACTGAGCTACTTTGTTTCGCAGTTCATCACTCAAACGACCGTCATTTACGTGTTCGTAGAAATACTTGATGTATTCTACAGTTGTAACACCTGTTCGGTCATTAAAGTCTTGCAAGGCTTGAAGTTGTGATTCAACCGCTGCCAAACCTGCCTCATCTTTAGCCAACTTAGCTTCTTGGAGTCGAACGAGAAGGTCTTTCTTAGGAAGCCCATAAGAATCTGTATCCAGTGTATTGATTTTATCAATCAAGGCTTGATATTTCTTATCTAGAGCACTTGTTTCAACAGGTTTGACACTTTCATCAATATGGATATATTGCTTATCAAAGAGATCAAGGGTTGCAAGATAACCTGCTGTAGAGTTAGTTGCCAGTTTCTTCATGTTTTCAGTAAACTGTCCTAAGGCTAACTCAATCTGTCTTTGTTCGATAGGCTTGTCTTTGTAGATACTTCTGCTATCAGCTAAAAGTTGATCTACTTTTGCCAAGACTGCCTTCTCATCAAAAGCTCCAGGTTGATAATTGGATTGTAGGGCTGGAATCTTGTTTTTCAAAGCCACTTCATATCCCTTCGTTTGAACCTTGATGTAGTGATTGTGGTCACCATGAGGGATCACAAAACTACCATTTTCTACCTGCAAACTATAAGGAGACACCCCATCTCGCAAAGCAGTCGTGTAAAGTTCATTTAGGAAATCAAGTTCTGGATTGCCAGTTTGAAGAGGAATCCGAACGTGTTCTTTACGAACAGCATAGGGATGGATATGAGTTGGATCGTAGGCTTGGTCTGGATTTCCAAAGACAAAGAAGCCGTTTGAAATTCTAATCGCTTCAAGTGGAACTCCATAAGTTTTAGAGATATAAGCAATCTTTTCTTCATCACTAGCATCTCTTGAGAAAGACTCTACCGTTTTAGCAAGAGGTTTTACAGGCTCTGCATCATGATGTGTTTTCAAATGATCCTGAGCTGCCTTGATTTGATCAGCAGTCAAATCCTTCTTGAAGAAGTAATGGTTATGATCACCATGACTCATAATAAAGCCTTGATCATCCTCACTTATGACACGATTAGCATCAAAACCGTGATCATGGTCTTCATCATGATGGTGTCCATGATGATCTTCATCGTGATCGTCATCATGAGCTGGATTTGGTGTTGCTGTATTTGCACCTTTCAAGTGGTCTTGTGCGGACTTGATTTGATCAGCAGTCAAATCCTTCTTGAAGAAGTAATGATTATGGTCGCCGTGACTCATGATAAATCCTGAGTCATCTTCAGCAATAATACGATTGGCATCAAAGCCGTGCCCATCTTCTTCATGTTCCTCATGTGAAGTTCCTGGATTGATTGGAAGAGATGGCGAAGGTGTTGTTAGACCATTATTTGGAAGAGTCGGTTGACCAATTTGATTCGACTTAGGAATGTAATGGAAATGATCACCATGTCTTACAATATAAGCTGTGGCTGTTTCTTCAACGATATCTTTTGGATTAAAGATATAACCATCAGATGTTGAAGAAATTTCCTTATTTAACGTTGAAGAAGCATTATTCAATATAGATGGATTACTTGGAATATTTCCTAGACTAGACGCTACTTCATGAGGTTTTTCATTTGTAGAAACTGTCGAACCAGTTCCACCGATAGGCACCATTCTAGCAATCTTTTCTTCTAAAGGAGATAGCTTGCTGTAAGGAATAAAGTGATAATGGTCACCATGCGGAATCGCAACTCCATTTGGTGTCCGACTGATAATCTTAGCAGGGTCAAAGACCAGACCATCTGATTCACTGTAACGTTTGTCGCTAGGTGAATCGTAGAGTTCTTTCAATAAACTTTGGAGATTTTCAACTTTGCTTTCTGGCTTGCTAGTTGAGCCTTGTGCCACAGATTGCGTGTTATTGTCACTAACTGCTGAAGAATAGCTTAGCTGACTTGGTTGCGTATTTTTGCCAGCTAAATGAGCTTTTGCTGCTGCTAATTCACTAGCAGACAAATCACTTTTTGGAATATAGTGGTAGTGACCACCGTGAGGAACTATATAAGCATCACCCGTATCTTCGATAATATCAGCTGGATTAAAGACATAACCATCATCTGTCGTATAGCGTCCCTGAGATCTTGCTACAGCAACATCAGAGCTGACCTTCTCATTATCTTTGACGTGTTCTTGTTTTTGACGATTGATTTCATCCTTAGTTCGAACATTATCAGCATGAGCTACATCTTTCAGATAGACATAATATTTTCCATCAACCTTGATGATATAACCACCCTTAACCTCATTGACAATATCAGCGTCTTTAAGTTGATAATTAGCATCCTTCATCAGAAGTTCTTCACTGAAAATCGCATCATAAGGAACTTTCCCATTATAGTAATGATAGTGGTCACCATGTGAAGTCACATAGCCCTGATCTGTAATTTTGATGACAATTTGCTCAGCCTGAATTCCTTCTTTTTGACTGACCTGATCTGGTGTCAAGTTTTCAGTTTTCTGACTTGACTGACTGCCATCCACATAAGAGACACGATTATTGTCCTTATTTTCCTGCGAGCGATGCTGGTTCAGTGCATAGGCGCAAAGACTCAAGGATACGATAACAGCTGATCCGGCTGCAATATACTTTTTACTGAATTTCATAAAACCCTCATTTCAATAAATGATGAAGCTTTTCTTAACTTCTTTTTCTCGGTTAAACAGTTTTTCTAAACTGGTTATTTAACCAATTAATTAACCAGTAAATAGTTTACCTTTTTTAAGTTTATCTGTCAAGATTTTTATGTCATTTTAAAAAAATAAAAGCCAGTATTGCTACTGACTCTTACATCATTTTGATTTAATAGGATAAACTTATGCTTCTGGTTTCGTCGTAACTGACTCACTACCTTTTAACAAAGCAAGTAGTTTCTCTGCTTCTGCCATGATGCCATTATTATCCATGGTTTGAAGACTCAGATTATTTCGTAAACCAGATAGGCTCTCTGTCACATTGTCTTTTAAACTAGCATCCGTTACTTTAGCAAGTAGAGCTTCTACTTCTTTGAGTTTGGCTTCTACTTTTTCGGTTTCTACTTGAGGTACTTCAGCTTCGTCTGTTGTATCTTTAGATACTTCTTCTGTCTCGTCTTCATCAGTGCTCGGTTTATAAAGATTATCTACTGAAGGGGTTGAACCTGTATGATTTTCTTTTTCATTGGATTCAGGACGAGTTGACTCGTCTGATTCATGACGATCTTCCTTATCTTCATCAGATTTACTGTCTTGGTCTGCCTTATTTTTACGAACATGGTCGCTGGCATTTCCCCAACCATTATCTGAGTGAGGACGTTCTTCAGGATGTTCAACATAATATTTTACAGTCGCAAAGAGATCCTCAAGGCTATAACCCTTAGGTGCTTCATAGAGTCCTTCGTCAAACCAACCAAATTTAATGTTATGGTAATGGTCGTAATGAGGTATAATTAAGCTACCATTTTTAACTTCAACAGTATGTTGTAGATTGTAAGGAATATGATCAAGTGGAACCTTCTTAGCTGCTTTCACTTTATTATAGATTGCTTCTACTCCTTTAACCTCAGTATTTCCTGAACCCTGATTCTCTGTTGGAGGAGGTGTCAAACCTTTCTCTTTAGCATAAGCCTGGGCTGCTACTCTTTCAGCTTCAGACAAGCTCTCTTTCTTAATCCAATGACTATGGGTCATATGCGGAGTTACATAAGCATCTCCCTCATCACTGGTAATATCACGAATGTCAAAGATATACCCATCTTCTGTTGTATACTTACCTGCTAATTTCGCTAATTTAATTTCAACATCTGTATAAGCAATTTGAGCATTTGGTTTGCCAAGTCGCTCTGGATGAGTAATTGGTGCTAGGAAAGCTAATAAATCATCTACCAATTTTCCTTTATTAGTCGATTCATCATTCAAGCGTTCTGCTAATTTGTCTAAGGCTTGGAAATCAGAAGTACGACCCTTATTTTCAGACAAGGCTTTATGAGCCTCGGCCAATAACTTATATGCTTTATCATAAAATTCTTGGTCACGAGGAGCGACATTTTCTTTCTTCGCAACTAGAGTGTGTGTGTCTTGAGTTTTCTTAGACAAGAGATTTTCAATAGCGTCAATCTTATCCTTGGCCAAATCTTTAGCAAGAACATAACGACTGACTCCCTTATCCTCTATAATATATCCATCACCAACTTTTCTAACAACCTGGTTGACATCAAATTCTGTCGGTTTATTTTCCACTGGTGCTAGAGGTTTGGTAGTAGGGGCTGGCTTCAGAGGAGTAATACTTGGCAAGACACTGCCATTTTGTCCCTTAACAGCTATCATACGAGCCAATTTTTCTTCCAGCGGTGACATTTGTGAATAAGGAATAAAGTGATAATGATCTCCGTGAGGCACTGCAACACCATTAGCTGTACGTTTGATGATTTGTACCGGATCAAAGACTAAGCCATCCGATTCCACATGGCGTTCTGACAAAGGTTTGGCATACAATTCACTTAAAAGTGTTGAAATGTCTTCCCCATGATTTTGATGATATGTTGGTGTGACAGTCAGGTTTGGAGTCTCTGTCAAACTTGGTTGGGCTGGTTTAGCATTATCACTACTTGGTTTACTTGAGCTTGTGGCAGAATGTGAGCCCTGCTTCCCATTCCAATAGGCTTGAGCAGCAGCCAATTCTCCTGCTGACAAATCACTCTTAGGAATATAGTGGAAATGATTTCCATGCGGTACAACAAAAGCGTCACCTGTATCTTCAATCACATCTGTCGGACTAAAGACATACCCATCATCCGTTGTATAAGCTCCTCCAGTTCCTCGATTCGGTGCCGGCGTATTGAGATTAAAGTTTGGTTTAATGGTTGAACTTGGTGTTGAACTTGTTCTCTCAGGACTGCTTGGTTTCGTATTATTAGAATGACTTTGAACTGGCTGACCTCCAATTGGTAGATTTCGAGCCAATTTTTCTTCCAAAGCAGACATTTGCGAATAAGGAATGAAATGGAAATGATCTCCGTGAGGAACTGCCACACCATTGGCAGTACGTTTTGTAATCTGTGCTGGGTCAAATACTAATCCATCAGACTCCACATGACGTTGGCTAAGTGGCAAAGCGTACAATTCTTGGAGGAGACTATCCAAATCCTCATTTTGACTCTCAGGAGCTGCTGCAGGATTTTGAGGAGACTCAGATTGACTCGTTCTCACACTAGATCTTGTTTCAGCTCTGCTTGAACGATATTCAACTGTACTTAATTGACCACCTTTTCCAGATAAGAAGGCTTGCGCAGCAGCTAATTCACTAGCAGATAAGTCACTCTTCGGAATATAGTGGAAGTGATTGCCATGAGGAACGATATAGGCATCACCCGTATCCTCAATGATATCAGAGGCATTAAAGATATAACCATCATCCGTTGTATAGCGTCCTTGAGCTCTGGCTGCAACTACTGCCTGATCATTAGAAGCACCCCCGTGATTACTACTATGTTCCTGCTTCTGACGTTTAATCTCTTCTTTTGTCCGAATATTGTCCGCATGGGCCACATCTTTAAGGTAAACATAGTATTTTCCGTCTACCTTAATCACATAGCCACCCTTGATTTCATTGACAATGTCTGAATCCTTCAACTGATAATTCGGATCTTTCATCAGCAGTTCTTCACTGATGATAGCATCATAAGGAACCTTGCCATTATAGTAATGATAATGGTCTCCATGAGAGGTCACATAACCTTGATCCGTAATCTTGATGACGATCTGTTCTGCGTTGATTCCCTCTCTTTTACTGACTTCATCTGGTGTCAAGTTCTCTGCCTTTTGACCAGCCTGATCACCGTCTATATAAGCAACTCGATTAGAATCTTTCTTAACTTGACCAGCTTGATACCGTCCAAGCTCATAGGAACAAACACTTAGGGCAAGAACTGCCACTGAACCTGCTACATATTTTTTATTGATTTTCATTCTTTCCTCACTTTAATTCTTCTGCTAGAACACTCATATTTTCTTCCAGGTTTTCTAAATAAGTCTTGTCATTTTGTGGGTCTGCCTCTAAAGGATTCAGAGTTTTAAGACCCACACCTGTTGATTTGACAAGAGTTTCAGCTACTTTTGAAGAAGCATTACTTTCTGTAAAAATTGTTTTAACCTTATATGTTTTAACAAATTCCTGAATTTCTGTAAGTTGTCGTGGACTTGGTTCTTGTTCAGGAGAGATACCTGCAATACCAAGTTGATTAAGTCCAAATCTCTTCGCTAGATAAGAAAAGGCTGTATGTTGTGTTACAAATGTTTTCTGAGTCGCTTTTTCAAATTTAGGCTGGAATTTCTTAGTTAGTTCTTGAGCTTTTTTGATAAAGGCTTGCGCATTTTTCTGGTAAGTTTCTTTATGCTCACTATCCACCTCTGAAAGTTTATCAGCGATAATCTGAGCTTCTTCGCCAGCTTTTTCAGGATCTAGCCAAGTGTGAGGGTCATAGAGCGTTTTTTCATCAACTCCATCCCCTGCTTCCACATCTTCTAGCCCTGGGACGCGGTCTAAAGTCATTCCCTCTGAAGCCTCTAAAACCTTCACTTTAGATTTTTTTAGATTGGGATCTAAACTTCCTGCCCAAGATTCTAGCGTATGAGAATGGTAGACAAATACATCTGCATCATAGATGGCTGCGATGTCATTTGCCGAAGGTTCAAAGGAGTGAATCCCACTACTTGACTGAATCATCCGAACATCATTCAAGTCACCTGACACTTCCTTTACCATAGCGTAGATAGGATAAAAACTGGTCACAATTTTCATCCCTTTTCCTGTCTGGCTTTCCTTTTGACCACAAGCACCTAAACACAAAAGAAAGACACTTAACAATACTAAAAATAAACTTTGTTTTTTCATGGATAACCCCTTAACTATTTAATTAACTGGTAAACATTCTACTCCTAAAAATTTAATCTGTCAAGCTATTTTTAGAAAAAATTTGAAATTTCTTTCACATATAAAAATCAGGGCCGCCTTGTTTTTCAAAAGTGATCCTTGCTTGGTCGTTTTGGAGGCTTGCTCAAAGCGATGGTTGTAGGACCAGTTTGGCAACCAGATGAGGGCCGCTAGGCCAACAAAGAGGGTCAATAGGATAACAAAGGTCTGCCAGGAACTAGCTTCTACAATCGGTACAGCCACCATTGAACCGACCGTTCCCGCTAAGCCCATCATGGTGATATAGACGGTGGTATAGAGCCCAACCTTAAGTGGGAAATGCACGGAGACCAGACTGGGCAGGAGGACATTGATAATGGCCACTGAAATACCGATTAGGATGGTTCCAAGAAAGAGCCCTGCTACACCTACAATCCGAAGCAGGGAGCCAGCTGTCATGACCAAGAGGGCCAGGCCCAAGAGTTTTTCCAGACCCAATCGAGCCGCCCAGCCAGGAGCCAGGGAAGAACAAAGGGCAAACATGACGAGGGGCAGAGAAGTCAAAATGCCCAAGTCACTGACTGAAACACCCAGGCCAGCCGCAATATCCGTCAAAACAGCTGGAATCGCAGTAAATGGGACCCGCATCACGGCCCCCATCATCATCACACCAATCAATAAAAAGAATGATTTTTTCTTGTTACTAGAGTTTTTCATACACCTAGTATAGCATAAGTTTTGCTAGGGAGTAAATAATTGAATGGTTCAAAGAATTTTTTTTGAAAGGAGGCTACTCCTGCTCCCCTTTTCTATCAGATGTTGCCCAATCATCAGAAGTTGAGACTTCTTTACTCGTAAGGTATAGAAGAATAGATTCTCCAAAACCATATAGATTGACAGTCCAGAAAGTAAGAAGTAAGAGGTTCCGATGACTTGTTCAATCTGAGTTAGGGTAGCAATCCCTTCTCGTAGCACTTTATAGAGGGGGGCATTTTCTTTTAAAATGGTCCAAATGGCTTTCAAAGTCGCTTCCATGTCCCCAAGGCTTTGTAAACTAAGGCTCCGCAGCTTGTCTAAAATCTGTTCAACAGTCGCTTGAAAATCATACTGTCCAAGCTCGCCAGATAGCTGGTAAATCTGCCATCCCTGGATGATCAGGACAAGCAGGACAGCCAAAATAGCCCCAGCCATCAGCCAGATTAGCCCGTAATAGGCCCAGGTCAGGCGCATCAAGGAAGGACTAAGTCCTCTTTCTCTCTTCAAAATGCCCAGCAAGTGCATATTTCCCCAAAAGTAGAGGATGAGCTGACCCAGAAAGGCAAGAATCAAGAAAACTCCCATCCAAATTAGTTTTTGGCTGATAAAGGTGCCGAATTCACCTGCCAAAAGGGCGTCCAGATAGGCCATGGAGGGAGTCAGACTGGCTTTGATGATTCCCTGGTAGATGGCCGGCTGGAGCATGAGTAGGACAAAGATAAGCAAAGCCCAAGAGCCATGGAGCAGCCGACTGAAATTAGGCTTCACCATGAACTCTTCCTGCTTTCACTTTTATACCCATCCACCGTAACATGAAGATGAGAATGAGGGCAATGGGCCAAAGTTTGACTGGGAAAAAGAGGGAGATGAAGATACCTGCCAGCCACTCCTTCTGCAGCAAGGTGACCGCCAAAGAAAGGCTGACAACCAGAACGACAAAGAGGGGGTCGTAGCCTGGCAGCAATTGGGCCACTGCAAAGCCCTGCAGGATGCTGGCAAAGGTGATGGGAAAAATATCTCCGCCTGTCCAGCCTGTTTCCAGGCAGATTTCCAAAAAGAGAAGTTTGAGAAGGGACAGACCAAACAAAACTAGGACTGGTAGCTCCAGCCCCATCTCCACAACTGAGTGCATGGCATGCTGGCCAGAAAAGAGCAGGCTGGGCGCAAAAACCGCAATTCCAAAGATGGCAATTGCACCAAGCATGACTTTAGCAAAGAGAGGCAAGGAATACGCCTTCAAGACAGCTTTTATCTTTTTCATCAGCCAATAGTAGACTTTACCAAAGAGGAAGCCATAGAGCATGAGGGGCAAAATCAAAACCAATTCCGCCATCTGCCACTGGCTGTCACCCAGTTTGGTGATAAAGGAAGGTTGCTCGGTCATCCGCATCAGCAGGACAAAAATAATCAGGCCGTTGACAATGAAAAACAAGCGCTTCTTCTTATCCGTTCCCTTCTGGCTGGCTGGATAGGTCAGCAGGTATTGACTGGGATGGAAAAGCCTGACAAACTTATCTTGGAGGGGCAGGTGCTTCAGCTGCTCTCTATTAGCTTCTAGGTAACGGAGCTTATCCGCCTGCCAGATGGAGTAGGCAATGACTGCCCCCAACAAAGGGGCCTCTGGCCCAACTCCTGCTCCCATTACAAGGATGAGTAGGGCCAAGACCAGGCTGCGCCAAGTATGGCGGTAATTGACGGTCTGACCTTCTTTCAGCTCCTCCATCAGCTCATGGCTGGTTCTAGGCAGACTCCCCCACTTTCGTTTGAGGGCAAAGACCAAGAAGCCACCCACCAAGAGCAAGAGACCTTTATAAAGGTTGGGAAAGGGCACAGAATGCCCCCAGCTTTCCCACAATAGATGGCTGCCAAATTTTTCAGCCATCAGAAAGAGAAAGGCAACTAGGGCAATCAGACTGCTCAAGCAGAAGCCCGAAAGCAGGATCCTAAGATTTTGTTTCTTCATCACTTTTGATCCTCCTCCTTGGGCAAGAGCTTGTTCATCTCCATATAGTAGGTCACCACAATCCCTGACAGACAGCCGAAAAAGAGGAGGCCATAGAGAGACAGGATAACACTGACAATCCTGCCGATGGCTGTTGTCACCACAATATCCCCATAGCCCGTAGTGGTCGAGGTCACGAAAGAATACCAAATACTATCTCCGAAAGTCTCAATGGCAGGCTCAGTAAACAACAAGATCAGGGCTGCCAGAAAGAGATAACAGACAAAGGACAGGATAAAATTGGAAAAATGGGTTACCTTGACAATATGCCACAAAACCTGCAAAGGTTTCTTTTTTCTAAGATTCGCTTTCATGGTATTTCCTCCTAAAAGAGCGGACTCAAGACTCTTAGAACAGCCTGACCTGTCCGTTTCAGCAGTCCTTCTCCCAGCTCCTTCAACTGCACTTCTTCACTGACCGCAAAGGTTTCGAGATAGTCTTCTTTCAAGTCCTTGAGCGCGTCAACCTCATAAAGGAAGGTACCGCATTCAAAGTGCAGGTAGAGGCTGCGGTAGTCCATGTTGATGGTCCCAACGACGCCAACCTTATCATCTGCCAGATAGCTCTTGGCATGGATAAAACCTGGCGTGTAGCGATACAAGCGAACGCCTGCTTCCAGAAGCGGACGGAAATAGGATTCGGTCAGGGTGTAGACAGCCTTCTTATCTGGAATCTTCGGCACTACGATGCGGACATCTACCCCTCTTTTGGCCGCCATGGTCAGAGCCAGTGTCATCTCATGGTCGATAATCAGATAAGGGGTAAAGATGTAAACATAGTCCTTGGCATTCCAGAGGATATCCATATAGAGGTTCTCTGAAATCAGCTCCTCATCCAAAGGCGAATCGGAGAATGGCTGGACATAACCCTTGGCCTTTACGGACTTCTTAGGCAGATAGGCCGCAACATGGGTCTGCTCCTTGCGGCAGGCATCCCAAACCGAGAGGAACATGAGGGTCAGATTGGCAACCCCATCCCCTTCCAAGCGCAGACCGGTATCCTTCCAGTGGCCTAATTTGCTGTCCACATTGATGTATTCATCCGCGATATTGATGCCCCCGTTGTAAGCCACATTTCCATCAATGACTAAGATCTTGCGATGGTCGCGATTGTTCATTCCCAGAGCTAGATAAGGGACCATCGGGTTAAAGGTTACCACCTTGACGCCATTGCTCTCCAGCTCGGCCTTGAAGCCCTTTGGCAAGACCATCAGAGAACCCAAATCATCATACATGACACGGACATCCAGGCCTTCCTGTGCCTTGTTGATCAGGATATCCTTCATCCCATCCCACATCTGCCCTTGGCCGACAATGAAGTATTCAAAGAAGATAAAGGACTGGGCCTGCTCCATATCTTTGAGCATGGAGGCATACATGTCCTCACCCAGTTTGAAATAGGACACATCCGTATTGCCATGGCGGGTATAAGTGCCCTGACTGGCAATGTAGTCCGAAATTCCTTTGACCTCGTCTGCAATTGGGACATCTTGGGAAGAATAGTTAGTTTGCTCTAAGGCTTGTTCAATGCGGGCTTCCGACTCTTGAATGGCCTTTCTCAGCTTCTTAGCTGGTTGCTTGTTGGCAGAGATTAAGTAAAGAAAGGTTCCAAACATGGGCATGAGGCCAATCAGGATGAGCCAGCCAATCTTGTAGACCGGATTATCCTTGGAGCTGACAATAGCCAACATCATCAGGACACTGACAAGCCCCAAAATAGCTGTAATCACTGTGGAATAGCTGCTTAATTGGTAGAAAAAGAGCAAGAGCCAGGCCAGTTGTACAAAGAGCAGGATGGCCCCGATGGTGACCTTGTTAAAGAGGATATTTTTCAGCTTCTCCATATTGAAACCCTTTCTAACTTATGCTTTTTTAGATTTGAAATAGAGAACGATAGCCGCAATCCCTTGGTAGATAAAGACAAAGGCCACGGTATAGGTCACAATCACGCCTGTCATGAGTGGGTGACCCATCATGATGATCCCTGCGATAATCCCCAAAATACCCGTCCAAAGAAGGGTGCTGCCCAACTTCTTGTCCACTTTTTTGACTTCAAAACTCATAATCGTCTTGGAAACACCTGTAAAGAGGGCCCAGAAAGCAAAGATGAAGGGAATGAAGGTCACTTTTTCAAAGAAGGTCCCTGAGAAGAGCCAGATAGCCAAGAGAACCGTCATCACACCGGTGAAGAGGTCCCAACCGCTTTTCTCATCAGCTGAGAAGTATTTGATGATATCAGAAATACCGTTGACCATGAAAATGAGGGCAAACAAGATGGCAAAGGACAGAAGGCTGAGGGCTGGATTGGCCATCAGATAAAAACCTGCAAGAATGGATAAAACACCCGCTACGATAGACAACCATGATAATTTTTTAGACATAATAACTCTCCTAATATTTATTGTTTTTTTATTTATTTTTGTGTTGATTTCGAGGACAGGCCTCATACTGGACTTCTAATCATGAATCACTCCTTTTCACTTTTCATCCTTTAAAATGCCATAAATCATGAGATGAAGGACCTTTTTGAGGTCATTTTCATATTGGCTGGCCAAACTGCTGGTTCCTTGAGATCCGCTGGCCCCAGATAATAACTCCGAAAGAGTTGCTGGATAAAGGTCAGATAGTATAGGGCCGCTTCTTGGCTGATATAATCTTTGAGGGTTGACTCAGACAGTAATTTTTCTGAAACCTGACGATTCAAGTCCTCAAAAACAGCCTTTTCCTGTGCCACTTCCTCAGCAATTTCTGCTGGAGCTGTCATCCAAACCTCAAAGAAGACATGGCTGTGGTGAGGAAAATCCTTGGAAAAACGATGACGACGTTCCATATAGTCTGCTAGGCTGGGAATGTCACCTGACTCCCCACGGATGATGGACACAGCCTTCTGAAAGCTCTCACGGACGCAGGCCAGATAGAGCTCCGTCTTGCCAGAAAAGTTATGGTAAAGAATCCCCTTTGAAATCTTGTGATTTTTGCAGAGTTCATTGATGCCGAAGGCCTTATAGCCCTTTTGAGAAAACTCGATTAGGGCCGCTTCAATGATGCGCTCCCGAGTTAGCTGGGTTTTCAACTCTTTTTTCATCCTACTGCTCCTAAGCTTTTTTGACATTATAGACCAGTTGGTCTACAATGTCAACCCCTATGCACTAAAAAAATCTGCTGAGTTTCAATAACTCAACAGATTCTCACTTTATATACTCAATGAAAATCAAAGAGCAAATTAGGAAGCTAGCCGTAGGTTGCTCAAAACACTGTTTTGAGGTTGTAGATGAAACTGACGAAGTCAGTAACCATACATACGGCAAGGCGAAGCTGACGTGGTTTGAAGAGATTTTCGAAGAGTATTATTCTTCTATGGTAGAATGCTTATAACCATAAGTAAAGTAAATAATACTTCCTACTAACAATGCAACTAGGAAAGCAATCCAGGTTTCCATATTATACTGCAACATAAATGATAAACAAATGATGATTGATAAAATCGGTAATAAGGGTACCAGTGGTGTTTTAAATTCTCCAGCTTTGGGCATCCCCTTTTCTCTCCGTAAGCGAATCAAACCATAAGCCAACATGATCAGATAAGACAAGGTACAAATATTTAAGAAGGCTGCGATACTAGCAAGAGGGAACATTCCTGCTGCTACTGCTGAAGCTAGACCTGTCAAGATAGTAGCATTTTTTGGTACCTTGCTTGTTTTGGTCAGTTCTTTAAAGGCAGCAGGCATCAATCCGTCACGCGCTAAACTGTAAATCATACGAGATAGGGCATAAGTCATTGAGATACAAACCGTAATCAAGGTTAAGATAGCCACTAATGACACATAACTAGCTGCCCAACTAATCCCAACGCTACGAAGGGCAAAGGCAACGGCATCGTCGACATTTAGATGACTATAGTGAACCACACCAGTCAAAACAAGCGTCACCAAGGCATAAAGAATGGTTACGATAGAAAGCGATAAGACAATCCCTCTAGGAATATTTTTTTGAGGAGTCTTGACCTCATCTACAGCCATAGAGATGGATTCAAACCCCAAAAAACCAAAGAACATCAAGGACGCACCAGCCATAATACCAGTACTGGCACCATAGATTTGTCCAAAACCATAGGGAGCAAAATTACTCCAGTTATCAAGCTTGATATGCCAGATTCCTACTAAAACAAAGAGAGCTAAAGCAGAAAATTTCAAAATAACTAGAATTGAATTAAAGCGTAAGGCGGCTTTCGCATTAAGTAGAACAAGCGAGGTCACCAAGACCAAGACAAGAATAGGTAATAAATCAACAAACGTCCCTGCTTGAGGATTAAAGGTACCATTTAAAGCCTGAGGAAGGGCTATCCCGTATTGAGAGAGAAGCCCTTTAAAATACGCTGCCCAACCAGAAGCCACACCCGATATGGCTGTCATGAACTCCATCATGGTTAACCAACCTGCCAACCAGGCTGGGAATTCTCCTAAAATAGCATAGAGATAACTGTAGGCACCACCTGTAGCAGGTACTCGTGAAGCAAATTCTGCAAAAAAGAGAGCTGATAATCCCACACATAAGGCAGAAATGACAATTGAAATCACTAGGGCTGGACCAGCAAGTGTTGCAGCTGCAGTACCAGTAATTGTAAAGACGCCTGTCCCTACCATGGCTCCGATACCCAGCAAAATCAAATCCCATAACTTCAAATGCCTGTGCATCTCTGTTTTATCCAAACTAACATTCTTTGTTCTAAATATATTCATCTTTGACTCCAAAATAAAATGATGATTCTATTTTACCATAAATATAGGATATTTGTGAATATTTATAAAATGTTTTCCTAAAAAAATCTGACTACTCTCTTGTAATCAGATTTTTATCTATTCTAGTTCATTTCTTTAAAGGCTGCTTCTGCATCCGCATTGCTGATAACACCAAATTGAATCTTCCCAATCTTTCCTTGACTGTCAATCAGGTATTCTGTAGGAATGCTTCGAATTTGATAAGCTTGGAATGTGGTTGCTTTTGTGTCATAAAGAACTGGGATATCCTTATAACCTTGATCTTGGAACCATTGTGGGAATTGCTCGACAGTTTTTTCACCTTGAATTCCTGGTGCAATGACACTAAGAATTTCAAAATCACGATCTGGTTTCGCCGCTAATTCCATCAACTCAGGCATACTTTTCTTACATGGACCACACCATGAAGCCCAAAACTTCAAGTAGACTTTTTTCCCCTTATAATCAGATAACTTAACTTCTTTACCATCCATAGATTGTAAGGTGAAGTCTGGCGCATCTTTTCCAACAGCAATTTGTTGTACAGTCGTTTGTTGCTGTTGTTTTGGGGATTGTTGTGGAGCTTGAGTCTTTTTAGTCTCTTCCTCACCACAGGCTATCAATACGACTAATGACAAGAGGCTTAAGGCAGCAAACATTACTTTTTTCATCTTTTTCTCCTTTATTCAAAAATTCCAGCTAGAACATTTACTTGTCCTAATAGTAACAAAATTCCCATTAAAATAATGAGGAAACCACCAATTTTCTTCAGTAGCATCATATGACGTTTAATTTTACTAAAATAAGGCATTACTACACCTGAAGCTAGAGCCAAAAGCAAGAAAGGAATTGCCATCCCCAGAGTGTAAATCAAGGTATAGATTGCACCTTGCCAAGCGCCATTTCCTCCAGAAGCCGCAAGCGCTAAAACAGAACTCAAAACAGGACCAATACAAGGCGTCCAACCAAAGCTAAAGGTAATACCGAGTAAAAAGGCCGACCAATAACGATTGGCTTCTGATTTCTTAAAAGTAAAGCTTTTTTGAACCTCTAATTTCTTAAAATGAAAAATTTCCATCTGGTGAAAGCCTAAAATGATAATAATTGTTCCCATGGTATATCGAAACCAATTGGCATAGAGAATATTCCCAAAGTAACCAGCACCAAAGCCTAAAATAAAGAAAATGAGTGAAATGCCTGCGATAAAGCAAAGTGTTCGAATCAGACCTGACCAAGCAACCTTTCTCCCAAACAAAGAAAAGCTTTTTGCACTTTCCTGATCATCCAATAAAATTCCAGTATAAACAGGTAACAGAGGGAAAATACAAGGTGAAAAGAAGGACAAAATCCCTGCTAAAAAAACGGAGATTGAAAATACTATCGTTTCCAATAAAAAACCAACTTTCTTAATAATTCTAATCCTATTTTACTATAATCAATTTCATTTGTATGATTTCTGCTACGCAATTTGAATTATTCTGTATTTGAAAGATTTTCCGCTACTAGTTCATTCAGATTCTGCCCACAAAATGTCCCAAAAGCAAAAGAAAAGCCTGTCACACAAGCTCAAATGCTTGATATGATAGGCTTTTTGAAGGTTGATTATTTAACAGCGTCTTTAAGAGCTTTACCAGCTTTGAATGCTGGAACTTTAGAAGCTGCAATTTTGATTTCTTTACCAGTTTGTGGGTTGCGACCTTTACGTGCAGCACGCTCACGAACTTCAAAGTTACCAAAACCGATCAATTGAACTTTTTCACCAGCTGCAAGGTACTCAGTTACTGCTGCGAATACAGCTTCAACTGCTGCTGCTGAGTCTTTCTTAGTCAATTCTGTAGCTTCTGCTACTTTAGCGATCAAATCTTGTTTGTTTGCCATGTTAATGATTCCTCCAAATTAATTTCTAATTAACAAATATAATCATATCCTAAAATCCCTTTTAGGTCAAGTTAAAAACGCTATTTCTTCCCATTTTCTTTATTTTTTTAGGAGTGGTAACGTACCAAAATAGCCCAAGCATTCTCACCTGTGTGCGTTTGAATAATGGAACCCGTTTCCAAAACAGAAATTGGCTGTTCAACATAAGCTTGTAAGCTTTCTTTCATCTCTTTTGCCCAATCAGCACTACCAGAATATGAAATTCCAATCTCTGCTACAGAACGTTCAGCGAGTGATGTTCTCAACTCATCCAACCATTTTTTAAAAGTTTTAGCACCACGACCTTTAACCATTGGCTGCAATTCATGGTCCTTCATCTGCATGACAACACGGATATTAAGAAGAGAACTCAACAATCCAGTTACACGGCCAATTCGTCCACCTTTAACAAGATTTTCCAAAGTTGAAACACCAATATAAAGTTCTGTGTGGTTTTTAACCTCTTCAACGTGAGATAAAATTTCCGCCATATCTTTGCCTTCTTGTGCTAACTTCGCAGCCTCAACAACTTGGAATTTCAGGGCTTGGTCAGTAAAGGAACTATCGATAACTGTCACATCGGCAGTAGATAAACTAGCACCTTGGCGTGCTGCTTCTACCGTACCAGAAAGAGCATGGGACATATGAATAGCAAGAATCTGGCTACCATCTTTGCATAGGTCCTCAAAAACTTCAGCGAAGACACCTACAGGCGGTTGACTTGTCTTAGGAAGATTCTTACTTGCTTGCATCAACTGAAGAAATTTACCTTCTTCTTTCAAATCAGCATCAGAATAAACAACATTATCAATCATTACAGATAATGGAACAATTGTAATATCTAATTGTTTTACGAGTTCAGGTTCAATAGTAACAGATGAATCGGTTACAATCTTAATTTTTGTCATAGTATCAATCTTTCTATTTTAGGATTCAGATTGGTTTTCTTACTTCTAATTATATCAAAAAAAGATTAAAAATCCTAATGGAGTCAATCAAATTTTCCGTAAAAATTTGATATAATCAACTTATAAGAAAAGAGGTGTCCTATGATTAAAAAAATTTACCCCATTTTTACCATTTTACTAGGTGCTGCTATTTATGCTTTTGGTCTGACTTATTTTGTAGTTCCTCATCATCTCTTTGAAGGAGGGGCGACAGGTATTACCCTTATCACCTTTTATCTTTTTAAAATCCCTGTTTCGCTCATGAACTTGCTGATTAACATTCCCCTTTTCATCCTAGCTTGGAAGATTTTTGGAGCAAAATCTCTCTATTCTAGTTTGCTTGGAACCTTAGCTTTGTCCGCCTGGTTGGCTTTTTTTGAGCGTATTCCCCTTCATATTGATCTTCAAGGTGATTTACTAATCACTGCCCTTATAGCTGGGATTCTATTGGGAATTGGTCTTGGAATTATCTTTAATGCTGGAGGTACAACTGGTGGTACTGATATTCTTGCTCGTATTCTCAATAAATACACTCATATATCAATGGGAAAATTGCTCTTTATCTTAGATTTTTGTATTCTCATGCTTATTCTCCTAATCTTCAAGGATTTGAGATTGGTTTCCTACACACTCTTATTTGATTTTATCGTTTCTCGTGTCATTGATTTGATTGGAGAAGGTGGCTATGCTGGTAAAGGATTTATGATTATCACAAAACGTCCTGACCAACTTGCTAAAGCGATTAATGATGACCTAGGAAGAGGCGTTACTTTTATTTCTGGTCAAGGCTACTATAGTCAAAAAGATTTGAAGATTATCTACTGTATTGTCGGTAGAAATGAGATTGTGAAAATGAAGGAAATGATTCATCGAATCGATCCTCAAGCCTTTATAACCATTACAGAAGCCCATGAAATCCTTGGAGAAGGATTCACCTTTGAAAAAGAATAAAAAGAGGTAGTGTAGTGACCTCAAAAGTTAGACTTATTCATCTATCTTTTAGGTTACAAACAACCTCTTTTTTGTTTACTCAATCTCTTAAGACCAATTCCGAGCTACTTCTTCATCAGCCTTTAACTGATCCACTAATTGGTCAACTGAGTCAAATTTGGTCATATCTCGAATGCGATCAAGCCAATAAACCATGACGGTTTCCCCATAAATATCTTGATTAAAATCAAAAATATTGACTTCAAAACGTGCTTCTTCTCCATCGAAGGTCACATTTTTCCCGACACTAGCCATAGCACGATACTTCTGTCTTTGAATCTCAACATCAACGACATAAACGCCATCTGCTGGCATATAAGTACGATCTAAAAGCACCAAATTCGCTGTCGGATAACCAATCGTACGACCACGAGCATTGCCATGAACCACCATACCTCTTGATGGAAGCGGTGCCCCCAAAAGTTCTCCTGCTTCTTTCACATTGCCATCTAAAATATCTTGACGGATACGAGTTGAACTAATCTTTCCTTTCTCATCTTCTACAGGTGGGACAATGATAACCTCTCCATCAAAGTAATTCTTTAAATCTTCTGCCGTTTTTTTGTCAGAACCAAATGTATAATCAAAACCTGCAACAATAATTTTGGCATTCATAGCCTTGATATAAGTCGCAAAAAATTCTTCTGCTGTGAGACTAGCAAATTTGCTACTAAAATCAAGGAGATACAATTCTTCTACACCTTCACGCTTTAATTTTCTCTCACGTTCAGCAGGGTTCAAAATATGCAAAAATAGGTCAGGATGATAAGGCTCTAAAGCGATCTTTGGAGATTCATTAAAGGTCATAACTACGATAGGCAATAAATCCTTTCTCGCAGCCTTGTTGGCAACACGAAATAGTTCTTGATGTCCCTTATGTATACCATCAAAATAGCCGAGTACAACGACCGAATCGGATGGTGTGCCAATATCTTTTTGGTTTTTTATAGGAATAGTAATAATCATAAAATAATTATATCATAGTGATAGCTATTTCTGAACCAGAAAATCTGAAATGTCCTTTTTTAAACCTGAAGTGTACCAGTTTAGAAGAATTTTGTTTTTGAGATCCTAATAAAGAACAAGGGATTGAGTTAATACTCTTCGAAAATCTCTTCAAACCACGTCAGCGTCGCCTTACCGTACTCAAGTACAGCCAGAGGCTAGCTTCCTAGTTTGCTCTTTAATTTTCATTGAGTAGAAGAATCTTAAAATCAGAAAAACGCATCATATCAGCTATCTAAAACTTGATACAATGCGTTTATTTAATTTAATATGAACCGATCTACTGAATTTTTCAAAATGAACATCCAGCAGCCTTTTCACTTTTTATTAATAAGTTCCTTCTTCACCTTGGCTAGTCAAGATAACAGGTCCATCTTTAGTAATCACGAATTGGTGTTCATATTGGCAAGATAGGCCACCATCAATGGTCTTATGGGCCCAGCCGGTCTTCATATCTGTATCAATTTCCCAGTCACCTGTATTGATCATTGGTTCAATGGTCAAAACCATTCCTTCACGGAGACGAAGACCACGACCAGCAATACCATAGTTAGGAACCATTGGTTCTTCGTGCATGGTTGGACCAACACCATGACCAACCAAATCACGTACTACACCGTAACCACGACTTTCAGCGTATTCTTGAATCGCTGCACCGATATCACCGATACGATTTCCAACAACAGCTTGCTCGATTCCCTTGTACATGGCTTCTTTGGTCACATTCATCAAGTTTTTCACTTCTTCGGACGGTGTACCAACAGCATAAGCCCAACACGAGTCTGCTAAACCACCAGAGTAGCTCTGAGTGTATTTTTTCATTTGCTCCACATTGTTGAAGTTTAGTTTTGAGACATTCAGGTCAGATTTAGCAATAGGACCTCCCAAAACCATATCAACCTTGAGTAAATCACCATCTTTCAAGATATAGTGACGAGGAAAAGCGTGAGCTACTTCATCGTTAAGAGAGCAGCAGGTAGCATAAGGATAGTCCATCATAGCACCGTCAACACCAATCTGAAGCGGAAGGAAATTTTCTTCCTTACAACGACGGCGGACATACTCTTCAACTTCCCACATATCTACGCCAGGCTTAATCAAATCACGTAAGCCGATATGAATGCTTGCTAGAAAATCCCCAGCCTTGTCCATAGCTTCGATTTCACGAGCTGATTTTAATGTTATCATTTTTTCTCCTAGTTTCTAATTAATTTTAACGGTCACATTTGCTTTTGAAACAATCTGGTGACCATGATAAATATCATAATCGATAATAGCTGACCGTCTCGTATGATGGATAATACGTGCTTGAATACGCAGTATATCATCTATCTGAACAGCCTGTAAAAAGTAAATCAGCATCTGCTCAATAATGAGATTTCGACCACTATTAACAACTAAATCTTGGGTCATGTGGGTCAAAATTTCTGCCAATACACCATTAGCCAAAACACCGTTCTTCTCAAGCATAAAGGGTTCCACTGTAATGACTACTTCATCATGATGATAAGAAAGTTTTTGTCCAATCTGCTCAGAAAAAGTAGGTAGAGCAGAAACTTGGGAACGACTCATCTTCTCCATGACATCTCGTCTAGTTATAACGCCAAGTAAGGTTTGATTACTTCGAATAACTGGTACCATTTCAAAGTCTTCAGCAATCATCCGTTGACTCACATTGGCAATATTTGTCGATAATCCAACTAAAAATAGACTACGAGACATGACCTTGTCAATTGTGGTGCTTGGTGACTTGTCACCAGCATCTCTCATGGTAACAACCCCAACAACAACCTGATGTTGATTGATAACTGGGAAACGACTGCTACGATTCTTACGTACTAAGTCCAAATAATCTTTAACAGTGTCAGTCTCTCTCAGAAAACCATACTCATGACTCGGACGATAAAGTTTCTCAACTGTCAGAATATCAGTCTTGATTTGTACATTTGAAAGGGCTTTATTGATCATGGTCGCGACAGTGAAAGTGTCATGTTTGCTTCTTAAAACAGGAATTCCTTTTTGATTGGCCAGTTTAAGCACATCATCATGGACATGAAATCCACCTGTAACCAGAACTGCATTTTCATTTTCCAGCGCTAGTAATTGGATACGAGTACGATCTCCGACAATCAAAAGTCCCCCATCGTGAAGGTAGGACAAGATATTTTGTTCAGTCATGGCACCGATTGAAAATTTACTAAATTCTCTCTCTAAACCTTCTTGTCCAGCCAGAACCTCAGAAGAAGTCACTTCTGCAATTTCAGCAAATGTTAATCTTTCGATAGCAACTTTCTGAGATTTAACACGGATAGTACCACTTCTAGGACGGGTCTCCACAATTCCACGGTTTTCAGCTTCTTTAATGGCCCGATAGGCCGTTCCATCACTGACTCCTAGATGGTTGGAAATGCTTCGAACACTGACCCTTTTACCAACGGGTAATTCTTCCAAATAACTTAGAATTTCTTGGTGTTTACTCATTAATTTCTCCCTTTACAAAGCGAAACTCAAGATAATCTCGCATTTTCCTTGTATAGCGATCACTTCCTTTAAACTGACGAATCAATCGAAATCCAGATTTAAGAGCAACCTTTTGGCTAGCTTCATTTCCAAGGTGGGTAATGATAGATAATTGTTTTAAACCAAGTTCCTCAAAAGAAAGTTGGCAAAGTTTTCTTACAACTTCAGTCATAAAACCTTGACACCATACATCTTTTCTCAAAAAATAACCAAGTTCTGCTTCTTTTTTAATTTCATCTAGCTTTTCAAACTTAATTGAACCAATCATTTTTTCAGTTTTCTTGTCACAAATAGCCCATACTCCTAATGGAGATTTCATAAAATAATTGGCCAGTGCATATTGACTCTCTTCCAAACTAGCTTGACTTGGAAAAATGAATTGTAAATTTTCTGGATTTGAAGCTATCTCATGGAAGTCCTTACTATCACTAAAAAAGAAAGGACGCAAATACAAGCGATCCGTTTCAAAAAAAGAAAACATTGCTAATTTGGTCCAAATATTCATAAACACCTCTACGGTTTATTCTTCAACAAGTGTAATATCCGCTCCTAGATTACGTAATTTTTCAATAATATCTGAATAACCACGTAAGATGAACTCAATATTTGTAATTTCAGTTTTGCCTTCAGCCATTAAACCAGCAATGACAAGTGCGGCCCCAGCTCTAAGGTCAGTAGCTTTTACATTTGCACCACGCAAAACACGTCCACCAGTATATAAAATATGGTCGTTTGTAGTCGTAATATCTGCGTCCATCTTTGCTAGTTCAAAAACATGGTTTACTCGTTTTTCATAAATGGTATCAATAATGGTACCACGCCCCTCTGCTGTTAATAGAAGAGGAGTAATTGGTTGTTGCAAGTCAGTAGCAAAACCAGGATAAGGAGCTGTCTTAATATTAATTGCTTTCAAATTAGACTGTTCTTCGACAAAAATACTGTCCTCCGATACAGTCATTCTCACTCCCATTTCTTCCAACTTAGCGATGAAACCTTCTAAGTGTTCGTATAGTACATTATTAATACGAATTCCCTTACCAACTGCAGCAGCTAAAGAAATATATGTTCCTGCTTCAATACGGTCTGGAATCACCTGATGACGGGTTCCGTGTAATCTGTCAACACCATCAATAATGATAATATTAGTTCCAGCACCACGGATATGAGCACCCATATTATTTAAGAGAGTGGCAACATCAATAATCTCAGGTTCTCGGGCTGCATTTTCAATAATAGTACGACCATTTGCTTTAACCGCAGCAATCATCGTATTAATCGTCGCACCGACACTAACCGTATCCATGTAAATACTTGCGCCGTGAAGTCCTGTATCTTTAGCAGATAACTTCATGTTATCACCCTCGTAGCTAACAGTAGCTCCCATAGCTTCAAAAGCCTTAAGATGTAGATCAATAGGGCGAGGTCCCAAATCACATCCACCAGGTAAACCAACAGTAGCTTCACCAAAGCGACCTAAAAGACTTCCATAAAAATAATAAGATGCACGAAGACTATTGATTTTCCCATAAGGCATTGGAATATTTTGAACACCTCTTGGATCAATCTCTAACACATCGTCATAACGCTTAACAGTAGCCCCCATTAACTCCATAATTTCGACAAGACTAGCAACATCGGAAATATCTGGAACACAATCCAAAGTTACAACATCATCTGCCAAAATAATAGCTGGAATCAAAGCTACTACACTATTTTTTGCGCCACTAATGGTAATCTCACCTTGCAGAGGCAAGCCACCATTGATAACAATTTTTCTCATTTTAAATTTTTTATACTCTTTCAAAATTTCTAAAAAGGTCCTACGTTAAAGTATATCATAAATTCACCCTTTTTTCCATCATTTTCAATTATATTAGCTGAATCGTATTTATTGATAAATGAGCTGTCTTGAAATGTTTTGCCCCTTCTTTGCCCCCCCTAAATACAAAAATAGCCCTTCGGATAAAATCCGAGGGGCTAGAAACGTTGTTAAATCAACGGCCGAACTTTTGAATTTCAAGGTTCGGGATAAAATAGTTCACTGAACTATTTTATTTTTTAAGGTTGTAGAATGATTTCAATCCACGGTATTCTGCTACTTCACCAAGTTGGTCTTCGATGCGAAGCAATTGGTTGTATTTAGCGATACGGTCTGTACGTGAAAGTGAACCAGTCTTGATTTGTCCTGCGTTAGTTGCAACTGCGATGTCAGCGATTGTTGAATCTTCAGTTTCACCTGAACGGTGTGATACAACAGCAGTGTAACCAGCTTCTTTCGCCATTTCGATAGCGTCGAATGTTTCAGTAAGAGTACCGATTTGGTTAACTTTGATAAGGATTGAGTTAGCAGCACCTTCTGCAATACCTTTTTCAAGGTAAGAAGTGTTTGTTACGAAGAAGTCGTCACCAACCAATTGAACTTTACCACCAAGACGTTCAGTAAGAGCTTTCCAACCGTCCCAGTCATTTTCATCCATACCATCTTCGATAGTGATGATTGGGTATTTGTTTACCAATTCTTCAAGGTAGTCGATTTGTTCTGCAGCAGTACGTACAGCTGCTCCTTCACCTTCGAATTTAGTGTAATCGTAAACTTTACGTTCTTTATCGTAGAATTCTGATGAAGCACAGTCAAATCCGATAAATACGTCTTTACCAGGAACATATCCAGCAGCTTCGATAGCAGCAAGGATAGTTTCAACTCCGTCTTCAGTTCCTTCAAAACGAGGAGCAAATCCACCTTCGTCACCTACGGCTGTTTCCAAACCACGAGATTTAAGGATTTTCTTAAGTGCGTGGAAGATTTCAGCACCCCAACGAAGAGCTTCTTTGAATGATGGAGCACCAGCAGGTACGATCATGAATTCTTGGAAAGCGATTGGAGCGTCAGAGTGAGAACCACCGTTGATGATGTTCATCATTGGAGTTGGAAGAACTTTAGTGTTGAATCCACCAAGGTAGCTGTAAAGTGGGATTTCAAGGTAGTCAGCAGCAGCACGAGCTACAGCGATAGACACACCAAGGATTGCGTTAGCACCCAATTTACCTTTGTTAGGAGTACCGTCAAGAGCGATCATAGCACGGTCGATAGCTTGTTGATCACGTACATCGTAGCCAATGATAGCTTCAGCAATGATGTTGTTTACGTTGTCAACAGCTTTTTGTGTACCAAGACCACCGTAACGAGATTTGTCACCGTCGCGAAGTTCAACTGCTTCGTGTTCACCAGTAGAAGCTCCTGATGGAACCATACCACGTCCGAAAGCACCTGATTCAGTGTAAACTTCTACTTCAAGTGTTGGGTTACCGCGTGAGTCTAGGACTTCGCGAGCGTAAACATCAGTAATAATTGACATTTTTTACTCTCCTTATGAGTTAAATTTTTTACACCTCTATAATACCTTAAAAGCCCTCCTTTTTCAAGAAAAAACGTTATCTTTGTGCAAATTTTCCTTAACTTTATAAAGTAATCGCTTTCTTTTATCTGTTTTATTCTAACTTTTATGATATACTGTTTTCATGACAGATTTATCAAAACAATTACTTGAAAAAGCTCATGGTGGGCCAAAATTAAATCCAGATGAGCAAAGACGCTATCTTGGCACTTTTGAGGAAAGAGTTCTTGGATATGCAGATATTGACACAGCAAATAGTCCTCAGTTAGAAAAAGGCTTTTTATCTATTTTAGAAAACCTTCAGGAAAAAGCTGAGCCACTATTTGTGAAGATTTCACCAAATATCGAATTTGACAAGCAAGTTTTCTACTTAAAAGAAGCTAAAGAAACTGATAGTCAAGCTACCATTGTATCTGAAGAGCATTCTTCTTCTCCTTTTGGCCTGATTATCCATAGCAATGCACCAGTTCAAGTAGAAGAAAAGAACCTTCGACTTGCTTTTGCAAAACTTTGGGAAGTTAAAAAGGAAGAACCAGCCAAAACATCCATCTGGAAGAAATGGTTTGGCTAAATCTTGCGCATATTTAATAAATGCCCTACATTAGCAGCCGTGTGCTCCAAATAGAGACTGGCATTTTTCAAACTCTCTTCTAGAGGTTCACTTTTCTCCAAAATAGAAAAGGCAGCTTGGATATTTTCAAATGGTAGGGAAGGTAAATCTTCAGCGAGACTACCGCAAATAGCAATAACAGGAACTCCGACAGGGGTTCTTTTTGCTACGCCTATAGGCGCTTTCCCAGCAAAGCTTTGACAATCTAGTCTTCCTTCTCCAACAATAACCAAGTCAGCATTTGAAACTTTCTTATCAAAGTTGATTAGGTTCAAGCAGGTATCAATTCCCGACACGATATTTGCCTGAGCAAAGGCACACAAACCGCCAGCAATGCCTCCACCAGCTCCTGCTCCTTTAATTTCCAATGTTACAGGTGAGGCTTTTTCATAAAAATCTTGGATTGCCTGATCTACGACTGCAAACATAGTAGGATGTAAACCTTTTTGTTTGCCAAAAGTGTAAGTCGCACCTTGATAACCACATAAGGGACTCGCGACATCTGCTAAAATACGGATTTGAACACCTTCAGGAATTTCATAGCGATTTTCTGTTGACATAGAAGCTAAGTTTAATAAGGACTGACCGCAAGCGGGCAAGACATTTCCATCCCTATCATAAAATCGATAACCTAAACCAGCAGTGATCCCAATTCCTCCGTCATTACTGGCCGTGCCACCAACGCCGATATAGATTTCTTTAATCCCTTGAGCAATGAGATGACGAATCAACTCTCCAATACCACAAGTTTGGATTTGAAGTGGATTTCGTTTCTCTAGCGGAATTTTTCCAAGGCCAACCAAGTCGGCAACTTCAAATAGTGCCAGTTGACTTTTTTGAAAATAGCGCATGGCTTCTTTTTGTCCAAAAGGTCCTGTAACTTGGATCCATTTTTCTTCAAGGTCAAGAGAATGTCGAATGGAATCTACAGTGCCTTCTCCCCCATCCCCAACAGGGCAGAGGAGACAGTCTACATCTGCTATCGATTGTTGGAAGCCTCTTTTTATTGCTTCAGCTACCTGTTGAGCGGACAAGCTTTCCTTAAACGAATCTGGTGCAATTACAATCTTCATATTTTCCCTCATTCTAAACAGTCAATCAAGGGAAGAACTTCTAAAAAATCCCTCTTGTCAACATGGTTTGGTATTTCTTGTTTCAGTACTTCTTTGGCACAAAAAGCAATTCCCAGTCCTGCTGACTTCAACATTAATAAGTCATTGGCCCCGTCACCGATTGCAACAGTTCTTTCTTGAGGAAGTTTTAGTTCCTCTCTCCATTTTTCCAGAGTCTCTTTTTTGACCTCAGGACTTATAATTTGTCCAATCAATTTTCCAGTTAAAAGACCATCTTTGACTTCAAGTTGGTTGGCAGAGAAATGGGCAATTCCAAGTGATTTTGCTAATCTATCAACTATTGGTATAAATCCACCGGACACCAGACCAACTAGGATTCCATTCTTTTGGAGAATAGAGATAAATTTCTGTGCATTTGGCGATAGATGAATAGAGTTGAATACTGTATCAAAGACCGAATCAGGGAGGCCTTTTAACAAAGCTACTCTCTCTCGTAAACTCGTTTCAAAGTCTAACTCTCCTCTCATTGCCCGACTTGTAATCAGCGAAATTTCCTCCTCACGACCTGCCTCTCTTCCCAAAAGATCAATTACTTCTTCTAGGAGTAAGGTGCCGTCAACATCCATAACACACAAACCTTTTACTTGAGACATCAGTTCTCCTCTCTAAACAGCCCAAAAATCGTATGAAGTCATCATACGATTTTATCTATTAATTAACTAAACTATGGTACAAGTCAAGGTATGACCTGCAGGCTGTATCCCATGAGAAATCACACTCCATAGCTTGTTTTTGTAGATTTCTCCAAACATCAGGATGTTTTCTATACAAGTCCAATGCTGTTTGGAAACTCCAGTTAAGCCAGTATGGTGTTAAATTGTCAAAGCTAAATCCAGTACCGCTTCCTTCGATTGGATTAAAGGCTTTAACGGTATCTCGCAAGCCACCAACTTCATGGACCAATGGCAAGGTTCCGTAACGCATAGCCATCATCTGAGACAATCCACACGGTTCAAAACGACTCGGCATGAGGAAGAGGTCACAAGCAGCGTAGATTTCTTGAGCTAGTTTGACATCAAAAGTGATATTTGCTGATAGCTTGTCTGGGTAAATCTGAGCAAACCATGAGAAAGCTCCTTCAAAGGCTGGATCTCCAGTTCCCAAAAGAACAATCTGAACATCATTTTGCAAAATATGGTGAAGACTTTCGACCACCACATCAAAACCTTTTTGACGTGTCAAACGAGAAACAATTCCCACCAGAGGAACGTCAGATCTAACTGGCAAGCCAACTCTCTCTTGTAATTTCGCCTTATTTTGTGCTTTTCCGGACAAATCTTCCTGATTAAAATGATAATCTAAAAGGGCATCCGTCTGAGGATTATACAGGTCAGCATCAATCCCATTTACGATACCAGATACCTTACCAGACTCCATTCGAAGAATCTGATCCAAGTTACATCCAAATTGACTAGTCATAATTTCATGAGCATAGCTAGGCGAAACAGTTGAAACACGATCCGCATAGAGAATACCTGCCTTCATCCAGTTCAGACAGTTGTTCCAGCGAAGGGTACCATCCGCATAACGTTCAAAGCCCACTCCAAACAAATCCCATAACATTCCTTCTGAAAATTGTCCTTGGAATTCCAAATTGTGAATGGTTAAAACAGTTTTAATACCTTGATAGGCTTGAATCCAACGGTATTTTTCCTTCAACAAGAAAGGAATCATAGCTGTATGGTAGTCATGAACATGGAGAAGATCAGGAATAAAGTCAATCCTTTCCATAGCCTCAATGGCAGCCAGTTGGAAGAAAGCGAAGCGTTCCCCATCATCAAAATCACCGTAAACATGGCCTCGGAAGAAATAGTATTGGTTGTCAATAAAGTAGAAGGTTACACCGTTCAAGACGGTTTTCTTAATCCCACAGTACTGTCTGCGCCAACCAACACTCACCTCAAAATGAAGAACATCTTCAATTTGATTTCCAAATTTAGCCTCTACCATGTCATAGTAGGGTAAAATCACTGCAACTTCGTGCCCAGCTTTTACCAGTGATTTGGGAAGAGCGCCAATAACGTCTCCCAAACCACCTGTTTTTGAAAAGGGTGCACCCTCTGCTGCTACAAATAAAATTTTCATGAATGAATATCCTCTGTTACTTTGCTACCTTTCTTAACGACGACTGGATGTTCTGCAGTTCCACGGATCACAACTCCATCCGCAACTTCAACACCCTTGTCCAAGATAGCATATTCTACCTGAGCACCTTCTCCAATAACAACACGAGGGAATAAGATGCTATCTTTAACCAAGCTATCCTTATGGACATGAATATTACGTGATAAAACAGAATTAGCCACTTGACCTTCAATAATACTACCAGATGCAAACTGAGAAGTGCTTACCTTAGATGTATTAGCATAATAAGTTGGCTCTTCGTTTTTGACCTTTGTATAAATCTTTTGATTTGGTGAGAAGAGAGAGTAGAATTTTTGTGATTCAAGCATATCTTTGTTAGCTTGGTAATAAGACTCTACAGAATGAATATTTGCCAGATAACCTGTGTACTCGTAGGCAAAAGCCCCTTCTTTGGCCGCCAAATCCCGTAATACATAGCGCAACTTCTCTGGATGTTCTTTCTTAGCTTCTTCTTCTAAGCGTTCAATCAACCAAGGCGTATCTACGACAAAGATATCTGTGGACATATTGTAAACTTCATCTGTTGATTTGCTATCAAATAGTTTATGAGAACGAACATGGTCTGTTTCATCCACTTCCAAAATCGCATTTACTTCTGAAATGTCTTTCTTAGCTAGTTTTTTATAAACTACAGTGATAGGCCCTTTTGTTGTACTGTGTAGGTGGAATACTTGATTCAAATCAATGTTAATCAAAACATCACAGTTAAGTGAAACTGTTTGGTTTGAACCAGAACGCTTCAAATAAGTAAGAAGCTGATGATAGTATTCTTTTCCAACTGTACTACTTTCCACACGGGTATTGTAAATACCTAGATAATAATGGCTAAGAAGGGTTGACAAGCCCCACTCACGCCCAGAACGGATATGGTCAAAGACTGAGCTGATATTGTCTTGTTGGAAAATACCGAAAATACTACGCACACCAGCATTAGCAAGACTTGAAAGCGGGAAATCAATCAAACGATATTTACCACCAAATGGCAAACTAGCTACTGGACGGTGGTCGGTCAATGTTGACATATCATGAAAACCAACTGTGTTTCCTAAAATGGCAGAATATTTATCAATCTTCATCTGTTGCTACCCCCACTACTTCATCATATCCTACAACTTGTACTTCTTCTGTTCCATCAATTTCGACACCATCAGAAATAACTGCACCTTCACCAATAATGGCACGTTTGATTTTAGCTCCCTGACCAACAATTGCACCACTCATGATAACTGAATCTACTACTTCTGCCCCTTCGCGAACTTGCGCACCTGTTGAGAGGATAGAATGTTTAACAGTTCCATCTACGAAACAGCCATCAACAACCAAGGAATCTTCCACGTGAGCATTTGCCCCAAGGAAGTTTGGTGGTGAAATTAAGTTTCTTGAGTAAATCTTCCATTGACGGTTACGGCTATCCAAGGCATTTTCTGGAGAAATGTACTCCATGTTGGCTTCCCAAAGTGACTCAATCGTACCAACGTCTTTCCAGTAACCATTAAATTCGTAAGCATAGACACTTTCACCTGACTCAAGGTAATTTGGAATGACATTCTTACCAAAGTCTGACATATCGACATTGCTCTTTTCAGCAGCAACAAGCATATTGCGAAGACGTTGCCAATCAAAGATGTAAATACCCATAGAAGCCTTTGTAGATTTAGGTTGAGCTGGTTTTTCTTCAAATTCAACGATACGATTATTAGCATCTGTGTTCATGATACCAAAACGACTAGCTTCTTTAAGAGGGACATCTAAAACTGCTACTGTCAAGCTGGCATTATTATCCTTGTGAGACTGGAGCATATCATCATAATCCATTTTGTAGATATGGTCCCCAGACAGAATCAAGACATACTCAGGATTAACACTGTCGATATAGTCGATATTTTGGTAAATAGCGTGGCTAGTCCCCTCAAACCAACGATTTCCTTCACTTGCAGAATAAGGTTGAAGAATAGAGACACCAGAATTGATACCATCTAGTCCCCAGCTCGAACCATTCCCGATATGGTTGTTGAGAGCAAGTGGTTGGTACTGTGTAATGACTCCAACATTGTTGATGCCTGAGTTGGCACAGTTTGAAAGAGCAAAGTCAATGATACGGTAGCGCCCACCAAATTGCACAGCTGGTTTTGCGATGCTTTGAGTGAGTTTACCGAGACGAGTTCCTTGCCCACCAGCAAGAATCAAAGCTAACATTTCATTCTTCATTTTCTACTCCTTTTTGGTTTTTACTTGTGACGGTTTTAGTAGGTTTCAATCGACGTTTGATTTTCCAAACACTTGCTCCCATGGCCGGAAGGGTAAAGGTTAAAGTCTGCTCATAATCTTTCCATAGTCCTTCTTGCGTTTGAACAGTTTGATTATGTTCTTTCCAAACGCCTCCCCACTCTTCTAACTCAGTATTCCAGACCTCTTCATAAATCCCTGCGACAGGCAATCCGATTGTAAAATCTTTTCGTTCAACAGGTGCCATATTAAAGATACAGACTAACATATCATCCTTCTTACCCTTACGGATGAAGGAAAGAACACTCTGGTCTCTATTATCCGCATCGATGATTTCTATACCATCATAGCTGGTATCAATTTCCCACAGACAGCGGTGGTCTTTGTAAAACTGGTTTAGCTGAGACGTGAAATACTTCATCTTAGCATTCATTGGATCTTCTAGATTAGACCATTCCAACTGTTCTTCAGATTTCCATTCTAGAAATTGCCCATATTCACTACCCATGAAGAGCAATTTCTTACCCGGGTGACAAATTTGGTAAGTGTAGAGATTGCGCAAGCCTGCGAATTGATTGTAGCGATCTCCCCACATCTTGTGCATCATACTCTTCTTGCCATGAACCACTTCATCGTGTGAGAATGGTAGGAGATAATTCTCCTTGAAGACGTACATAAAGCTGAAAGTCACCAGGTTAAAGTCATATTTACGATAAATCGGATCTTCTTCATAGAAACGGAGGATATCATTCATCCAACCCATATTCCATTTGTAGTCAAAGCCAAGACCATCTGAATCCTTGGTGTCAGTAATCTGAGTAGCTGATGAACTTTCTTCTGCAATCATCATCACATCTGGATGTGCTTGTTTAATGACATCATTCAAACGTTTTAAGAAATAATAGCCTTCGTAGTTGAGATTGCCTCCATCTTTATTTGGCGTCCATGGAGCATTATCATAATCAAGATAGAGTATGTTACTCACTGCATCCACACGAATACCGTCCAAATGGTAAAAGTCAATCCAAAACTTAATGCTAGAAATCAAGAAAGACTGGACTTCATTCTTCCCAAGGTCAAAATTGAGAGCTCCCCAACCATAGTTATGGGCCTTATTATGATCTTGGTATTCAAAAGTTGATGTTCCATCATAATAAGCCAAGGCATCATCATTAATAGTGAAGTGACCAGGTACCCAGTCCACAATAACTCCAATATTGTTTAAGTGACATTCCTCAACAAAATCTTGAAATTCCTCAGGGCGACCATAGGCATGCTCTAAAGCAAAGTAACCCATAAGCTGGTAACCCCAACTCAAACCTAGTGGGTGAGACATCAAGGGCATAAACTCAATGTGAGTATAGTTCATCTCAACCAAGTAAGGAATGAGTTCATCTTTCAATTGAGCAAAACTATAAGGTGTGCCATCAGGATTTCTCTTCCAAGAGCCAGCATGAGCCTCGTAAATATTGACAGGACGCTCTTCAAAGCTCAATCGTTTTCTACGAGCTAGCCATAGGCCGTCCTTCCATTTTTTCTCTGGGATTTCTGTTAAAATAGCCCCAGTACCAGGTCGTGCCTCATACCGTACAGCCAAAGGATCAATCTTCATCAACTGATGACCATTTGCACGTGTAATATGATACTTATAAATTTGACCTTCATGAGCAAGGCTGGTAAAGACTTCCCAGACACCAAATTCATTTCGTTCCATTGGAATTTGATTTTCTACCCAATTGGTAAAATCTCCCACCAAGTGGACAGCCTGAGCGTTGGGAGCCCACACACGAAATGTATAACCGTACTCTCCATTTAGTTCTTCCCTATGTGCTCCTAAATAATGCTGAAGATGAAAATTTTCTCCTGTCATAAAGGTGCGCAAAGCTTCTCTTTTATCCATAATACCTCCCCTTTTTTGTAAGCGTTTTCTATAGATTTATTATACTACCTTTTTATGGAAGATTCAAGTAAATTACGAAATTTGCTAAAAATTCTTTTGAAAGTCTTCAACAAATTCACTGATGTGTTCACTTGTAAATCAAGAATTTTTCAGAAACGCTTTGAAAACGAATTGTTTTTTATAATACTATCATAAAGTTCGTTATTTAGCTAACAAAAATATAATTTTAAGTAAAAAAATAAATCAGGAAACGAATCTCCTGATTTTATTAACAGATAAAGCACCACAAATGAATTTAAATTGTAAATCTATTCTACAAAACTTTAAAGACGCTGGCACTGACGCCACCAACCATGTCTTTATCACTTAAATGGCTATTGGTCACTAACAGTTCTAGATTTCCAGCATTTTCAAACTGGAAGTCTTGCCCTTTAGTATTAAATACAACCAGTAAATGCTCTTCCCCTTGAATCTCATAGACAATCAAACCACTATGTTCGTTTGCTGAATGAACAAAAACATGATGGTAAATGTCATCATAAGTTGGGTAAGAAAAGGCGCTTGTTCCTGTCTTCAATCGAATCATCTGACGAATAAACTCAATACTGTCTTGACGCTCATTAATCAAGTCCCAGTTGACTTGATTCACGCTGTCAGGAGCGTTATAGCTATTCATAGCACGCTCTCTATCGTCATGGGTTAACTCGCCATTTTCACCAGTGGCAACTAGTTTAGTACGACCAAATTCTTGACCGATTTCCATAAATGCCATCCCCTGCATAAGTAGATTCATGGCTGTTGCAGTTTCGACCTTGCGCATGATTTGCTCTGAGCTTTGGTCTGGATGAAGGGTTGCCAACAAATCGTGAAGATTGTAATTGTCATGGGCTTCTACATAGTTAAGCACCTGATTTGGATGTATATAGGTTCCCAATTCACGACTTCCTAGGATTGCTTTGGCTAGGATTGGCTCTGTCGCAGCACCACTGACAAAACCTGACTTGATAGCACCATAAACTTCTCCACCTTTGACAGCATCACGCTGATTGTCATTAAAGAAACCAATATTTGGCATCTGGTAGGCATTGTCTTTCTTAGCCTTATCATAAGGTGCAAGACCTGTTCCCATATCCCAACCTTCTCCATAGAGGATAATGTTGGGGTCGATTTCATCCAAGCTCTGACGAATCATCTGCATGGTCTTGACATCATGAATCCCCATCAAGTCAAAACGGAAGCCGTCAATATTGTATTCCTGCACCCAGTATAGAAGAGAATCAATCATATACTTGCGGAACATTTCGTGTTCACTGGCTGTCTCATTTCCAACACCCGTTCCATTCTGGAAGGTACCGTCTGGATTCATACGATAATAGTAATCAGGGACAGTTGTTTGGAAAGGTGCATCAACAACTGAGAAAGTATGGTTATAAACCACATCCATAATGACACCAATACCCGCATCGTGATAGGCTTGAACCATGGTCTTCAAATCACGAATAACCTGAGCAGGATCCTCTGGATTGGTTGAAAGGCTCGTTTCTGGTGCGTTATAGTTTTGTGGGTCATAACCCCAGTTGTAGGTTACATTCCCATCTGCATCATACTCTTTATGACGATCTGCAATTGGTTGTAATTGAACATAATTGTAGCCCTGCTTCTTGATGTAATCAAAAGCAGTTGACTGACCGTACTGGTTAACCGTTCCAGTCTGGGCAGCACCCAAGAAAGTTCCTCTAAGATGTTCATCTACACCTGAGGTCGGAGATTTGGTCAAATCACGAATGTGCATTTCACAGATGACTGCCTTACATGGATTTGTCAAACGCCAAGTAGCCTCAGAACCGTGCTTGACCTCGAAATTTTCAACCTGCTTTTCATCATGACTCAGGATAGCTGAACGTTTGCCATCAGGACTGGTTGCAATCGTGTATGGGTCGCGTGTCAGTGTTTGGTGATGAGGGAATTGGACTTGATACTGATAAGCCTTACCAGTTAAATCTTCCTCAACATCCAAACTCCAGACACCGATTGTATTGTCTTTATGGTTATAAGAGTAGCTATTGCCTCTTTCCATCTCAAAAGTCTTCCAAACAGGAGAATCGTTAGCAGCAGATTCGTAAACGACAACCTGCACTTCTGTCGCTGTTGGAGCCCAAAGAGAAAAATGAGCCTGATTATCCTCTACACGGCACCCCAATTCCCCTTGGTAACCCCAATGATGGTCAAAACTAGCACTGTTAATGGCCTTATCAAAGGCAAAAGGATTTTGATTCTTATAGAAAGGACTGGCAATAGCAGGATTTTCAGAATAATAAATCCTATCATCCCCTTCCAAAATCCAGACTTCTGTTAAAAGAGGATAGTGATTAAAACGGATAGCATACTCTTTACTAGTTTGGCCTGTATGAACCACAAAATTCAAGCTTTCTAGGGCATGAGCACTTGGGTGTTCAAAACAAAATAAGGCGCCAAAATAATCTTCTTTGTAGGTCAGCAAATCAATTCGTTGATCCTGACTTTTTACAAAAGAGCAAGTATCGTATTCTCCATTCTTACGATGGTAATGAATGCGCATAGGGTAGTTAAACATTTTTTATTTTTCCTTTATATTTCTTAATTTATTTCTATTTGACTAATAAGTTCTAGACCGATTTTGTTCCGATTAACAAACATAGTCCTCTTATCTAAACTCTGCTTTTAAACGATCATTACAAACTTTCTAGCCAAGCTTCGTCTCGAACCTCGATACCAAGCTCTTGTGCTTTTTGCATTTTGCTTCCAGCATCTGCACCAGCCACGACGAGGTCGGTCTTTTTAGAAACGCTGCCTGTCACCTTGGCACCCAGACTTTCGAGTTTGCTTTTAGCTTCTGAGCGCTTGAGACGTTCCAATTTTCCTGTCAATACAACGGTCAAACCTGACAAGGCTGCATCTGCTACTACAGTCTGACCTTTATAGTCCAGATTGACCCCAGCTTCTTTCAATTCTCTTAGGAGAATTTCAGAGCCTTCTGTCGCAAAATAAGTCTGAAGACTCTTGGCAATCACACCACCTAGACTTTCAATACTAGCCACTTCCTCTGGATCTGCCTGAGCCAGATTTTCGATTGAATGGAAATGTTGGAGTAAGAGCTGACTGGCCTTACTTCCGACATGACGAATCCCCAAACCAAACAAGAGTTTTTCAGCAGAATTTTCCTTAGATGCTTGGATGGCTTGATACAGTTTAGAAGCAGACTTTTCCTTAACACCTTCTAAAAGGAGGAAATCTTCTTCTTTCAAACGGTAAATATCCGCCACATCCTTAACCAGATTAGCAGCAAATAGCTTCTCAACAATAGATGGACCAAGCCCTGTAATATTCATGGCATCACGAGAGGCAAAGTGAATCAAACCTTCCATGATTTGGGCAGGACAACGCGGATTGATACAACGCAGGGCCACTTCATCTTCGAAATGCAACAAGCCAGAGTCACAACTTGGGCAGTTTGTTGGAATATCTAGTTTCTCTTCAGAAATTCGTTTTGACTCTACTACACGTAAAACAGCAGGGATGATGTCCCCAGCCTTATAGACAATGACCGTGTCGTCCTTACGAATATCTTTTTCAGCAATATAATCCACATTGTGCAGAGTCGCACGGCTAACAGTTGTACCAGCAAGCTGAACAGGGGTTAAATTTGCAGTTGGAGTCACAACACCTGTACGGCCTACTGTCCAGTCAACCGACAGGAGTTGGGCTTCTTTTTCTTCAGCTGGAAATTTGTAGGCTACAGCCCACTTTGGAGCCTTAACAGTAAAGCCTAGTTCTTCTTGGTTTGCGAGGTCGTTGACCTTGATTACTACTCCATCAATATCGTAAGGCAGATTGTCCCGTTCCTGTCCTACTTCTTGAATAAAATCCCAGATTTCATCTATGTTTTCAGCCAAGATTCGCTTAGGATTGACCACAAAACCAAGCTGTTCTAGGTGCTTCAAAACCCTTTCTTGGCTATCACGAGTTGAAGGGCTGGCTTCTTGATAGAGAAAGGTAGCAAGATTGCGCTTAGCTACTACTGCTGTGTCCAGCTGACGTAGTGTGCCTGCTGCTGCATTACGAGGATTGGCAAATTCAGGCTCTCCATTTTCTTGGCGAGCTTGGTTGACCTGATCAAAAGAAGCACGTGGCATGTAACACTCCCCACGAACTGTGATATCTAGTTCTTCTGGCAAAGTTAAGGGAATGTCCTTAACGCGTTTAAGATTTTCTGTAATATTTTCACCAATAGAACCATCACCACGTGTTGCCCCAGCAACCAAAATCCCCTTTTCATAAGTCAGCGAGATAGACAAGCCATCGATTTTCAGCTCACAAATATAGGTCGGATGAGCCACTTCCTTACGAACACGCGCATCAAAAGCTTCAAGTTCCTCACGTGAAAAAGCATCCTGCAAACTATAAAGAGGATACTGATGACTGTATTTTTCAAAACCATCTAAGACTTTACCACCAACACGATGGGTCGGACTGTCTGCTAACACTTGATCTGGATAGGCAGTTTCTAACTCAACCAACTCTCGGTAAAGGCGATCATACTCACTGTCTGAAACCGAGGGATTATCGCTGGTATAGTACTCAGCCGCATAGCGATTGAGCAAGGCGACTAACTCATTCATTCTTTTATTCATAAAACCATTTTACCATAAATTAAGCCCTCCTCACAATGGAGAAGGGCAGAAAACTTAGAAATCTTACACCTGCTCTGATAATTCTTCCCATTCAAGCATGGCTTCTTCCTGACGATGGCTGATTTTGTCCAGCTCAGCCTGCAATTCCATGAGTTCGCCGGCATCGTTTGTTTCCAACATTTGTTCAGAAATGGCTTGGCTTTGACTTTCTAGCTCTTCAATTTCAGCTTCTAGACTTTCGATTTGTCGCATGAGTTTGCGAACTTCTTTTTGACTTTCTTTCTGGGCCTGATAGTCATTGACTGGACTTGATTCTTTTACTTGATTGTGAGTTGAATCTTCCTCAGCCTGAGTCATTTCTACTTCTGCTTTCTTCTCAACATAGTAGTCGTAATCTCCCAAGTAAAGAGTCGAACCCTTCTCAGACAATTCCAAAACATGAGTTGCCACACGATTGATAAAGTAACGGTCATGACTGACGAATAGAAGAGTTCCATCAAAGTCAATCAAGGCATTTTCTAGCACTTCCTTGCTATCAATATCCAAGTGGTTGGTTGGCTCATCCAGAATCAAGAAGTTATTGTTTTCCATAGACAATTTAGCCAAAAGCAAACGAGCTTTCTCGCCACCTGACAGCATGCCGACTGATTTTTTAACATCATCACCAGAGAAAAGGAAGGCACCTAGACGGTTACGGATTTCAACTTCTGGTGTCAGTTTAAAATCATTCCAGAGCTCATCTAATACAGTATTACTTGGTGTCAGCTTACTTTGGGTTTGGTCATAGTAACCCACCTCAACATTGGCACCAAAGCGCTTTTCACCTTTGATAAAAGGAATCTGGTCCACAATAGACTTGATAAAGGTTGACTTACCGATTCCATTTGGACCAACGATGGCAACAGCATTCATTTTACGGAGGTCTAGGTTAATAGGCTCTGACAATATTTCCCCATCATAGCCAATAGCCACATTTTCAACAGTCAATACAACATTACCCGACGTTTTTTCAGACTGGAAGGTCATATTGGCTGATTTCTTGCCAGCTTCAGGCTTGTCTAAACGCTCCATTTTTTCCAGTTGTTTACGACGGGATTGGGCACGTTTAGTCGTTGAAGCTCGGACTAGATTGCGGTTGACAAAGTCTTCCAGAGCAGCGATCTCCTTCTGCTGCTTTTCATAGTTTTTTGCTTCAGTAGCTAGCTTCTGCTCTTTCAACTCAACAAAACGAGAGTAATTCCCAACATAACGATCCAAAGAATGCTTGGTCAAATCTAGCGTAATTGTCGCAACCTTATCCAAGAAATAACGGTCGTGGCTGACAATAATAAGGGCACCGCTATAATTTACTAAGTAATTCTCTAGCCAGGCTATAGTTTCAATATCTAAGTGGTTAGTTGGCTCGTCCAAGACCAAGAGATTGGGCTTTTCAAGGAGCATTTTAGCAAGTGCCAAACGAGTATTTTGACCACCCGAAAGCTCAGCAATTTTCATCTGCCACATAGACTCGTCAAACTTGAATCCATTCAAAATCGCTCGAATATCAGCTTCATAAGTAAAGCCACCTGCTTGGCGAAAATTTTCAGATAAACGATCATAATCTGACATCAGTTTATTCAAATCCTCACCAGACTTTTCACCCATCTCTAACTCCATCTGACGCAGTTGTTTCTCCGTCCGACGTAAGTCATCAAAGACATGAAGCATTTCATCGTAGATGGTATTTTCAGACTCAAAACGGCTATCTTGGGCTAGGTAAGATAGAGAAATATCTTTTTTCTTATTGATTTCTCCGCTAGTTGGCTCCTCTTCTCCAACCAAAATCTTCAAAAGAGTAGACTTACCTGCTCCATTTTTCCCAACAAGGGCAATCCGATCTCGTTCATCAACCTGCAGGTTGATATTATCAAAAAGAACTTCTCCTGCAAAAGAACGTTCAATTTTATTAGCTTGTAAAATAATCATACAAGTAGTATAGCATGTTTCCCTAAGGCATTCAAGACTTGATAAACAGGCATATGGCACTACTTTTATGAAAATTATGCTACCGTTTTACTAAAATGCTAAAAAGTGCTATAATGTGAACGGTTAAAACAATTTACAAAAAGGAGAATTTTAATGTCTTACCAAGAAAATTACCAGAAATGGGTTGATTTTGCGGAGCTTCCTGACTACCTTCGTCAAGATTTGGAAAATATGGACGAAAAAACTAAGGAAGATGCCTTCTATACAAATCTTGAATTTGGTACTGCAGGTATGCGTGGCTTGATTGGTGCTGGTACAAACCGCATCAACATCTACGTTGTTCGCCAAGCTACTGAAGGTTTGGCTCGTTTGATTGAGTCAAAAGGTGGAAATGAAAAAGAACGTGGTGTCGCAATCGCCTACGATAGCCGTCACTTCTCACCAGAGTTTGCCTTTGAATCTGCAGCAGTTCTTGCTAAACACGGCATCAAATCTTACGTATTTGAAAGCCTTCGTCCAACTCCAGAACTATCATTTGCAGTTCGTCACCTCAACTGTTTTGCGGGTATCATGGTCACAGCCAGTCATAACCCTGCACCATTTAACGGATACAAGGTTTACGGTGAAGACGGTGGACAAATGCCTCCACACGACGCAGACGCTTTGACTACATATATCCGTGCAATCGAAAATCCATTTGCTGTAGAAGTTGCTGATGTGGAAGCTGAAAAAGCTTCTGGCTTGATTGAAGTTATCGGCGAAGCTGTCGATGTTGAATACCTCAAAGAAGTTAAGGACGTAAACATCAACCCAGCCTTGATTGAAGAATTCGGTAAAGACATGAAGATTGTCTATACACCACTTCATGGTACTGGTGAAATGTTGGCTCGTCGCGCTCTTGCCCAAGCAGGATTTGACTCTGTTCAAGTCGTTGAAGCGCAAGCAACTGCCGATCCTGACTTCTCAACTGTAAAATCTCCAAACCCAGAAAGCCAAGCAGCCTTTGCCCTTGCTGAAGAACTTGGTCGTCAAGTTGGTGCAGATGTTCTTGTGGCAACTGACCCAGACGCTGACCGTGTTGGTGTTGAAGTTCTTCAAAAAGATGGTAGCTACCTCAACCTTTCAGGTAACCAAATCGGTGCTATCATGGCTAAATACATCTTGGAAGCCCACAAAAACGCTGGAACTCTTCCAGAAAACGCAGCCCTCTGCAAATCTATCGTATCAACTGACTTGGTAACGAAGATTGCTGAAAGCTACGGCGCAACCATGTTCAACGTTTTGACAGGTTTCAAATTTATCGCTGAAAAAATCCAAGAATTCGAAGAAAAACACAATCACACATACATGATGGGATTTGAAGAAAGCTTCGGTTACTTGATTAAACCTTTCGTACGTGATAAAGACGCTATTCAAGCCGTTCTTGTCGTTGCTGAACTTGCTGCCTACTACCGTTCTCGTGGTTTGACACTTGCTGACGGTATCGAAGAAATCTACAAAGAATACGGCTACTACGCAGAAAAAACTATCTCTGTTACCCTTTCAGGTGTTGATGGTGCTGAACAAATCAAAGCAATTATGGCTAAATTCCGTAACAATGCTCCAAAAGAATGGAACACAACAGCTATCACTGTTGTAGAAGACTTCAAGGCTCAAACTGCTACTGCTGCTGACGGAACTGTTACAAACTTGACAACTCCTCCAAGTGATGTATTGAAATACACACTTGCTGACGGTTCATGGATTGCAGTTCGTCCTTCAGGTACAGAACCAAAAATCAAGTTCTACATTGCAGTTGTAGGTGAAACCAACGAAGAATCACAAGCTAAAATTGCGAACATCGAAGCAGAAATCAATGCTTTTGTAAAATAAAATCCTATAAAAGATGAGACAAACCAATCTCATCTTTTTTTCGTATCAAATCTAAGCAATTTTAGAAACTTTATGGCATACTAGACTTATCAATGAAAGCGAGGTAATCTCATGGAACAATTTTTAGATAATATCAAAGACCTTGAAGTGACTACAGTTGCACGTGCACAAGAAGCTCTTGATAAGAAAGAAACTGCAACCTTCTTTATCGGTCGTAAAACTTGCCCTTACTGCCGTAAATTTGCAGGTACATTGGCTGGTGTCGTAGCTGAAACCAAAGCTCATATCTACTTCATCAATAGTGAAGAACCAAGCCAACTCAGTGAGTTGCAAGCATTCCGCTCACGCTACGGAATCCCAACTGTACCAGGCTTTGTTCACATTTCAGATGGACAAATCAATGTCCGTTGCGACTCTTCAATGTCAGCACAAGAAATCAAAGAATTTGCAGGATTGTAAAATATATTAAAAAGAAGGCACTCGCCTTCTTTTTATATATCTGTCAATGGTGTTGCGGTATCTGGTGAGGTATCATAAACCTTAAAGTCTACTCCTACACCTAAATCAGCTTGGGCTAGCTGGTTGACCATGGTCATGTGAGCCAGCTCCTTGATATTGTTTTCCTTAGACAAGTGACCAAGATAGATTTTCTTAGTGCGATTTCCTAGGGTCCGAATCATAGCTTCAGCACCGTCCTCGTTAGAAAGGTGACCGAGATCCGATAGGATTCGTTGTTTGAGTCGCCAAGCGTAAGAACCTGCTCGCAAAATCTCTACATCATGGTTGGACTCGATAAGATAACCATCTGCATTCTCGACAATTCCTGCCATACGGTCACTAACATAACCTGTATCTGTCAAAAGGACAAAACTCTTGTCATCCTTCATAAAGCGATAGAACTGCGGTGCAACCGCATCGTGGCTAACACCAAAACTCTCGATGTCGATATCTCCAAAGGTTTTGGTTTTACCCATTTCAAAGATATGCTTTTGCGAACAATCCACCTTTCCAAGGTACTTGCTATTTTCCATTGCTTGCCAGGTCTTTTCATTGGCATACAAATCCATACCATACTTGCGAGCCAAAACTCCCACTCCGTGGATATGGTCTGAATGCTCATGTGTAATCAAGATGGCATCCAAATCTTCTGGCTTACGATTAATTTCAGCAAGTAAGCTGGTGATTTTCTTACCAGACAAGCCTGCATCTACTAAAAGCTTCTTTTTTGGGGTTTCCAGATAAAAGGAATTTCCACTGGAACCCGACGCTAAAATACTGTATTTAAAGCCTATTTCACTCATTCTATTCTTCTATTTCGTCCTCCCAGACTTCTTCTTTCACTGCATCCTTATCATAAGGGAGCACAATGGTAAAGGTTGATCCCTTACCATATTCACTCTTGGCCCAAATAAAGCCCTTATGTTGTTTGATAATCTCTTTAGCGATAGCTAGTCCTAAACCTGTACCACCTTGGGCACGACTTCTAGCACGATCCACACGATAAAAACGGTCAAAGATACGTGGTAAATCCTGCTTTGGAATACCCAAACCTTGGTCTGAGATGGATAAAATCATCTGATCATCAGTCGTCTTCATGGTCACTGTGATTTTCCCACCATCAGGCGAATACTTAATAGCATTGTTGAGAATATTATCAATCACCTGTGTCATTTTATCTGTATCAATTTCAATCCAGACAGAGGTAATCGGATAATCTCTCACCAATTCGTATTTCTTCTCCTCATCTGGTCCTCTCATCTTATCAAAACGGTTAAGAATAAAGGTAATAAAGGCAGTAAAATTAATCAGTTCGACATCTAGATGACTGGTTGCATTATCAATACGTGAAAGATGGAGAAGATCTGTCACCATTCGCATCATACGGTTAGTTTCATCAAGAGATACCTTGATAAAGTCTGGTGCGACAGGTTCTGACAAGGCTCCCTCATCCAAGGCTTCAAGATAGGATTTAACACTAGTCAGTGGCGTCCGTAGCTCATGACTAACGTTGGAAACAAAGAGTCTCCGTTCGCGCTCCTCCTTCTCCTGCTCCGTCGTATCGTGTAAAACAGCAACCAAACCAGAAATAAAGCCAGACTCACGACGAACCAAGGCAAAACGTACACGAAGGCTCAGATATTCACCATTGTCATCCTGAGAATCAATCATAAGCTCAGGAACTTGGGTAATCAAATCACGAAGTTCATACTCATCTTCAATCTTAAGCAATTCTAGAATACTTTTATTGAGAACCTCTTCTTTCTGAACACCTAGCTGTTTCTTAGCCATGTCATTAATCATAGTAATCTTGCCACGACGATTGGTCGCAAGAACTCCGTCTGTCATGTATGAGAGGATACTATTCAATCGTTTACTCTCTTGTTCCAGATTTTCTTGAGTCAAGCGAATTACTTCTGATAAATCATTGAGATTATTGGTAATATTAGTGATCTCAGAGCTTCCCTGCATATCCAATACCTGAGAATAATCTCCTGCAATCAAGTCTTTAACTTTTTGATTAATTTGCTTCAACCGAATATTATCTCGCCGATTTTCTAGCAAAAGCAAGGTAACAATCAAGATAAAACCCAATAAAATTAAAATGAAGATAAAATCACTAGTAAGAATATTTTTTCTAATCAATTCAATCATTATTTCTCATATAATAACCAACACCACGACGTGTTAGGATATATTCTGGACGACTAGGTGTATCTTCAATCTTCTCACGCAAACGTCTGATAGTTACGTCAACAGTTCGAACATCTCCGAAATAATCATAACCCCAGACCGTTTCAAGCAAGTGTTCACGTGTAATCACTTGACCAATATGAGAAGCCAAGTGGTACAAGAGCTCAAATTCACGGTGGGTCAAGTCTAGTTCTTCACCATATTTTTTAGCTACATAAGCATCTGGCACAATCTCCAAATCCCCAATTTGCAAGGGTTGGGCTTTCTTTTCATCTGACTCTTGATTATCTACAGAAACCAAGTCCGTGCGACGGAGAAGAGCTTTAACACGCGCCTGCAACTCACGATTTGAGAAGGGTTTGGTTACATAGTCATCCGCCCCAAGCTCTAAACCGATAACCTTATCAAATTCGCTATCTTTAGCCGAAAGCATGATAATAGGCACACTACTAGTCTTGCGAATGGTCTTAGCAACTTCTAAACCATCGATTTCTGGAAGCATCAAATCCAGAATAATAATATCTGGTTGCTCTGCTTCATATTGCTCTAGCGCTTCACGACCGTTAAAAGCAGTTACAACCTCGTAACCTTCCTTGGTCATGTTAAACTTGATAATATCCGAGATTGGTTTTTCATCATCTACAATTAATATTTTTTTCATTTGTTCACCTTTTTCTCTACCATTATACCAAAAAAATAACAAGAAGACACAATAGCTAGTCTTTGCTACTGTCTAAGTTGGCTTTTGCATACGCCTGCCAGATTTTTTGTTGGGGTTTAGCAAGTGGAACATCCTTGAATTCTTCTGGTGAAAGCCAGCGAACTTCCCTATCTGAAAAAACATGGAAATCACTCACTTGACCTGCTACAATTTGAACATGCCACTTGCGGTGACTAAAGATATGCTTGACAGTGTCAAAATAAATATCAAGCCAATCAACTTCTAAGTCATAGTCCTGCTGAAAACTCTCTTCTGGACTGGGGCCAAAGTTCACACTTTCTTCTGCAACCTGATGAAAGAGGTCAAACTGCTCTTCTTGCGAAAAGTTATCTACTTCTATCAAGGGGAAATGCCAAAAACCTGCCAAGAGCTTTTCACTTTCATTCTTTTCAAGTAAAAATTCTCCCTGAGTATTTTTGACCACCAAGGTTTTAAGATAAATTGGGACAGGCTTTTTCTTAGGAGCCTTGATTGGATAACGGTCCATTGTTCCATTCTGATATGCCGCACTGAAGTCCTTAACCGGACTTTCTTCTGGCCTAGGATTTACAGGCGCCTCAATATCAGATCCTAAGTCCATCAAAGCTTGATTAAAATCACCCGGACGTTCTGGGTCAATCAAGATTTCCATCATTGCCTGAAAAATTTTGCGATTGCTAGGAACTCCGATATCATGATTAACTTCAAATAGACGCGCCAAAACACGCATGACATTACCATCTACAGCTGGTTCAGGCAAGTTAAAAGCAATACTGGAAATGGCTCCTGCTGTGTAAGGACCAATCCCTTTCAAACTGGAAATTCCTTCATAGGTGTTTGGAAATTGGCCACCAAAGTCAGTCATAATCTGCTGGGCTGCAGCCTGCATATTACGAACTCGAGAATAGTAACCCAAACCTTCCCAAGCCTTCAACAAACGCTCTTCAGGCGCATTCGCCAAACTTTCAACTGTTGGAAACCAGTCCAAGAATCGTTCGTAATAAGGAATAACCGTATCTACCCTAGTCTGCTGGAGCATAATTTCAGACACCCAGATATGATAAGGATTTTTACTTCTACGCCATGGTAAATCTCTTTTGTTTTCATCATACCAAGTGAGAAGTTTCTCACGAAAAGAAATGATTTTCTCCTCCGGCCACATGACAATTCCGTATTCTTTCAAATCTAACATAACTCTAGTATAACACAGAAGATTCTAACTGTCCTTTTCCTAGTATTAATACTCTTCGAAAATCAAATTCAAACCACGTCAACGTCGCCTTGCCGTAGGTATGGTTCCTGACTTCGTCAGTCTTATCTGCAACCTCAAAGCAGTGCTTTGAGCAACCTGCGGCTAGTTTCCTAGTTTGCTCTTTGATTTTCATTGAGTATTAAAAAGCCTCTTCCCAAAGGAAAGAGGACTTAATATTATTGATGAACCGCTTGAGCTGCTGTGATAAGGGTCAACTTGTAAACATCATCAGCATTACATCCACGAGAAAGGTCGTTAACTGGCTTGTTCAAACCTTGCAAAACAGGTCCAACAGCCGCAAAACCACCAAGGCGTTCTGCCATCTTGTAGCCGATATTTCCTGCCTCGATACCTGGGAAGATGAAGACATTTGCTTGACCAGCTACCGTACTTCCAGGAGCTTTCAGAGCTGCAGTTTCAGGAACAAAGGCTGCATCAAATTGCAACTCACCATCGATTTCAAGGTCAGGACGCAAGTCGTGAGCAATTTTAGTTGCTTCAACAACCTTATCAACACTTTCTCCAAATCCTGAACCTTTAGTAGAATAGCTTAGCATAGCAATTTTAGGCTCGATGCCAAACATCTTAGCTGTGATTGCTGAGTTGATGGCAATTTCAGCCAAGGCTTCCGCGTCTGGATTGATGTTGATGGCACAGTCTCCAAATAGGTAACGTTCCGTACCACGAACCATGAGAAAAGCACCTGAAGTACGAGTTACATTTGGACGAGTTTTAATGATTTGAAGGGCTGGACGTACTGTTGAAGCTGTTGAGTGAATCGCACCTGATACCATTCCATCAACCAAGCCTAAGTATACCAACATAACACCAAAGTAGTTGACATCTTCAACCAAAACCTTGCGTGCATCTTCTTCAGACATTTTACCCTTGCGACGCTCCACCAAGGCAGCAACCATTTCTTCAAATTTATCGTAGTGTTGAGGGTCAATGACTTCATAACCATCCATGATTCCTTCAATTTCAAGATAAATTTTAATTTTTTCAGGATTTCCAAGCAAAACAGGAATCACTTCTGTTTCTTTTACCAGGCGTTTAGTCGCTTGAAGAATACGAGGTTCTTCCCCTTCAGGGAGAACGATACGAGCATTTTTACCAACCAAGTTGGCTTTGAGACTTTCAAAAACTTCCATGAGTTTTCTCCTTTAAGATAATAATTATACTCTGAAACATTTTTTATAGAGTATTAGTTGATAACTGGGTAATAAGGTTGCTAAAATCATCCGGCAAGGGACTTTCTAACTGCAAGTCTTGCTCTAGAAAAGGATGATAAAAAGATAGGTAATGGCAATGCAGGGCCTGACGTTGGATGCCGTCGTCTAGACTACCACCATACAAGTCATCTCCCAACAAAGGAAAACCAATATGAGAAAAATGGACTCGGATTTGGTGGGTTCGCCCAGTGTGCAGGCGAATGTCTACCAAATGAATATTCCCATAAGAAGCTACAATCTTGTAAGAAGTATGGGCGTACTTCCCACCTTTAGCTACTCTTCTAGTGATAATAGAGTCTTCATCACGTGCAATCGGGGCAATAATTTCCCCCTCTGACTCCAAGTGTCCATCGCCTTTAACCAAAGCAAAGTAGCGTTTTTCAATGGACTTCTTCTGCAACTGCTTGTCTAATCGTGCATGGGCATAGCCGTGCTTGGCAAAGAGCATCAAGCCAGAAGTATCTCTATCAAGTCTAGTTACAATGTGAACCTGCTGATTCTCATAGTCTTGCTTGACGTAGTAACCCTTGATAAAATTAGCGATAGTATTGGAGTGATTAACACTAGGAATAGAAGCCACTCCATAGGGTTTATTTAAGACTAGAAAATGGTCATCCTCATAGAGAATATCCAGTGGGCGCTCGATAGCTTCGAGAGTTTCAAAACCTTCCTCAGCGGGAATATCTATGATAACTCGGTCTCCAATATCCAATAGATACGTCGCATTTTGTGGTTGATCATTGACCAGAATAGCTCCGCCTCGAAACTTAATCTTAGCTAGCAGCCCCTTAGAAACCTCGTGCTTTTTTAAGAAGGTCTTGACCTTGACATGCTCATCTGCGATAAATTCAAACCTCATTCGTCCACCTCGCCGATGAAAGCATCCTTAACACGGTTCCAGAAACTGGTATGGCTAGGTGATGCGACAAAGTGAATCTTATGATGGTCGATTTGATACTCAATTCGCTCAATATTACGGAAGGAATAAACGCTATTGTCAACCGAAATGGTATGGTAATCGTTTCTTGTTGGAATAAGTTCAATCTTATCCTTCTTAGGAACAATAATAGACGAACCCAGCGTTCGATAGACACGATTGTTAAGGCTGGCAATTTCCGTTAATTGCAAAGCTTCAATGGTTGGGTGTAAAACAGCTCCACCGAGCGACTTGTTATAGGCTGTACTACCAGTCGGTGTCGAAACTGTTAGCCCATCTCCACGAAAACGTTCAAAGTGGACACCGTTAATCACAACATCCGCCACCATGGTTCGATCAGACCTGCGGATGCTGGCTTCATTTAGTGCTCTAAAAATCTTCACTTCACCATTTTCAAGAAAGACCTTCACATTTAGAACAGGGTAAGAGACTCTTGCTCCGGTATCTAGCTGCAAATTAGTCACTAGCTTATCCAACTCAAAATCACGGTAGTCCGTATAGAAGCCCAAATGTCCAGTGTGAACACCAATGAAGCGGACCTTGTCAAGCTGGTTTTCGTACTTATGAAAGGCCGACAAGAGCATACCATCCCCACCGATGGAAATAACGATATCTGGATTGGTATCATTGAGTATAAACTGATTTCTCTTCAAACGATCTCGCAATTCATACAAAACCCTTTGACTCTGCGGTTTTCTATTAGCTATCAGGTCAATTCTTTTACCTGTATTCTTCATCTGTATCGTCACTGTTTCCTACACCATCATTTAATTTTCTACTCAAAGGATCAAAAAGTGCCTGGGCTTCCTGGATATCATCTCGAATTTTACCCATTTCTTCATCCAACTGATGAGCAATCTTGGCTGTAATTTCCAGTCGCTTCTTTATCTCCTCTGGGAAATCCCCTTGGTACTTGTAGTTGAGAGAATGTTCTATCGTTGCCCAGAAATTCATGGCCAAGGTACGTATTTGAATTTCCGCCAAAATGGTTTTAGCACCATTGATAGTGTCAACCGTATATTCTACTACCACATGATAGGAACGATAGCCTGATGCTTTTCGATGAGTAATGTAATCTCGCTCCTGTATGATCCGCATATCCTGACGCTTGCGCAAAATCTCCACTACTTCCTTGACGTCATCTACAAACTGAACCATCACACGCAAACCAGCAATATCTTGCAAATCGTGCTCTAAGGTCGCATAAGTAATGCCACGCCGAGCCATTTTTTCCCTGATGCTCTCAATTGGCTTGACTCGGCCAGTCACAAACTCAATCGGAGAATGCCTATTTTGCTTACGATATTGCTTCCGAATACCACGTAGTTTAATCTTTAACTCACCAACAGCTTGAATGTAAGGATCTAGAAATTCTTCCCATTCTAAGGTCATATATTCTCCCTTGTTCTCATATTATCCTTCAAAAATATCTTTGATTTTTTCTCCAGATTCATATACAATAAATACAATGCTATTATATCATATAATCCGCTTTCATAGACAAAGAAAAGGTAAGAAAATTGAAACATTTAGAAATTGAATTGAAAACACTCTTGAAAAAAGATGAATATAATCGTCTAAAAGACCAGTTCACAGACGTCACTCCTGTTCTTCAAAAAAATTACTACATAGACACGCCTGATTTCGAACTGCGAGAAAAGAAAGTTGCTTTGCGCATTCGCACTTTTGAAGATTGGGCAGAATTGACACTCAAAGTCCCACAAAGTGTCGGAAACATGGAATACAATCAAAAATTGCAACTAAAAGATGCTGAAAACTATCTGAGCAAGAAAAAACTTCCTCAAGGGCTAGTACTGGATGAATTGGCGAAACATGGTATTAAAACTAGTAAATGGCAGATTCTTGGTTGTCTAACGACACTTCGCTATGAAATGCAAACAGCTATTGGTCTCATGGCGCTGGATGAAAGTCAGTACTTTGATATTACAGATTACGAATTAGAGCTTGAAGTTGAGAATCACGAGCAAGGGAAACAAGATTTCCAGCAATTTTTAGAGGAAAATCAGATTGCTTATCAAAAAGCTCCCTCAAAATTGGTCCGATTTGTCAAAAGCATGAAAAATAGCTGAAATAATCTCTATTTTTTGGTAAAATAGAAAAGATAAAATACAAAAATCCCTGTTCATATAGGCTAGGCAGATATGACTAGGATTTAAAAAGTTTACAGAGGACGGTCTATAATGTCAGATAGAAAAAACATGAAACTTTTCGCACTCAACTCTAATCAAGAAATTGCACAGAAAATTGCTCAAGCTGTTGGTGTCCCACTTGGAAAACTATCATCACGTCAATTTTCAGACGGAGAAATCCAAGTAAATATCGAAGAAAGTGTCCGTGGTTATGATGTTTACATCATCCAATCAACAAGTTTCCCAGTTAACAACCACCTAATGGAGTTATTGATCATGGTCGACGCTTGTGTGCGTGCAAGTGCCCACAGCATCAACGTTGTTCTTCCATATTTTGGCTATGCACGTCAAGACCGCATCGCTTCACCTCGTGAGCCGCTTACAGCCAAACTAGTTGCCAATATGCTAGTTAAGGCTGGTGTCGATCGTATCCTTACGCTTGATTTGCATGCCGTTCAGGTTCAAGGCTTCTTTGACATCCCTGTCGATAACCTTTTCACAGTTCCCCTATTTGCAAAACATTATTGCGATAAGGGCCTACTCGGTTCAGATGTTGTTGTCGTTAGCCCTAAAAATTCAGGTGTGAAACGCGCTCGTAGCTTGGCTGAATATCTTGATGCTCCTATCGCCATTATCGACTACCCCCAAGACGATGCAACTCGCAACGAAGGTTATATTATCGGTGATGTGGAAGGTAAAAAAGCTATCTTAATTGACGATATTCTGAATACAGGACGTACCTTCTCTGAAGCTGCTAAAATCGTTGAACGTGAAGGGGCTACAGAAATCTATGCTGTTTCTAGCCACGGTCTCTTCGTCGAAGGTGCTGCTGAACTTCTTGATAATACTAATATTAAAGAAATTCTTGTGACTGATTCAGTAGCAACAAAAGAAAAAACTCCTAAAAACGTATGCTACATCACTGCAAGTGAGTTAATTGGTGATGCTATCGTCCGTATCCACGAAAGAAAACCAGTCAGCCCACTCTTTGCCTACAACAAAAAGAAATAAGGTGATTCTTTGATTTATTTGGACAATGCTGCAACGACTCCTATGTCATCAGTTGCTATTTCAGCTATGACTAAGGTTATGCAAGAAACCCATGGCAATCCTTCTAGTATCCATGGTCATGGTCGTCAAGCTGGCAAACTTTTGCGTGAAGCCCGTCAGGAACTAGCTCAATTACTGGGAACAAAACCTCAACATATCTTTTTCACTTCTGGTGGAACCGAAGGCAACAATACTGCTATCATCGGCTACTGCCTTCGTCATCAAGAAAAAGGAAAACATATCATCACAACTGCCATCGAGCACCATGCTGTCCTTGAAACAATTGATTACTTGGTTCAGCACTTCGGTTTTGAAGTAACCATTATCCAGCCAAAAAATCAGGAAATCACCGCCCAGCAAATTCAAGAGGCCTTACGTGACGATACGATTTTGGTTTCTACCATGTTTGCCAATAATGAGACAGGAAACCTACTTCCCATTGCTGAAATTGGCCAAATACTCAAGCAACATCCTGCTGCCTACCATGTTGATGCAGTTCAGGCTATCGGTAAAATCCCTATTCACCCAGAAGAATTGGGCATTGATTTTCTCACTGCTTCAGCCCATAAATTCCATGGTCCTAAGGGAATCGGTTTTCTCTACGCATCAAGCATGGACTTTGATTCCTATCTTCATGGCGGAGATCAAGAACAGAAAAAACGAGCAGGAACTGAAAATCTAGCTTCCATCGTTAGCATGGTTGCAGCCCTAAAAGAAGACCTAGAAAAACAAGAAGAACATTTTCAACATGTACAAAATCTAGAAACTGCCTTTCTTGCGGAGCTTGAGGGAGTTCAGTATTACCTGAACAGAGGAGAACACCATCTACCTTATGTCCTCAATATTGGATTTCCTGGGCAGAAAAATGACCTCCTACTCCTTCGTCTAGACTTAGCTGGAATTTCAATCTCTACTGGCTCGGCCTGTACTGCAGGCATTGTCCAATCCAGCCATGTTCTTGAAGCCATGTACGGGGAAAATTCAGAACGTTTGAAAGAATCCGTTCGCATCAGTTTGTCTCCACAAAATACTATCGAAGACCTAGAAACCCTCGCAAAAACCTTAAAAGAAATTATCGGAGGTTAGCCATATGGCATTTGAAAAAACCATTCAGTTAAAAAATTGTCGTTACGACTACACTCTTAGCCCTTCTGTTAAGAAATTCACCCTCAAAGACAACACTTTTTTTGAAACAAAAGTTGGTAACTATGAACTGACTCGCCTACTTGAAAAGGTTCCAAACAGCGGTGAAGGCTTCCAACTAAAAATCATCATTAACAAGGAACTCACAGGGGCTAAAATCAATATCACTGACAAGTTTGGTCTTCGTCTAGTTGATATTTTCAAATCAGAAGACCACCACATTCATCAGGAAAAATTCTATTTCCTCATGGATAGCTTGGTAGAACGTGGTGTCTTTACAAAAGCGGAAAGATAGAGCCAAAATGTTTGAACTGACCTATAAGGACAGCTATCATGTAGAGCGCACTCTCAAGTATGAGGATTACGAGGCTCTCATGCTGGCTCTGTCAGGATGTGTGACTCTGCCAGATACACTTTATGTAACTTCTTTGACCTTTAAAGGGCAGGAAGTTTACCAAGGACTGGTCGGAGACCTCTACCGTTTTCTATCACATGCAGATTTTTTACATCAAAACTAAGATTTTTCTTAGTTTTTTCTTGTTTTTGTTGATTTTTTCACAATGTTTCTATAAAATAGAAGAATAGAAAGGTTGTGATTTTGTGAAAGATAAACAGTCTGCTATTCCAAAAGCTACAGCGAAAAGACTCTCTCTCTACTATCGAATTTTTAAGAGATTTCATGCAGAAAAGATTGAACGTGCCAACTCTAAGCAAATTGCAGAGGCTATCGGTATTGATTCCGCGACCGTACGTCGTGATTTTTCCTATTTTGGTGAACTAGGTCGCCGTGGTTTTGGCTATGATGTCAAAAAACTGATGACATTTTTTGCCGATTTGCTCAATGATAACTCTATTACCAATGTCATGCTTGTTGGTATTGGTAATATGGGCCATGCCCTTCTCCACTATCGCTTCCATGAGCGCAACAAGATGAAGATTATCATGGCCTTTGACCTTGATGACCATCCTGAAGTCGGTAGCCAAACTCCTGATGGGATTCCCATTTACGGAATTTCTCAAATTAAGGATAAAATCCAGGATGCTGATGTGAAGACTGCTATCCTGACCGTTCCTAGCGTCAAATCACAAGAGGTTGCTAATCTCTTGGTAGATGCTGGCGTGAAAGGGATTCTCAGTTTTTCACCAGTCCATCTGCATTTACCAAAAGATGTGGTCGTTCAATATGTCGATTTAACAAGTGAACTCCAAACCCTCCTCTATTTCATGCGAAAAGAGGATTAGAAAGCGAAAATCATTTTATGAAAAAACCAGTTATTGGGATTACAGGAAACGAAAAAACTCATCCAGATGATGACATCATGATGAGCTACGCAGCAAAAGGCTTTGTGGAAGGCGTTAAAGACGCTGGAGGGATTCCCATCATCCTACCGATTGGTGATCAAGAAATGGCCTGCCACTATATCAGTATGATTGACAAGCTCATCTTGACAGGTGGGCAAAATGTTGATCCTAAATTCTATGGTGAACCAAAAACCATTGATAGCGATGACTACCACCTTCAAAGAGATATCTTCGAAATAGCCCTCATCAAGGAAGCTATCAAACAGAAAAAGCCAATTTTCTCTGTCTGCCGTGGGACTCAACTCTTTAACGTTGCCATGGGCGGAACTCTGTACCAAGATATCGAAGACCACTGGCAGGATTGTTCTGCCGAGTACACAACCCAGCGCTTGGTAACCGAACCAGATACTGTTCTTCGAGAAATCTATGGAGAAATCTCCCATATCAACTCTTTCCACCACCAGAGTATCAAGGATTTAGCTCCCAACTTAAAGATTGCAGCTCATGATCCTAAGGATGGTATCATTGAAGCTGTCATGAGTACGGATGATGTTGCCTTCCTCGGTGTCCAATGGCATCCAGAATTTCTTTTTGAAAATCGTCCCAAAGATAAAAACCTCTTTGACTATATCGTTAATGAACTTTAGATTAAATCTGTCTTTTCTCGATAACTAAAGTAACTGGAGTGAGAGACAATCAAATGGTCCAAGAGGACAATTCCCATCAGATCGCAGGCTTCTTTGACAAGTTTAGTGACATGATCATCATTTCGGCTAGGGGCCACCGCTCCTGAAGGATGATTATGAACCAAGATGAGAGAAGTCGCCATATGCTTGATAGCATAGTGAAGAATCTCTCGCGGTTCAGCAATACTACGAGTGGCAGAACCGATAAAAATGGTCTGTTGATGGATGATTTGATTTTGAGTATTGAGATAGAGCGCCACCAGGTGCTCTTGTTTTTTATCCCCCAATTCCTGTTGCATCTTCTTGGCCAACTTTTGACTGCTGAGAATACTTTCCATCTCAAGGGTTTCGTGTTTATGAATACGATGGCCCAGTTCAATCATGGCTTGTAACTCTATTGCCTTAACTCGTCCGATACCAGATAGACTCTGCAATTCCTGCAGTGTCATTTTTTTCAAATCTGTTAGGCTTGAAAGATTATTCAAGACTTTCTGGGCAATTTCAAAAACACTGGCCTGACGTGTTCCTGTTCTGAGTAAAATAGCTAGCAACTCTTGGTTACTGAGCGCTTCCACTCCTTCTTGGGCAAGTCTTTCTCTTGGCAATAGTGAATCTTCTTGGAATGAAATACTGTACATAAAAATCCTCCTCACTTTATTATTCGTGAGAAGGATGAAAAATTAGATTTTTTTCTCAATTGGGGCCACACTGGCCAAAAGTTTTTTCAAACCAACTTCTGGGAAATTGATTTTTAATTCCTGCGTAGCACCGCTACCTGAAACTTCCAGAACAGTTCCCTCTCCCCATTTCTTGTGGAGGGCAATGTCACCAATGGACCAATTTGTTTCGCTAGACGCTGATTTTGCACCAGCTGTAAATTGACCAAATGGGAGACCGCTTGACTGGATAGTTTTTGGGGCCGCACTGCGTTTACGGTCTTGAAGAGCCTGGGCCAAACTCATACCTTGACCGAAGGCAAGGCCACCACTACTATATGATGCTTTAAAGCTTGTATTTGCTGGACGAGCCAGACCTTGATACTCAAGCAAGTCTGAACTGATTTCGTTAATAAATCGAGTAGGACGGTTGTAGTTGGTACGACCAAAAAGCAGGCGTGAGTTGGCATTTGTCAGATAGAGGATTTTCTCTGCACGCGTAATTCCTACATAGGCCAGACGGCGCTCTTCTTCTAGTTCATCTTGATCTTCAGCAGCACGACTAAGTGGAAAGACATTTTCTTCCATCCCAATCAAAAAGACAACTGGAAACTCGAGACCTTTGGCAGCATGCAGGGTCATTAGAGTAACTTCTGATGTCTCCTGACTACCTGAATCGGTGTCCGCAATCAAGGCTAAATCATTTAAGAAACGACTCAGTTTGTCCAGACCAGTTTCTTCTTCTGGCTCATCAGAGGTGTCATCAAAGTTTTTCGTCACAGAAAGGAACTCTTCAATATTTTCAACCCGAGCCTTACTTTCCAGAGTTGCTTGGGCATTAAGAATATCAACGTAACCTGTTTTTTCTAGGACGGCCTCAACCAACTCTGTAATATTTAATTGATCTAGCTGCTCTCGTAAATCTAGAATCATATTGGCAAAATCCCAGATAGACTGGGCTGCTTTACCCTTGATACCAGATAACATGATGTTTGCTGAAGCATCTAGCATAGACATGTTTTGCATATTGGCAAAGTCACGGATTTTCTCAACTGTACCTGGGCCAATTCCACGTTTAGGCTCATTGATAATACGCTCAAAACTAATATTGTCACTCAAATTAGCAATGAGGTTAAGATAAGCGATAATGTCACGAATTTCCTTACGGCTGTAGAACTTAGTCCCACCAACCATGGTATATGGGATATTGGACTTGAGCAGGGCTTCCTCAATGGTACGAGATTGAGCGTTTGTACGATAAAGAACTGCAAAATCCTTGTGAAGGAAGTTTTGACTGCGACTAAGTTCATCGATGGTTCTAGCTACAAATACAGCCTCATCTAGCTCATCATTTGCACGATAGTAAACGATTTGCTCACCATCCGCATTTTGAGTCCAGAGATTCTTAGGACGGCGGTTTTTATTGTTTTTAATAACTTCATTGGCCGCTTGGAGAATGGTTTTGGTTGAGCGGTAATTTTCCTCCAACAAGACAACCTTGGCTTGAGGATAATCCTTTTCAAAATCCAAGATATTCTGCATATCAGCACCACGCCAACCGTAGATAGACTGATCCGCATCTCCAACCACACAGATATTTTTAAAGCGTGAAGCCAAGAGTTTGACCAGTTGGTACTGAGCATGGTTGGTATCTTGGTACTCATCAACGTGGATGTATTGGAACTTCTGCTGGTAATAAGTCAAAACATCAGGATTTTGATCAAAGAGACGCAGGGTCAGCATAATCAAATCATCAAAGTCAACCGACTCCGACTGACGCAATTCTTTCTGATAGGCTGTATAACACTGAGCCACGATTTGCGTGTACATATCACCAGCTTGAGCAGCATAAGCCACATCATCAATCAAATCATTCTTAGCATTGGAAATGGTTCCTAAGATGCTTCGTTCATTCCATTTTTTCGGATCCAAGTTCAACTGCTTGAGAATGCGTTTCATGAGCGTTCGCTGTTCACCAGGATCTACAATTGTAAAATTGCGGTTGTAGCCAATATGGTCCGCATCGCGACGTAGTATACGAACACACATGGAGTGGAAGGTCGCAATCAGACAGTCCTGAGTGGCTGGATTGAGGCTATAAGCACGCTCCTTCATCTCACGCGCAGCCTTATTAGTAAAGGTAATGGCCAAGATATTCCACGGATTGACCAGCTTTTCATCAATCAAATAAGCGATACGGTGGGTCAAAACACGAGTCTTTCCAGAACCAGCCCCCGCCATGATTAACAAGGGCCCTTCTGTCGTTTGCACCGCCTCAGCCTGACGGTCATTCATTCCATTTAATAATGCGTTCATCTTCTCTTCCTTACTCTTGAAGTCAATATTTCTATTATATCAGAATTCAAGGAAAATATCTTTACCTAGACTGGTTACGTGTAGAAGGCAACTTCTTATATCTAGATAAAAAATGAGCTTGGATATTATTTCCAAACTCATTTAAAGTCAATTGCAATATACTAGAACAAGCCTAGAACAGTTCCATCGCTTTCAACATCCATGTTAAGAGCTGCTGGACGTTTTGGTAGGCCTGGCATGGTCATGACATCGCCAGTTAAGGCAACGATGAAGCCTGCACCTAATTTTGGCACCAATTCGCGAATGGTAATTTCAAAGTTTTCAGGTGCTCCAAGTGCATTTGGATTGTCTGAGAAGCTATACTGGGTCTTAGCCATACAGATTGGCAATTTGTCCCAACCGTTTTGAACGATTTGAGCGATTTGAGTTTGAGCTTTCTTCTCAAAGTTCACTTTGCTACCACGGTAGATTTCAGTAACAATCTTTTCAATCTTTTCTTGAACAGAAAGGTCATTGTCATACAAACGTTTATAGTTAGCTGGGGTTTCAGCGATAGTCTTCACAACTGCTTCGGCAAGAGCTACTCCTCCTTCTGCGCCATCAGCCCAGACACTTGCTAGTTCAACTGGTACATTAATTGAGGCACAAAGTTCTTTTAAGGCTGCAATTTCAGCTTCTGTATCAGATACAAATTCGTTAATCGCAACAACTGCTGGAATACCGAACTTACGGATGTTCTCAACATGGCGTTTCAAGTTGGCAAAACCTGCACGAACCGCCTCCACATTTTCCTCTGTGAGAGCGTCTTTAGCCACACCACCATTCATCTTAAGAGCACGAAGGGTTGCGACAATAACTACCGCATCTGGAGAAGTTGGCAAGTTTGGTGTCTTGATATCAAGGAATTTCTCAGCACCAAGGTCTGCACCAAAACCAGCTTCAGTAACTGTGTAATCAGCCAAGTGAAGGGCTGTTGTCGTTGCCAAGACAGAGTTACATCCGTGAGCGATATTGGCAAATGGACCACCATGCACAAAGGCAGGTGTCCCGTAAATTGTCTGAACCAAGTTTGGCTTAATAGCATCCTTCAAAATCAATGCTAAAGCACCTTCAACCTGCAAATCACCTACAGAAACAGGGGTACGGTCATAGCGATAACCGATGACAATATTAGCCAAACGGCGTTTCAAGTCCTCGATGTCCGTTGCCAAGCAAAGAATTGCCATGATTTCTGAAGCGACAGTAATGTCAAAGCCATCCTCACGTGGAATACCATTTAGAGGACCACCAAGACCAACCGTCACATGGCGAAGCGCACGGTCGTTCAAGTCCACAACACGTTTCCAGAGAATACGACGTTGGTCGATTCCTAGCTCATTTCCTTGGTGTAAGTGATTGTCAATCAAGGCAGAAAGAGCATTGTTGGCAGTCGTAATGGCATGCATGTCTCCAGTAAAGTGAAGATTGATGTCTTCCATTGGCAGAACTTGGGCATAACCACCACCTGCAGCACCACCCTTAATCCCCATTACTGGACCAAGAGATGGCTCGCGGATAGCAATCATGGTTTTCTTGCCAATCTTGTTCAAGGCATCCGCAAGACCAATAGTAATAGTTGATTTTCCTTCACCTGCTGGCGTTGGGTTGATGGCAGTAACCAAGATCAATTTTCCAACTGGATTGCTCTCAACTGCACGAATTTTATCAAAGCTGAGCTTAGCCTTGTACTTTCCGTACAACTCCAAATCATCGTAAGAAATACCAAGTTTCTCTACAACATCAACGATTGGCTTCAACTCAATACTCTGTGCGATTTCAATATCTGTTTTCATTCAAAACTCCTCTAACCTCTTATATGATAATTCATTATAACACAAAACAAGATTTTTAACATCCGAAAACTCTCTAAACGTTCGTGAATATCCCTGTTTTTAAGGTTTTTAGAGCCCTTTCTTAAATTTTATATGGCTTTATAGTTTGAAACTATAGTAAACCTTCGTTTTTACCAAAAATTTATCGCTTTCATTTTACTTACCGTTTATTTTTGTGTACAATAGTGCTATGAAAATTTTAGTTACATCGGGCGGTACCAGTGAAGCTATCGATAGCGTCCGCTCTATCACTAACCATTCTACAGGTCGCTTGGGCAAAATCATCACAGAAACCTTGCTTGCTGCAGGGCATGAAGTTTGTTTAATTACTACAAAACGAGCCGTGAAGCCAGAACCCCATCCCAACCTATGCATTCGAGAAATTAACAATACCAAGGACCTTCTTCTGGAAATGAAAGAACGTGTTCAGGATTATCAGGTCTTGATTCACTCAATGGCGGTATCCGACTACACTCCTGTTTATATGACAGGCCTTGAGGAAGTTCAGGATAGCTCCAATCTAGAAGAATTTTTAAACAAGCAAAATCATCAAGCTAAGATTTCTTCAACTGACGAGGTTCAGGTTTTGTTCCTAAAAAAGACACCCAAAATTATCTCTCTAGTCAAGGAGTGGAATCCTGCTATTCATCTGATTGGTTTCAAACTGCTGGTTGATGTCTCTGAGGATTATCTCGTCGAGATTGCCAGAAAAAGTCTTATCAAGAACCAAGCAAACTTAATCATTGCAAATGACCTGACTCAAATCTCAGCAAACCAGCATCGTGCAATCTTTGTTGAAAAAGATCAGCTTCAAACAGTCCAGACTAAAGAAGAAATTGCAGAACTCCTCCTTGAAAAGATTCAAGCCTATCATTCATAGAAAGGAAAGCTATGGCAAACATTCTCTTGGCTGTAACGGGCTCAATCGCCTCTTACAAGTCGGCAGATTTAGTCAGTTCTCTAAAAAAACAAGGCCATCAAGTTACTGTTTTAATGACTCAGGCTGCTACAGAGTTTATCCAACCATTGACACTAGAGGTACTCTCACAGAATCCTGTCCACCTAGATGTCATGAAGGAGCCCTATCCTGAACAGGTTAATCATATCGAACTTGGAAAAGAAACTGATCTATTTATCGTGGTACCTGCAACTGCTAACACTATTGCAAAACTAGCCCACGGCTTTGCGGACAACATGGTAACCAGTACAGCTCTAGCCCTGCCAAGTCATATCCCAAAACTCATCGCACCAGCAATGAATACAAAAATGTATGACCATCCGGCAACTCAGGCTAATCTGAAAACATTAGAAAGCTACGGCTATCAGCTGATTGCTCCTAAGGAATCCCTATTAGCTTGTGGAGACCACGGACGAGGAGCTTTAGCCGACCTCACAATTATTTTAGAAAGAATAAAGGAAACTCTCGATGAAAAAACGCTCTAATATTGCACCTATTGCTATCTTTTTTGCAACCATGCTCGTGATACACTTTCTGAGCTCGCTTATCTTTAATCTTTTTCCATTCCCAATCAAACCGACTATCGTTCATATTCCTGTCATTATTGCCAGCATTATCTACGGTCCACGCGTTGGGGTTACACTTGGATTTTTGATGGGGCTACTTAGCTTAACTGTTAACACGATTACAATTCTACCGACAAGTTACCTCTTCTCCCCATTTGTACCAAACGGAAACATCTACTCAGCTATCATTGCAATTGTCCCACGTATTTTGATTGGTTTAACTCCTTATCTAGTCTATAAACTAATGAAAAACAAGACTGGTCTGATTCTAGCTGGTGCCCTGGGTTCACTTACCAACACGGTCTTTGTACTTGGTGGAATATTTTACCTTTTTGGAAATGTCTTTGATGGTAATATCCAAAAACTCCTAGCAACTGTTATCTCAACAAATTCGATTGCCGAATTAGTCATTTCCGCAGTTCTAACCCTAGCTATTGTTCCAAGACTACAAACCTTGAAGAAATAAAAACAATCTCCGCTTTCATGCTTGAAGGTGGAGATTTTGTTTGATGTAGTTTGTGTTTTTAGTGAAATGTTTACGAGTCTTTAATTAAAAAATGACTTATAAACCTAAGTAAATCCTTGCTTTATTGTCTTGTTTATAATACTATACTAGTGTATATACAGTTAAAAGGAGATTCTTATGAACACACGGAAAAAGACACAATTTATGACAATGACTGCCCTCTTAACGGCTATTGCGATTTTGATTCCAATTGTTATGCCTTTCAAAATCGTCATTCCACCTGCTTCCTATACTTTAGGAAGCCACATCGCTATTTTTATTGCCATGTTCTTATCGCCCTTGATGGCTGTTTTTGTCATCCTAGCCTCTAGTTTTGGATTTTTGATGGCTGGCTATCCCATGGTTATCGTATTTCGAGCTTTTTCCCATATCTTTTTTGGGACTCTAGGAGCTCTTTACCTACAAAAATTCCCCGATACACTAGATAAACCAAAAGCTTCCTGGATTTATAACTTTGTATTAGCGCTTGTCCATGCCCTTGCTGAAGTATTAGCTTGTGTCGTTTTTTATGCAACTTCCGGTACCAATGTAGAAAATATGTTTTATGTTCTATTTGTGCTAGTTGGATTTGGTACAATTATCCATAGTATGGTAGACTATACATTAGCACTAGCTGTCTATAAAGTGCTTCGAAAACGCCGTTAAAAGGAAGAACTATGACAAAAGAACGCAAACAAGCTCTGCTCCAACTCTTGAAAGAAGCTCCTAAAGCCCTTAATGGCCAAAGTTTGGCGGAACATTTTCATGTCACACGTCAGGTCATTGTGCAGGACATTGCAATTTTGAGAGCCGATGGCGCTCCTATCCTATCCACTAATCGTGGCTACGTCTATAAGCAAATTGAAACCAATCCTTATGTTCACAAACTTTTCAAAGTGAAACATGAAGTTGAAGAAATCGGTCAAGAACTCCTTGCTATCGTTGATAATGGTGGACGTGTTCAAAATACCTTGATTGACCATCCCGTCTATGGAGAAATTGAAACCTTGCTTAAACTGTCTTGTCGCAGAGATGTGCAACATTTTCTAGAACAAGTCGAGCATTCTGATTTTAAACCTTTATCTGAATTGACAGATGGTATCCATTACCACCTAGTTGAAGCCGAAACACAACAAGACCTCCACTATATCGAGGAGGCCTTGGATCAACTCGGTTATTTAGTAAAAGACTAGAAAATTTTCTTTTCCCAATCGTCTTCTGTACTGTGGCGGTAGAAAAACTCTGACTTGTCAGGAGCTTCCATCATCTCCATCAAAGGTAGCATATCATAGGCCAGATCCAAGCTTGGAATCTGGTCTTTTTGAATCCAAGAAACTTCTCCCTCGTCTGAAGATTGAAGAGTTCCAGTAAACTCGGTCGCCTTGTAACAAAAGACAATGTAGCGACCTCCTGTATCCAAAGGCCAATTTTTAACGCCTACCAGTTGCGGATTTTGGATAGTCAATCCTGTTTCTTCATAGATTTCACGAATGACAGACTCCGCGAAAGCCTCGTCATTTTCTACATGACCTCCAGGAAAGGCATAACCAGACCAGCGATTGGTTTCAGGAGAGCGATACTGCATAACCACGCGCTGAGTTTCGAGGTCTTCAATCAGACAGATATTTGTTAAAATCGTTAACTGGGAACGGGACATATTTTCTCCTTTAAGTACTATTCTAATCCAACGCCTTGACTTCCAACATCATATCCCGAATCTGGGCTGCTAGTTCAAAGTCAAGCACTTCGACGGCTTCTTGCATTTGTTTTTCGAGTTTCTTGACAAGTTCTTTGCGCTCTTGTTTGTTGAGGCTATTGATATCGACTTCCTTGTCCTCTTCCTTGGCAACTGCCTTGGTTACAGCAATCAGGTCACGGATTTCTTTCTTGATTGTCTGAGGCACAATACCGTGTTCTTCATTATAGGCCATCTGGATTTTCCGACGGCGAGCAGTTTCATCAATGGCACGTTGCATAGACTGGGTAACAGTGTCCGCATACATGATAACATGCCCTTCGCTGTTACGGGCTGCACGACCAATGGTTTGGATAAGACCACGCTCGTTACGAAGGAAACCTTCCTTGTCAGCATCAAGAATAGCTACGAGACTCACTTCAGGTACGTCAATTCCTTCACGGAGCAGATTGATTCCGACCAAGACATCAAAGACACCCAAGCGCAGGTCACGGATTATCTCCGTCCGTTCCAAGGTCTTGATATCCGAGTGCATGTACTTGACCTTGATACCCATTTCCTTTAAGTAGTCGGTCAAGTCTTCTGCCATCTTCTTAGTCAAAGTGGTGATAAAGGTTCGTTCATTCTTCTCAACACGGGCATTGATTTCACCCAAGAGGTCATCAATCTGTCCCATTGTCGGACGGACTTCCACCTCTGGGTCCAAGAGTCCTGTTGGACGAATAATTTGCTCAATCACTGTCTCAGTCTGTTCGTTTTCATAGTCACCTGGTGTCGCTGAAACATAAACAATCTGATGTACATGACTTTCAAACTCTTCACGACGTAAGGGACGATTGTCCAAAGCTGATGGCAAACGGAAACCATAATTAACAAGCATTTCCTTACGAGAGCGGTCTCCATTGTACATGCCCTTTATTTGTCCCATAGTCATATGACTCTCGTCAATCATAATCAAGAAATCATCTGGGAAGAAATCAAGAAGTGTGTAAGGAGGCTCTCCTTCACTTCGACCATCCATGTGGCGAGAATAGTTCTCAACCCCGTTGGTATAGCCCATCTCACGCAGCATTTCGATATCGTACTCTGTCCGTTGTTTCAAGCGCTGGGCTTCAAGCAATTTGCCTTCCTTTTCAAAGACAGCTAGTTGCTCTTCTAATTCTGCTTGAATCTTGGCAATGGCAACTTCCATATGGTCGTCATTGGTCACAAAGTGAGTAGCTGGGAAAATAGCCAAATGATCCACTTCTCCCAAGACCTGACCCGTCAGCGCTTCAACTTCACGGATACGGTCAATTTCATCTCCAAAAAATTCTACTCGAAAAGCGTGTTCATCACGGGAAGCTGGGAAAATCTCTACCACATCCCCACGCACACGAAATCTTCCCCGTTGGAAATCAATATCATTTCGCTCAAACTGAATATCGACCAAATCATTCAAGAGTTTATCACGAGAAATCTCTAGACCAGGACGGAGACTCACGACACTATCAGCGTATTCCTTGGGCGAACCCAAACCATAGATACAAGAGACTGAAGCTACGACAATAACATCATTGCGCTCCAAAAGGGCTGAAGTCGCTGAGTGTCGGAGCTTGTCAATCTCGTCATTGACAGAGCTGTCCTTTTCAATATAGGTATCACTGGAAGGGACATAGGCCTCAGGTTGGTAATAATCATAGTAAGAAACGAAATACTCAACAGCATTTTCAGGAAAAAATTCCTTAAACTCCCCATAGAGCTGTCCTGCCAGAGTCTTATTGTGGGCGATGACCAGAGTTGGTTTATTGACTTTGGAAATGACCTGACTCATGGTATAGGTCTTCCCTGTTCCAGTCGCCCCCATCAGAATCTGAGCTTTTTCTCCACCATCGATATTATCTATCAACTGCTCGATAGCTTGAGGTTGATCTCCTGATGGTTGATATTTTGATACTAGTTTAAATTGATTATCTGTAATGCGGTTAATCATAAGAATCCTCTCTCCATGTGCTATTCTTATTTTAGCATACTTATAGCATTTTCACGAAGAAAAGGACGGACCGAAGTCACATCCTTTCATTTTCTTTCTTTAATTTATAGCCAAGATAGACAATCAAAAGTAACAAGACTAAACTTGTCATGATAGAACCTTCAATCCCAAAAGAACCACCTGATAGCCAGGCTTGATTGCCTTGTGGTAAAAAGGTCATCAGAGATGTTCCTGATGGTTGACCACTAACTAAAATCCCAAAGAGATTACCCTGTGCGAAATTCCAAGCTCCATGAATACCTGCAACACCCCAAACTGTATCAGTTTTGAGAAGGTAAAGAGCCATGGCAACTCCGAATAAAAAGAGATTTACTAGAGATAGTGGTGTTAGACCAGAATTTCCCACATGAAGCAGGGTAAAGAACAGGCTAGATATAAGAACAGCAAGTTTTAGATTGGTTCTTGAGGCCAATTGAGGAAGGAGCCAAGCACGGGACACCACTTCTTCTGCTGTCCCCTGTAAAATCCAAAATGGGATTGTAAAGACAACAAAGGTAAGCGAATAAGGATTCAAGTGAATAGACTCCAAACGATATTGCCCTAATGCTACTAAACCTAACAAGGTCAGAAGAAAAAGTGCCAGGCCTATGCCAAATCCTTTCAGAAGATTGCTGAGGCAATTCTCTCTATAAAATCCCAAAGTTCGAATAGGTCTTTTCTCAACTTTTCTAGTCCATCTGAACACAGTGTTGAGAATGAAACCAAAGGCCAGTAAATCTAAAATTAAATGAAAGTCACTTGATTTATCCGTCAAGCTCGCATGCAAAGTCTGCAAGTAGCTTGCAAGATTTTGACCAGTCTCTCCAAAATTTCTAGCAAGTCCGATGAGAGCTAACAAACTAATACCATACAGAGTATAAGCCACAAACTCTCCTATGAAGACAAAAGCAAAGGCTAACAAGGGGCTTGTGTAAATGTTTAAACTCATTTTTGAAGCTTGGAAGTCTTTAAATATTCTTTTGTTCTTCATATCCCTGTCCTCTTTTCTTCTATATATACTATTATTATAGCACTTTTTAATAGCAATTCAAGAAAGAAAAGAAAAAACAATGTTACATTTTCTGACACAGAAATATAAAAATTTGCCTTTTTTTACTTTTTCTGATATAATGGGAAAATATTCGGAAAAGGAGACTAAAAATGAAGAAAAAATTTCTAGCATTTTTGCTAATTTTATTCCCAATTTTCTCATTAGGTATTGCGAAAGCAGAGACGATTAAGATTGTTTCTGATACCGCCTATGCGCCTTTTGAGTTTAAAGATTCAGATCAAACTTATAAAGGAATTGATGTTGACATTATCAACAAGGTCGCTGAGATTAAGGGATGGAATATTCAGATGTCCTATCCTGGATTTGACGCAGCGGTGAATGCAGTTCAAGCTGGTCAAGCTGACGCTATCATGGCAGGGATGACAAAGACGAAAGAACGTGAAAAAGTCTTCACCATGTCTGATACTTACTATGATACAAAAGTTGTCATTGCAACTACAAAGGCACACAAGATTAGTAAATATGACCAATTAACTGGCAAAACCGTTGGTGTAAAAAACGGAACTGCTGCTCAACGTTTTCTTGAAACAATCAAAGATAAATACGGCTTTACTATTAAAACATTTGACACTAGTGATTTGATGAACAACAGCTTGAGTGCTGGTGCCATCGATGCCATGATGGATGACAAACCTGTTATCGAGTATGCCATTAACCAAGGGCAAGACCTCCATATTGAAATGGATGGTGAAGCTGTAGGTAGCTTTGCTTTCGGTGTTAAAAAAGGTAGCAAATACGAGCACTTAGTCACTGAATTTAACCAAGCCTTGGCTGAAATGAAAAAAGATGGTAGTCTTGATAAAATCATCAAGAAATGGACTGCTTCATCATCTTCAGCAGTGCCAACTACATCTACTCTAGCAGGATTAAAAGCCATTCCTGTTAAAGCTAAATACATTATTGCCAGCGATTCTTCTTTTGCACCTTTTGTTTTCCAAAATTCAAGCAACCAATTTACTGGTATTGATATGGAATTGATTAAGGCAATCGCTAAAGACCAAGGTTTCGAAATTGAAATCACCAATCCTGGTTTTGATGCCGCTATCAGTGCTGTTCAAGCTGGACAAGCTGATGGTATCATTGCTGGTATGTCTGTCACAGATGCTCGTAAGGCAACTTTTGACTTCTCAGAATCATACTACACAGCCAATACTATCCTTGGTGTCAAAGAATCAAGCACCATTGCTTCTTATGAAGACTTGAAAGGGAAGACAGTTGGTGTTAAAAACGGAACTGCTTCTCAAACCTTCCTAACAGAAAATCAAAGTAAATACGGCTACAAAATTAAAACCTTCGCTGATGGTTCGTCAATGTATGACAGTTTAAATACTGGGGCCATCGATGCCGTTATGGATGATGAGCCTGTTCTCAAATATTCTATCAGCCAAGGTCAAAAATTGAAGACTCCAATCGCTGGAACTCCAATCGGTGAAACAGCCTTTGCCGTTAAAAAAGGAGCAAATCCAGAATTGATTGAAATGTTCAACAACGGACTTGCAAACCTTAAAGCAAACGGGGAATTCCAAAAGATTCTTGATAAATATCTAGCTAGCGAATCTTCATCTGCTTCAACAAGCACTGTTGATGAGACAACTATCTGGGGCTTGCTCCAAAACAACTACAAACAACTCCTTAGTGGTCTTGGTATCACTCTTGCTCTAGCTCTTATCTCATTTGCTATTGCTATTGTTATCGGGATTATCTTCGGTATGTTTAGTGTTAGCCCATACAAATCTCTTCGTGTAATCTCTGAGATTTTCGTTGACGTTATCCGTGGTATTCCATTGATGATTCTTGCAGCCTTCATCTTCTGGGGTATTCCAAACTTCATCGAGTCCATCACAGGCCAACAAAGTCCAATTAACGACTTCGTAGCTGGTACTATTGCCCTCTCACTCAACGCAGCAGCTTATATCGCTGAAATCGTTCGTGGTGGTATTCAGGCCGTTCCAGTTGGCCAAATGGAAGCCAGCCGAAGCTTGGGTATCTCTTATGGAAAAACCATGCGTAAGATTATCTTGCCACAAGCAACTAAATTAATGTTGCCAAACTTTGTTAACCAATTCGTTATCGCTCTTAAAGATACAACTATCGTATCTGCTATCGGTTTGGTTGAACTCTTCCAAACTGGTAAGATTATCATTGCCCGTAACTACCAAAGTTTCAAGATGTATGCAATTCTTGCTATCTTCTATCTTGTAATTATCACACTTTTGACTAGACTAGCGAAACGCTTAGAAAAGAGGATTCGTTAATGGCAAAATTAAAAATTGATGTAAATGATTTACACAAGCACTATGGAAAAAATGAAGTTTTAAAAGGAATTACGACTAAATTCTATGAAGGAGATGTTGTTTGTATCATCGGTCCTTCAGGTTCTGGTAAGTCAACCTTCCTCCGTAGCCTCAATCTTCTAGAAGAAGTTACGAGTGGTCACATCACTGTGAACGGTTATGACTTAACTGAAAAAACAACCAACGTTGACCACGTCCGTGAAAATATCGGAATGGTGTTCCAACACTTCAACCTCTTCCCTCATATGTCTGTATTGGACAATATCACCTTTGCTCCAATTGAGCACAAGTTGATGACTAAGGAAGAAGCTGAAAAATTGGGAATGGAGCTGCTTGACAAGGTTGGTCTAGCAGATAAAGCTAATGCTAACCCAGATAGCCTATCAGGTGGTCAAAAACAACGTGTGGCCATCGCTCGTGGACTAGCAATGAATCCAGACATCATGCTCTTTGATGAACCAACTTCTGCCCTTGACCCTGAGATGGTCGGAGATGTACTGAACGTTATGAAGGAATTGGCTGAACAAGGCATGACCATGATTATCGTAACCCATGAGATGGGATTTGCTCGTCAGGTTGCTAACCGCGTTATCTTTACCGCAGATGGTGAATTCCTAGAAGACGGAACACCTGATCAAATCTTTGACAACCCACAACACCCACGTCTGAAAGAGTTCTTGGACAAGGTCTTAAACGTCTAAACCCAAACTGTAAGGATTTCCTTGCAGTTTTTTTCTATCTCGTATTGGATTTTTTGATTTTTCGGAAAATTATGTTAGAATTAAGTTTATGAAATGAGGTTTCCTCATACCTAGCAAGACTAGGAATAAAAATAGAAATTAGGTAGCTAGATGTCATCTAAGGTTATTGTTACAATTTTCGGTGCGAGTGGAGACCTGGCTAAACGCAAGCTCTACCCTTCCCTTTTTAGACTATATAAATCCGGCAATCTTTCCGAGCACTTTGCAGTCATTGGAACTGCTCGTCGTCCTTGGAGCAAGGAATATTTTGAATCTGTTGTCGTCGAATCCATCCTTGATTTGGCAGATAGTACCGAACAGGCTCAAGAGTTCGCTAGTCACTTCTACTATCAAAGTCATGATGTCAACGATACAGAACACTACATTGCTTTGCGTCAATTGCAGGCTGAACTAAATGACAAGTACCAAGCTGAACACAACAAGCTCTTCTTCTTGTCTATGGCGCCTCAGTTCTTTGGAACCATTGCCAAACACCTCAAGTCTGAAAACATTGTGTATGGTAAAGGTTTTGAACGCTTAATCGTTGAAAAACCATTTGGTACAGATTACGCAACTGCAAGCAAGTTGAATGACGAGCTCCTAGCAACATTTGACGAAGAACAAATTTTCCGTATCGACCATTATCTTGGTAAGGAAATGATCCAAAGTATCTTTGCAGTCCGCTTTGCAAACTTGATTTTTGAAAACGTTTGGAACAAGGACTTTATCGACAATGTTCAAATTACCTTTGCGGAGCGCTTAGGCGTAGAAGAACGCGGTGGCTACTATGATGAGTCTGGTGCTCTCCGCGACATGGTACAAAACCATACACTACAACTTCTTTCTCTCCTTGCCATGGACAAGCCAGCAAGCTTCACAAAAGACGAGATTCGTGCTGAAAAGATTAAGGTCTTTAAAAATCTCTATCATCCAACTGATGAAGAACTTAAAGAACATTTTATCCGTGGTCAATACCGTTCAGGTAAGATTGATGGCATGAAGTATATCTCTTACCGTAGCGAGCCAAATGTGAATCCAGAATCTACAACTGAAACCTTTGCATCTGGTGCCTTCTTTGTAGACAGCGATCGCTTCCGTGGTGTTCCTTTCTTCTTCCGTACTGGTAAACGTCTGACTGAAAAAGGAACTCATGTCAACATCGTCTTTAAACAAATGGATTCTATCTTTGGAGAACCACTTGCTCCAAACATTTTGACCATCTATATCCAACCAACAGAAGGCTTCTCTCTCAGTCTAAATGGGAAGCAGGTAGGAGAAGAATTCAACTTGGCTCCTAACTCACTGGATTACCGTACAGATGCGACCGCAACTGGTGCTTCTCCAGAGCCATACGAGAAATTGATTTATGATGTCCTAAATAACAACTCAACTAACTTTAGCCACTGGGATGAAGTTGGTGCGTCATGGAAATTGATTGACCGTATCGAAGAACTCTGGGCTGAAAATGGTGCCCCACTTCATGACTATAAAGCTGGAAGCATGGGACCTCAAGCCAGCTTTGACTTACTTGAAAAATTCGATGCCAAATGGACTTGGCAACCAGATATCGCCTATCGTCAAGATGGTCGTTTAGAATAAAAAATTTCCTGCAAGTTTGTGCCTTGCAGGATTTTTGCTTCTGATTAGATTAAGCCTTCTAAGAGACCCTTCATAAAGTTTTCTGAGTTAAACTCTCCAATATCATCGATTTTTTCACCAAAACCAATCAATTTTACAGGAATATTGAGTTCTTCACGGATGGCTAAAACAACACCACCTCGAGCAGTTCCATCAATCTTAGTCAAGACAATTCCAGTTAATGGCGTTATTTTTGAAAATTCTTTGGCCTGTACAAGAGCGTTTTGACCTGTTGATGCATCAAGTGCCAAGAAGGTTTCATGCGGAGCTTCTGGCACAACACGTTTGATGATACGACCAATCTTTTCTAGCTCGGCCATAAGGTTATCCTTATTTTGCAGACGACCTGCAGTATCGATCATGAGAATATCGATACCTTCAGATACGGCACGTTCCATGCCATCAAAGACCACACTGGCTGGGTCAGCTTTTTCAGCTCCAGTTACTACTGGAACATCTACACGACGGCCCCATTCTGCTAGCTGGGCTACTGCCCCTGCACGGAAGGTATCTGCCGCAACCAACATGACTTTCTTGCCAGCTTGTTTGTAGCGGTGGGCTAGTTTCCCGATAGAAGTTGTTTTCCCAACACCATTGACCCCGACAAAGAGCATGACTGTCAAGCCATCTTGGAAGTGGATTCTTTCATCGTAGTTGCCATCCTTTTCATAAAGCTCAACCAATTTCTCAATGATGACACGGCGAAGTGCGTCAGGTTTCTTGGCGTTTTCAAGCTTGGCTTCGTAGCGTAGCTCCTCTGTTAAGTTAGAAGCGACCTGGACACCAACATCACTCATAATTAGCAGTTCTTCCAGTTCCTCGAAAAATTCTTCATCAACAGAGCGGAAATTGGCAAAGAAGGCATTCAAACGAGCACCAAATCCTGTACGAGTTTTCTTGAGACTGCGGTCATATTTTTCCTGAACAGTCTCTTCTACTTGAGTCGTTTCTGCTTCAAGAACTTCAGAATTATTTTCTTCTACAGTCTCTAGGAGCTCCGTATTCTCTTCCTCTGTGACTTCTTCTGAGTTTGGAAATTCTTCTATTTCTTCTTGAGAAACTTCTACAGTTGGTTCTGAATCCAGACTTTCTTCAACTGTGTCTTGATTTTCCTCTTCTTGGAGCAGAGCTTCTTCAGAACTTTCAACTTCTGCTTCTTCATGAGGAAGTTCCTCAGCTTCTGTTAAGGCTGGCTCAACATCTTCAGACAAATCAAGATTTTCCAGAGCTTCTTTTACAACTTCTTCGATTTTAGGTTCTTCTTTTTTTCCGAATAGACGGTCAAATAATCCCATATCTTAGTTCTCCTTTAGCACATATTCTTCAATAGCCCAGGCGACAGCCTCTTCATCATTGGTCATTGGAGTCACTACATTTGCAACTGCCTTGACTTCAGGAACAGCATTTTGCATGGCAACACCGAGCCCTGCCCATTCAATCATAGAAAGGTCATTGGCCTCATCTCCACAGGCCATGACTTGGCTTTGGTCGATTCCAAGATGGCTGATTAGTTTTGCCAAACCTGTTGCTTTATGAACATTCTTTGGTGACCACTCTAGCAACATTTCTCGTGATTTAAAGATTTCATATTGGTCAAACAATTCTGGAGAAATCTTCTGAATGGCTGCATCCAAGGGTTCTTGAGCAAAGGCAGTCACGCATTTATTGTAGGTCATTTGACTAGATAGATCTTCAAAGTCCACTGGAACAAAGGTCAATGCTGGATTAAATTTGGCATAAAGACTTTCTTGGTCCGATTGGATTTGATAAACAGTTCCTTCTGAAATGGCATCAAGAGGCAGTGATAATTTCTCTGTTTCCTCATACAAGCGTGCTACATCATCATATGAAAAGACTGTCTTATCAAGGATTTCACCTGTATTTTTCTGAACCAAACCACCATTAAAAGTAATCGTATACTCATCTTCTTGGCCGTCAGTCCCTAGCTCATGGAGAAAGAAATCCATAGCTTTTAAGGGACGACCAGTTGTTAATACGACCTTGATACCACGATCACGTGCAGCTTTCAGGGTTGCCTTGGTTCGATCTGTCAGCCTTTTATCAGTAGTCAGCAAGGTCCCGTCCAAGTCCAATGCAATCAATTTTATATCTGCCATTATAAGCCCTCCATATAAGCTATAACCGACTGGTCCTTATGGTGACCAATCACAGTCTCTGCTAATTCTAAAATTTCTGGTCGTGCATTTTCAGGAGCCACAGGATGTCCCACAACCTGCATCATATGCAAGTCATTTAGATTGTCTCCAAAAGCCATGACCTGATCCATTGTGATAGCAAGTTTTTTAGCTAATTCAACAATAGCCACTCCCTTATCAACATAGTCCAGAACAATATCAATGGATTCAAAGCCAGTTGTCATAGCCTTCACACCAGGAACGTTTTCGTTTACCCAAGCTTCTCCAGCTTCGAGAGTTTCTTCTGTGAAGTTGGTTGTAAATTTGAAAATGTCATCTGTGATATCTTCCAGACTGGCTACTTTTTGGATATTTTCATTATAATGCTGGCTCTCTTTCAAATAGATCTCATCAACCGTATCTAGCACATAAGAGCCTTTTCTCCCCGTCAAGAGCAGTTTATTGATATCTACATAAGGTGACGTTTTCAGCTTTTCAAAAGTTGCTAGATAAAACTCACGAGACATAGTCGCTTCATACAAGTCTTGACCTCGATATTCTACCAAACTGCCATTTTCCGCGATAAAAATAATGTCATCACGAACATCAGCAAATAATTTTTCTAAGGATAGAAATCCTCGACCCGAAGCCACCGCAAAGTAAATCCCTTTTTCCTTGTAGGAAGCCAAGATAGACTTGAGGCGGTCCATATCAAAGCGTCCATTCCCATCTAGGAAGGTTCCATCCATATCCGTTGCTACTAGTTTAATTGTCATCCTTCAATACTTTCCAAATCTTTTAACTTCACCGAAACAATTTTTGAGACACCCGATTCTTGCATGGTCACTCCATAGATGGAATCAGCCGCCGCCATGGTTCCCTTACGGTGGGTTACGACGATAAACTGGCTGTCCTTATCAAAGCGGTTGAGGTAATCCCCGAAACGTTTAACATTGGCTTCATCCAGCGCAGCTTCTACCTCATCCAAAATCACAAATGGAATGGTCTTGACACGGATAATAGAGAAGAGCAGAGCAAGAGCCGATAGAGCTTTTTCACCACCACTCATGAGATTGAGAGACTGTATTTTCTTGCCTGGTGGTTGAACAGAAATCTCAACCCCAGCTGTCAACAAGTCCCCCTCAGTCAAGATTAAATCTGCCTGACCTCCTCCAAACATCTGTTTGAAGGTCACTTTAAAGGACTCACGAATGGCTTCAAAGGTTGATTTAAAGCGTTCCTTGACCTCGTCATTCATCTCTGTAATGGTCTCAAGGAGCAAATTTTTCGCTGACAAAATGTCATCTCGCTGTCTATTTAGGAAGTCCAGACGATTGTGAACTTCTTCGTACTGGTCAATAGCTTCCAAGTTGACAGGACCCAGCGAGCGAATAGCTTTCTCTAAATCCTTAACCTCTTGCTCTGCCAGATTGAGATTTTCCAACTCATGAGACTTTTCTAAAGCTTCAGTATAGCTAATCTGGTACTGGTCTGTTAATTGAGCTTGTAGATGGCGCAAGCGTTCGCTGACCTTTTCTTTCTTGGCTTCAGCACGTGTTTGCTTGCGAATCCACTCCTCATTCTGCTGGCGAGCCTGATCCAAATGACTAGCAATATCATCTAGTTGCCCTTCAATATCATCTAATTCAAACTGCTTGCGAATCAAACCTTGTTGGAGGTTTGTTTTCTGAGTTTTGGCTTCTTCAGCCTGTTGACTGAGCAATTCTGTATCAACCTTCTCCAGATTATCAACCTTTTCTTGAAGAAGGCGCTGGATTTCTTCTTGCTCAAGATCAAGATTACTTAGTTCCTTACCTAAGCGTTCAATATCAGCAACTTCGTAACGTTTTTGCCCTTGCAGTTCTGTCTTAAGCAAGCGAGCTTGCGCTACCTCTTCCTGCAAGTTTTGATAGCGTTCTTGGATGGCGTTTTTGTTAGACTTAATCTCTTCAATCTCAGCTTCCAGATTTTGCTTGTCACTTGCGATTGTAGCAAGGCGTGCTTGGCATTTTTCCTTATCTGCTTGCCAATCTCCTTCAGAAAGACGATCTAATTCCTCTTCTTGGAGTTTCCAAAGAGTTTCTAGCTCTTCAACTTGCTGACTGGTCTGCTGATAAGCGAGGGATAAGCCTTGCTCCTGAATACGTGCCTGCTCTCCTTGAGATTTAATAACTTCTAATCTTTCTGTCAATCTAGCCATCTGGTCTTGCAAGGTCTTCAAACTCGCTTCTTCAGAACGCAGACTTGCTTCTTCTTCAGCAATTTCTTTTTGTAATTGCTCCAGTTCTGGCTTGATGAAAATGCTGTTGTTCTGACGATTAGCTCCACCTGCATAGGAACCACCTGTGCGCAACTCCGTGCCGTCCAAAGTCACCATACGAACCTGGTAACGAACCTGGCGAGCTGCTGCACGCGCATGTTCTACGGTATCAAAAATTGCTGTCGTTGCTAGCAAGTTTTTGAAAATAGCTTCTAGTCTAGTATCGAAAGTAACCAGCTCATCTGCCATGCCCAGAAATCCTAGACTTGCAGCGATAGCATCTTGGTTCTGACTAGAAATCGTACGCGCTTTGATCGTGGTCAACGGAAGGAAGGTCGCACGACCGGCTCTGTTCCGTTTGAGGAAATCAATAGCCTTAGTCGCCGCGTTCTCATCTTCTACGATGATATGCTGACTGCTTGCCCCTAAGGCAATCTCTAGAGCAGTTTGATAATGAACATCAAAGGTCAGGTGCTCACTGACTGCACCAATAATCCCACCAAGGCGGTCTTTTTCTTGGAGAACACTCTTAACACCTGCATAAAAGTTACTATGGTTTCTCAGGATATTTTCCAAACTTTGGGCTCTAGCCTGCTTGTTTTTGAGATTATCCAGACGATCAAAGAGTTGACTTTGTTGAGCTTGATAGGAAGCTTTCTGCTCCTCTTGCTCCTTGGCAATAGCTTGATAGTCGGCCAATAATTTCTGAACATGCTCCTTGGCAGTTTCAAGTTCGTCTTTTTGCTGACTAGCCTTCTCTTTAGCTGTAGCCAATTGTTCTTTGAGTTTTTGTAGTTGATCTGCTTGTTTTTGAGAAAGCTGACGACTATTTTCCAACTCGTTTTCGATACGGGTCAGCTGGTTTGAGACATCTGCTTCTTCTTGTAAAAGAGCTACAAAGCGTTCACGTAAGTGCTCAATCATCTGATCAGGATCATCTGAAAAAGCTAGCAATTCAGCTTCTAAACGATTGAGTTTTTGATTATTTTGGACTAGATTTTCCTCTAACAGAGTTAAAGAGCTTTCTTTATCAGATTTTTCTTGGCTGAGTAAATTTCTCTTATCCTCCAAAGCAGCCAAACGAGATTGTGCTTCCTGTTGATTCAGGGCTACTTGCTCAGATTCTAATTTCGACAGGGCTAATTTTCTCTCTAAATCACTAATTAGACTGGTCAAATCCATCAAACTGCCCTGGTCTTTGGCCATCTCAGCCTGTAAATCTTGACGTTGCTTCTTGAGATTCTGATTTTCTTCTTCTAATTTTTCACGCTTCTGGTAGTAGCTCGTCAAGAGTGCCTGAACCTGTGCCAACTCTTCTTCTGTCGATTCTAATTCAGCCTTATTTTCCTTGATTTGAGCAACCAGCACGTCTAAATAAATAGCCTTGCGTTGACCTTCCAAGTCTAAAAACTTACGGGCATTCTCAGCTTGCTTCTCAAGAGGCTTGATTTGATTATCCAACTCGTAGATAATGTCCTCTAAGCGGTCTAGATTATCCTGAGTTTGTTGTAGTTTACTCTCAGTTTCTTTTCTGCGAGTCTTGTATTTCAAAACTCCTGCAGCTTCTTCGAAAATGGCACGACGTTCCTCAGGCTTGGAGTTGAAAATCTCCTCAACCTTCCCTTGGGAAATAATAGAGAAGGAATCTCGTCCCAAACCTGTATCCAAGAAGAGGTCATGAATATCACGCAGACGGACTTTCTTGCCGTCAATCTTGTATTCGCTATCTCCACTACGATAAATATGGCGTTCCACTCTAATTTCTTGACCTGCGTCCTTGATAAATCCGTCATTATTATCCAAAGTCACAACTACAGAAGCATAATTGAGTGGTTTGCGGCTTTCAGTTCCAGCAAAGATAACGTCTGGCATCTTGCCACCACGGAGACTCTTAACACTGGACTCTCCCAATGCCCATCGCAGGCTTTCTGTGATATTTGACTTTCCAGATCCATTGGGTCCAACAACTGCCGTCACACCTTGGTCAAAGACGACCTTAGTCTTATCAGCAAAAGACTTGAATCCCTGAATTTCGATTTCCTTTAAATACATGAATCCAGCCCTTTCTCAACGGCATTTTTGGCAGCTTCCTGCTCTGCTAATTTCTTAGAACGACCTTGACCTTGACCAATGCTTTTGCCTTCAACCAGAACTTCTACATCAAAAACCTTATCGTGGGCAGGACCCGTTTCCGAAATCACCTGATAACGAATAGCCACATCGCCATTGACCTGAAGTAACTCTTGGAGATGGGTTTTGTAGTCTGTAATCATCTCAAATTCGCCTGCTTCAACCTTAGGAATCATGACTTGATAGATAAATGCCTTAACCTTGGCCACATCCTTGTCCAAAAGAAGGGCACCAAGAAAGGCTTCAAAGGCATCACCAAGAATGGTATCACGATTACGACCACCCGATTTTTCTTCCCCCTTACCCAACTTAATAAACTGGTCAAACTGGCAATCACGCGCAAAACCAGCCAAACTCTCCTCTCGGACAATCATGGCACGGAGTTTAGACAAGTCACCCTCAGGCTTTTTAGGATATTTTTTATACAGATATTCTGAAATCAATAACTGTAGAACAGCGTCTCCTAAAAATTCCAAGCGTTCATTGTGTGAAATTTTTAAGAGGCGGTGCTCATTGGCATAACTCGTATGAGTAAAGGCAGTCTCCAGTAAATTTTTGTCTGCAAATTCGATTGCAAAATGGTTCTTTAGTACAGTTTGTAATTCTTTCATACCAACCTCTTTCTAACTGATAACAGTCCTTTTTATTATATCAAAAAAAGCCCCCTGAGTCACTTTAAAACGGGACTGGAGAGCATTTGGGGCATTCTTTAAAATGAGATTTTCAGCTTTTAGGTTAAACATTGGCCAGAATAAAGAAAAAAGCCCTATTAAAGGCTTTTTTAGGATGTTTACATCCACCCTGAGGGAATCGAACCCCCATCTCAAGAACCGGAATCTTACGTGATATCCATTACACTAAGGGTGGAAACTTGTTTTATTATAACAGAAATTTGCTTTAATAACAAGTTTTTTTCTAGTGAGATAGCCCGTCTTAGTGGGAAGCATCCCCATTCCAGATAGAGTTTTTCACGATAACATAATCAACGTGTTTAAGGTCAGCAACCTGACGTCCACCCGCATACGAAATAGCACTTTGAAGGTCTTGTTCCATCTCAATTAAAGTATCTTGCAAGTGCCCTTTGGCAGGAAGCAAGATGCGTTTGCCTTCCACATTTTTATAAGCACCTTTTTGATATTGTGAGGCTGAACCGTAATATTCTTTGAACTGTTCACCATCGACTTCAATCGTTTTCCCTGGACTTTCGATGTGTCCTGCAAAGAGGGAACCAATCATGACCATGCTGGCACCGAAGCGGATAGACTTGGCAATATCACCATGAGTACGAATTCCACCATCAGCTATAATCGGTTTACGTGCCGCCTTAGCACACCAGCGTAGAGCAGCCAACTGCCAACCACCTGTACCAAAACCAGTCTTAACCTTGGTAATACAAACCTTACCAGGTCCAATTCCGACCTTAGTAGCATCCGCACCAGCATTTTCCAATTCACGCACAGCTTCTGGTGTTCCCACATTTCCAGCAATGACAAAGGTATCTGGCAGTTCTTTCTTGATGTGTTGAATCATAGAAATCACGCTATCCGCATGACCATGGGCAATGTCAATCGTGATGTATTCTGGAGCGTCAGCCTTGAGCTGGCTGACAAAATCATACTCATAATCCTTAACACCGACAGAGATAGAAGCAATGAGCCCTTTCTCATGCATACGCTTAATAAAAGGAATGCGTCCTGCCTCATCAAAACGGTGCATAATGTAGAAATAGCCACCTTTAGCTAGTTGCTCTGCTACATTTTCATCCAAAATCGTCTGCATATTAGCTGGTACAACTGGTAGTTTAAAGATGTGATTTCCTAGAGTAACACTTGTATCCGCTTCTGCACGGCTTTTAATCACACATTTATTCGGAATCAATTGAATATCTTCGTAATCAAAAATTGGAAATTCATTTAACATATCGATGTCTCGTTTCTTTTATAATGACCTACCTATGCTTGCGCATCTCTACGTCTTTTCCGACGTTTCCTTAATTTATTATAAACTAAAGTACAGATTTTGTCAAATAATTTTATAAATTAAAATATAATGTTCGGATTTTTCTTGCGTAAATAGAAAAAAGAGGGGAAATTGTTTTCTCCCCACTCCTTCTCTATCCTAATAATACTCACCCTGACGGTAGTCCCATGAGTTAAAAGTATCTGACAAGTGCATCATGATTTTATCAATGTCAAGCCCTTTACGGATAACGACTGGTGCTGGTGAGATTGAACGGTCTCCTCCTTGTTCTGGGATGAGTTTGCCGTCTTTATCGACCATAGACACCATCACACCTTGCTCGTAGCGAGTTTCAATCGTTTTGTCAGGCTGGATTGATGCCACATAGTCGTCTGCTTCAATGACAAGATCTACTGCTCCTTCGATACGTTCTCCGATACCTTCTACCTTACCACGGTTTCCTTTTCCAGATGGGTTAGCTGATGAGGCATAAACCATCTTGCCTTCTTCCCAAAGTTTGGCAGCCAATTGTTCACCAGCTTTCCCAAACTTGATAACAAAACAGCTCGTTCCACGCACGTCAGTCATCAGCTCTTCACGACCATCGCCGTATGCTTTGAGTTTTTCAAAGGCTTCTGGTTTCCAAGGAAGGATACAACCAAGAAGAATATCTTCATCCCAATGTTTTTGGTAGAAGGCTTCAATTTCTGGGTTAAGTTGTGCTAAAGCACGAAGCTCGTCCATGCTACCGCAGAGAACAACACCTGGTTTGTTACGGTTACGCTCTTTGGCTGCGAACTTGCGTTCAAGACCTGCCTTGTCACTAGTCATGATGATATAACCAACTTTTGTAGGGCAAACGATACATCCGCCCTCACCTTTTAAAATGTCATAGCCTTCTTGTGAAAGTGTTCCGTTCCATTGAATGTGTTTTGTCATAGTTCTATTTCCTTTTCTTTTTTTCTTCTAATCCTGCCAGTAGGCTGGTCGTTGTTTTTCATAAGCAGCAATCAAATCTTCATACTGCAAGGTAATACCGATATCATCCAAACCATTTAAGAGCTTATGTTTCCATTCGCTATCGATTTCGAAAGTGAATTCTCCAACTGGTGAGATGATTTCTTGTTGTTCCAAGTCCACAGTGACCTGGTCACTTGGTTTTAGCTGGGCTAGTTTCTCTCTCACCTCTCGAGGCTGTACAATAGGCAACATGCCATTATTGAGTTCATTATTGTAATGAATATCCCCAAAAGACCCTGCAATTACGACTTTAAAGCCGTAGTCAGCTAATGCCCAAGCTGCGTGCTCCCTCGAAGACCCTGCGCCAAAGTTATCCCCTGAAATGAGAATACTGGCTTTGCGATATTCAGGTCGGTTAAAGACAAAGTCTGGATCCTCAGTATAGAGATCATCCAAATAACGCCAAGCATACATGAGGTACTTACCAAAGCCTTTTTTATCAATTAACTTGAGAAACTGCTTGGGTAGGATTTGGTCGGTGTCGATGTTATCATTCATGAGAGGAACGGTCGTTCCCGTATAAACTGTAAATTTCTCCATATCCTCTCCTTACTGGGCTTCTGGCATTTTTCGAACATCTACGAAACGCCCTGCAATAGCTGCCGCAGCTGCCATAGCTGGACTACAGAGATGAGTCTTAGCGCCAAATCCTTGTCTGTCTTCAAAGTTTCGATTGCTGGTTGAGGCGCAGTGAACACCATCAGGTACCTTGTCAGGATTCATCCCTAGGCACATAGAGCAACCCGGGTCTCTCCACTCAAATCCAGCATCTAGAAAGACCTTGTCCAAGCCCAACTTTTCAGCAGCTCGTTTGACAGGACGAGAGCCTGGAACCACGATAGCCGTTAAGTTTGAAGCAATTTTCTTCCCTTTAACAAATCGAGCAGCCAGTTGCAAGTCACTGAGACGAGCATTGGTACATGAACCGATAAAGATATAGCCTAGTTCAATATCAGCCGGCTTTTGACCTGGCTCTAAGTCCATGTAGTTGTAAGCTCGCTCATCATTCATATCTTTAATTTCTGGGAAACTACTGTCAAAGTCAACCCCCATAGCAGGATTGGTTCCCCAGGTTACCATAGGAGCCAAGTCAGAGACATCCATCTGGATAACCTTATCGTAAATGGAATCATCATCACTGACAAGGGTTTTCCAATCCGCTACAGCCTCTTCAAAGTCCTCTGGAACACATTCCCGTCCCTTGAGATAATCATAGGTGGTTTGGTCCGGATTCATGATTCCCATCTTAGAACCAAACTCGATGGACATATTGCAGATGGTCATTCGCTCTTCCATGCTCAGTGCATCAATAGCTTGTCCACGATATTCCACCACGTAACCAACACCACAAGCAACACCGTACTTGGCAATCAAGGCTAAAATGAAATCCTTGGAATAAACTCCTTTTTGAGGAACTCCAGTGAATTCTACCAACATTTTCTTGGGTTTGACTTGCCAGAGGGTTTGGGTAGCAAAAACATGCTCAACTTCACTGGTCCCAATTCCAAAGGCGATTGCTCCGAAAGCTCCGTGGGTTGCCGTATGGCTGTCCCCACAAACAATGAATTTTCCTGGTTGGGTCCGTCCTGTTTCTGGACCAACCATATGAACGATTCCTTGTTTTTCAGAACCGTGGGCCGCATGCTCAATTCCAAATTCCTCAACATTTTCAGCTAGCTTATCAATTTGTGCTTTAGAAATCACATCTCGAATATCGTAGATATTAACCGTTGGGACATTGTGGTCAAAGGTACCAAATGTCAAGTCTGGTCGTCTCAATCTGCGACCTGCATCTCGTAATCCTTGAAAGGCTTGGGGACTAGTCACCTCGTGGATATAGTGCTGGTCCACATACATGAGTTGGGGTTGCCCCTCTTCTCCTGTGATGACATGGCGGTCCCATAATTTATCAAAAATCGATTTTCCTGCCATCCATTACCTCCAAATATAATATAAGGCTACTAGTGTGGTCACCATCCCAAGAAACCAAACTGTTTTAAAGTACCATTTTCTAGTCTTGTGGTGAAAAGTGATTCCTGCTAACCAGGCCCCAAAACCACCACAAGTAAAGGCTAAAACGAGTAAGATTTTCTCTGGTATGCGCCACGCTCTTCTTCTTGCCTTAGATTTGTCAATGCCATAAATCAAGAAAATCATGACATTCCAAATCAAGAGAGCTAGAGTAATTTTTTCATCTAACTTCATAATCTTGCAATAATAGCTTCTGTAATTTCCTTGGTCGAAGCCTGACCTCCTATGTCTCTCGTTAAAATGCCAGCTGCCAAACTTGCTTCAACAGCATGCTCGATACGCTCCGCATCCTCAAAACGTCCAAAACTATCTCTCAGCATCATGGCAACTGATAAAATCATGGAGATAGGATTTGCAATGCCTTGACCTGCAATATCAGGCGCTGAACCGTGAATAGGTTCATAGAGACTTGGGCCATTTTCAGAATGACTGGCTGATGGCATAACCCCAAGTGTACCAGATAGAACACTTGATTCATCAGATAGAATATCTCCAAAAAGATTCTCTGTCACGATGACATCAAATTTAGCAGGATTGGTAATCATGAGCATGGCAGCTGAGTCTACCAACTGGTGTTCCAAGGTCACATCTGGGAAATCCTGTGCGACTTCCTCAGCTACTATGCGCCAGAGTTTTGATGTTGCCAACACGTTTTGCTTATCAATGCTAGTAACGATTTTTCTTCTACTTCTTGCAATTTCAAAGGCTTTACGAATAATTCGCTCCACTTCCTCATAGCTATAGTCGTTGATATCACGCGCTTTTCGCTCTTCAAGAATATGATCTCCAAAGTAAATCCCGCCTGTCAACTCACGCACTACGACAAAGTCCACACCAGCAATTCGTTCTGGTTTGAGAGGTGACAAATGCTTGAGACTCTCAAAGATTTTGACTGGGCGAATATTGGCATAGAGATTTAGTTCCTTACGGAGAGCCAGCAGGCCTTGTTCAGGTCTCACCGCTGCTCCATCATACTGAGGACTACCGATAGCCGCTAGGAGAATGGCATCTGCTTCTCTACTTGTCTTGAGTGTTTCATCAGGTAAGGGATGCCCTGCTGCATCTATACCTGCACCTCCAAAAAGTCGCCTTTCAATCTCATAATCAAAGCCTGTTTTTTCAGCTAGAGCCTCCAGAACTTCCAAACCAGCCTCCATGATTTCTGGGCCAATTCCGTCCCCTGCTAAAGCTACTATTTTATTTGTCATAGTATTCTCCTTTACACACTAGGCATGTCACGGTAAGAAACACTTCGTCCCATCTCACCAGCATTCTCTTTTTGAACAAAGGTATTGGCATTGATATAGGCAATAGCAGAAGCTTTCAGTACATCGAAATCCAGACCTGCTGCATTAAAGATGGTTTCTGTATCTCTATTTTCAACAGTGACCAAAACCCGAGCCTGGGCATCGATTCCATCCGTCACAGCGTCAATAGTATAGGACACCAAGCGAACGGATTGATTGAAGAACTTGTCGATAGCGTTGAAGATAGCCTCAACGGAACCTTGGCCTGTCGCATTAAATTCGACTTTTTCACCATCCATATTGGCTAGGCTAACGATTGCTTCAATGTCATTATCTGCATGAGTTTGAAGTTGTAAATCATCAAAGTGGAAGCCTTCTGGATTTTCAACCATGGTTCCAGCTACCAAAGCTCGAATATCTGCATCTGTGATTTCTTGCTTTTTATCAGCCAGCCCCTTGAACTTAGCAAAGAGTGGTTTGATGTCCTCTTCTGTATAATCTAGGGCTAGTTCTCTTAGTTTTTCAACAAAGGCATGGCGACCAGACAATTTTCCAAGTGGAAGACTATTACTCTTAACACCGACTAATTCAGGGGTTATGATTTCATAGGTAAGAGGATTTTTAAGGACTCCGTCTTGGTGAATACCAGACTCATGAGAGAAGGCATTGCCTCCAACGACTGCCTTATTTTTAGGAACTGGAATACCAGAGAATCGAGAAACCATTTCAGAAGTATTGATGGTTTCATTTAGGACAATACTGGTTACTGCTTGATAGTAATCTTGGCGAATATTGAGAGCAACTGCAATTTCTTCCAAAGCAGCATTACCAGCTCGCTCACCAATACCGTTGATAGTCCCCTCTACTCGTCCGGCCCCATTCTTAACAGCAGCAAGGCTATTAGCCACTGCCATTCCGAGGTCATCGTGACAGTGAGGCGAATAGATAATCTGACGATCCGTCTTAACATTCTCAATCAAGTATTTGAAGATAGCGCCATATTCCTCTGGAGTGGTAAATCCTACCGTGTCAGGGATATTGATATAAGTCGCCCCAGCATCAACCGCTGTTTGAACAACTTGCAAGAGGAAATCCAACTCTGTTCGAGTCGCATCCTCAGGAGAGAACTCGACAATCTCGAACTTAGAACGGGCATAAGAAACATGCTCCTTAATAGCTTCTAAAATCTCTTCCTTGCTCTTATTGAGTTTATACTTGCGGTGAATCGGACTGGTAGCGATAAAGACGTGAACCTGTGGATACTTGGCATCCTTGAGTGCCTCGTAACAAGCATCAATATCAGACTTGACAGAACGTGCTAACCCAGTCACCGCCGTTTTTTTCAAGACCTTGGCGATCTCCTGAACCGCAGTGAATGAATCAGGACTCGCAGCCGGAAAACCAGCTTCAATGGCTGAAATGCCCCATTTCTCAAGCTGCCTTGCAATGGCAATTTTTTCCTTGATTGAAAAATTAACACCAGGTGTCTGTTCTCCATCCCGAAGGCTAGTATCTAGAAATTCAACTGTTCTCATAAGATTTCCCCTTTTCCAAATGTGGTTTTAAAAAAACATCTCGCTCAGAAGTCCAAGCGAGATGTTGATTCACTCCCGCTTGGTAAGCCAAACAGGACTAATGCATTTTGCACTAGCCCGAGTACCTCAACAACAAAGCAAATTGATTAAACTTAGCTGTTTTCATGTTTGACTTTCTCCTTCGTTTGATATCTTGTTTAGTATTTTAGCATAGGCAAAAGTGCTTGTCAAGAAAAAATCCAATATTTTCTGAAAATTTCATCAGTAGAGAATATTTTGCTAATTGAAAGTTCTTGAAAAATCTTGAAATACTTTATTTTTTAGAGGTTAAGTTCCAACTTATTTCTATCAGTTTCAGTACTTCTTCATCTGATAAAGTATCATCAAGCACCACACTAATCCAGTAGCGTTTGTTCATATGAAAGGCTGGATAAATACCTTTACTTGAAAGCAAATCAGCTACTTGATCATGTTTGAGGTTGACTGCTTCCACTTGTCCTTCTCTGCCCTTTTCCAGCTTCCCCCAAGAAATTTTCATCCAGACGGCATACCACTTTTGATTGCCTTCATGTCTTAACACTGCCGTATCAGGCGATTTCTCCCACAAATACTCCAACTGATTACCATACTTTTCTTGAACTTGAGTCACGATTCTTTTAGTCTGAGGACAGATAAAATCCTGTACCTCAAAACAAGCCTTCCGAATCTGATAAAGAATCTCCAAACAAGCCTCACGAACACTTCCGACAAAACTTCCTCTCATACTTTCCATATGAACGTGAGGATAGAGGTCACCAGTCTCTTGGTCAAAGACTTGAAAGGACACATCATCAGAGGTGATGAATACAGTCATGATGAAGTCACCCTGTAAAATTTGGCAACTATAGGTCCATACTCCCCCATTTTCTAAAAAACCATAGGCATGAGCTTTTTCTTGATTAAACTGATAGGATTTAAATATTTCAAACATAAGCGAAAACTGCTACCCAAAGCTAGCAGTTCCTTTCTATTTTTTAAAAGACAACCTTTGTTCCGTGTAATTGTGTCACACCTAGCTGGTCGATAAAGATTTGACGGTTATCAAGGTCAATCCCCCCACCTGGTAGAATTTCAATTTTACCTTTAGCATGCTCCAAAATTCTGTGATAGTGAGCAAAACGTTTCTCTAGTGAATCTCCAGACACACCAGCACGAGTTAAGATACGAGTGACTCCAGCTTGACTGAGCCAGTCAATTGCTTCCAGTTGATCTTCATCACTCAATTCATCAAAGGCCATGTGGAAGACAATTTCCATTCCTTTTGATGCAGCAATTAACTTCTCCAGATTAGACTTATCCAACTTCTTATCAGCAGTTAAAGCCCCAAATACAACCCCTTGACTTCCAGCCTGCGCAGTCAATCGAATGTCTTCTAACATGATAGCAATTTCTAGGTCATTATAGACAAAGTCGCCACCACGTGGACGAATCATGGTCATGATGGTCGTATCGTAGTTAGCTGCCAATTCTACCGCTGCCTTGGTCACGCCATAGCTGGGTGTTGTTCCTCCCACTGCCAGATTATCACAGAGTTCGATTCGACGAGATCCAGCCTGCATCGCTTTTTCAAGCAAGGTCACATTTTCAGCACAAAATTCGTAAATCATTTGATTCTCCTTGAAGATTACTTTAAATTCATTATATCATATTATTGTGAATATGCTTTCATTTATATCAAGGAAAATAGCTACTATTTTTTATTCTTTGTCTGGAATGACCTTGAAGAGATAATAGGTGATAAAAATGGTCAAGGCTCCTAGACCAATTTTGACAGGTAAGAGAGGGGCAAAATAAATTGAAATTCCCATCAAAATGTAGATAGATACGATGATTTTTTTCTTACGTTCACGCGCAATTGACTTAGTCTCACGAAAATCAGCTACATATGCTTGATAGAGCTTGGTATGATAAAGCCAATCTTCGAAACGCTTGGAACTTCTAGAGAAACAAGCAATAGACAACAAAAGAAAGGGAGTTGTAGGCAACAAGGGCAAGACAACCCCAATAATAGCCAAGGCTAGTGATAAAAAACCAATGATCAAATAGATAAAACGCATAACTTCTCCTAGTTAAAATAATCTTCTTCTAGTTTCGCATATAATGATGAATTTTGTCAAGTTCTAACCAAAAAGAGCCTGAAATCCACTTTCAGGACTCTCCTCTTATTTAATCTTTTCTTCTTCGTAATCACCATTACTGCAAACAACCTGCTTGCCACCACCACGGACTTTTTTCTCCATGAGGAAGTTTCCACATTTTGGACAGTCACGACCAACAGGTTTGTCCCAAGAGGTAAATTCACATTCTGGGTAGCGATTGCAACCATAGAAAAGGCGATTACGTTTGGTTTTACGTTCAATGATTTGTCCCTGATGACAGCTTGGACACTCAACACCAATCTCTTTCACGATTGCTTGGGTATGACGGCAATCTGGGAAATTGCTACAAGCGTAGAACTTCCCAAAACGACCAAGTTTAATAACCATTGGACTGCCACACACTTCACAGTCAAATCCAGCTGGTTCATCCTTGATTTGGATTTTCTCCATTTCTTCTTCAGCCTTGGCCACTTCTTTAGAAAATGGTTTGTAAAAGGCATCAATGACACGTTGCCACTGCTCTTTTCCAACTTCGACGTCATCCAGCTTGCCTTCCATTTCAGCTGTAAAGGTCACGTTTACGATATCTGGAAAATATTCAACGATGAGCTTGTTAACAATTTCTCCCAACTCTGTTGGTTCAAAGCGTTTGGCTGCAAGGCGAACATAATAACGTTTCTGAATGGTTTCAATAGTTGGTGCGTAGGTTGACGGACGGCCAACACCATTTTCCTCCAAGGTCTTGATCAGGGTCGCTTCAGAATAACGAGCAGGCGGTTGGGTGAAATGTTGCTCTGGTTTGCTATTAACCTGCTTGACTACATCTCCAACAGCCATGTCCGGTAACATCTTATTCTTATCAGAATCATTATAAATGGCAAGATAACCATCAAACTTAACCTGACTACCATTGGCAGCAAATTGGACCCCATTTTGAGACAATTTAACAGCCATGGTATCAAAGACAGCAGCTGTCATCTGACTCGCTACAAAACGATTCCAGATAAGGGTATAAAGCTTGAGCTGATCCTTGTCCAGATACTTAGCAATACTTTCAGGTGTATTAAAGACGCTTGACGGACGAATAGCCTCGTGGGCATCCTGAGCACCTGATGCATTTTTCACCTTGCTACCATGCTTAGAATACTTGCTACCAAAACGGTCCGTAATGAAGCTTGCTGCCTCATTTTGCGCCACTGGACTGATACGAGTCGAATCGGTACGCATATAGGTAATTAAACCTTGCACACCAGAACCAATATTAATCCCTTCATAAAGCTGTTGGGCAACCATCATGGTTTTTCGAGTACGGAAATTGATTTTATTGGCAGCATCCATCTGCATAGATGAAGTGGTATAGGGTAAAGGAGCATTGCGTTTACGCTCTTTCTTATCTACCTGATCCACTGAAAAGTCTTTACTAGTCAGACGAGACAAGACTTCCTTGACCTCATCATTGCTAGTTAGTTTCAACTTTTTGCCATCTACTCCATAGAAGGAAGCCTGAAATTGCTTGGTTCCCTTTTTAAAGACACCATCAATTGTCCAATATTCTTCTGGTTGGAAGGCATTAATTTCATTCTCACGGTCAATGATTAACTTAAGCGCAATAGACTGAACGCGTCCTGCTGACAAGCCCTTCTTGACCTTCTTCCACAAAATAGGCGAAATCGAATACCCTACCAAGCGGTCCAAGACACGACGAGCCTGTTGGGCATCGACCAAGTCCATATCAATCTTGCGTGGCTCTTTGAAAGCATTTTTTACCGCATCCTTGGTGATTTCGTTGAAGACCACACGGTTGGCATCATTCTCATCCAAGTTGAGAATATGAGCTAAATGCCAAGAAATCGCTTCTCCTTCACGGTCCGGGTCACTCGCCAGAAAGACTTTATTGGCTTTTTTAGCTTCTTTTTTCAAGTCATTGATGAGAGGTCCTTTTCCTCGGATATTGATATATTGCGGTTCATAATTATTTTCAATATCAACGGACATACTGGATTTCTTCAAATCACGGATATGCCCGACACTGGCTAAAACCTTGTAGTTTCTGCCGAGATATTTTTCAATCGTCTTGGCCTTAGCAGGCGACTCCACGATTACTAGATTTTTTTTAACTGTTGATTTTTTCTTTTTTGTTGCCGTAGCCACAGTATCACACCTTTTCAAAGTAATAAACTTTATAAAGTGTAAACCATTTTGCCATAACTGTCAAGACTTAGCACCTATATATAGAAGAAAAGTTTGTTTAGAAAGAGAAATTTCGTCTTAAAATTCAAATTCCGCAAGAACATCCTGTCCACTGGTGACCAATTTTGCCCCTTCTTGAATCAAATGATGGCAACCATCTGACAGTCCATCTAAAATGCTACCAGGAATAGCAAAGACATCGCGCCCTTCTTCCATTGCTCTCTCACAGGTAATGAGACTACCTGAGCGCATCTTAGCCTCTGCTACAATCACACCTCGACAAAGTCCAGCAATGATTCGATTACGGGCAGGAAAATGAAATTTCAGAGGTTGTTCACCAGGTCCATATTCACTTAGAACCAGATGGTCATTGCCGATATAGTCTTGCAAACGTTTGTTGACTTTAGGATAAAACACATCCAGACCTGTCCCAATCACTGCAATGGTTTTTCCGCCATTCTGCAGGGCTGCCATATGGGCTGCTGTATCGATCCCCTTGGCTAATCCACTGACGATAACCAGTTCATTTTCCAAGCCTTGAATGACTTTTTCAACTGACTTAGCGCCCTGTTTACTACAAGCACGACTACCCACAACCGCTACCTTAGGAAATTTCAAGAGGTCAAGATTTCCTTTGTAAAATAAAAGCACAGGTGCATCATAAATTTCACTCAAATCCCAAGGGTAACAGTCGTCTAAAATAGAGAAAGATGGAAATTTTTGAAACTCCTTCTCCAAATGCGTATCGTCTATCTGAAAATAACGTTCCATAAAAACAGCTGGATTTCGGCAACTTGATATATCTGCAATATCACCTAACAACAGTTCTTGATCAACATTTTCACCGTATTCTAGCACTTTCAAAATCTGTTGATTGGTCAAACCTGATTTTTTTAACTTATAGATTTCATAGTTTGTGATTTTCATAAATAACTCCATTTCTTTATCTACTCATCTATCTATTCGTAAAAAAATCAAAAAAACATCTGACTATTTCAGCCAGATGTTGAAATCTTTAATTTTCGTTTTTAAGAATTTCTTCTAATTTATGATAATCTTGGACACTATCGATCTCATAGATGCTGTTACCTTCTAATTCTTCAACATAGACATCCAGCTCTTTGATATTATCCTTAACCATATTGTCCCAGTAGAGATCAACAAATTCTCCACTTGCATAAGCCTTATCGATAAAGCTGACAATCTTCTCTGCAGTTGGAGCATCCCAGAAAGATACCCCACTAAGGATGCGACCTGCCTTGCTATCAACAATAATGTCTTGAACCTTATAGTCATCTCCATAAACCAAGAACCATTCATTGGTACAATCTTCTCGATAGACACTAAAATAAGTCGAACGTGTCAAATCATTGCGGAACATATTTTTAAAGAGATAATTGTCGGCATCAATAACATAGCTGTTAGCCAATTCTTCTTTTACAAGATAGAGGGAGTAAAAGTTATTGTAATCAGCATATTTATCATTGAAAACGAGTCGAACTCCGTATTTCTCTTTCAAGTAATCAAATTGTTCTTTAAGATAACCAACAATGATAATGATATCATGGATTCCTTTTTCTTTGAGAAACTCAATTTGGTATTCAATCAGAGGTTTTTGATTAACCTGCACTAAGGCTTTAGGGGTATTTTCAGTCATAGGACGCAAGCGAGTTCCCAATCCCGCTGCTAAGATGATGGCTTTCACACGAATCTCCTTTATTCTTTAATAATAATATAAACTCCAGCAATGACTACAAGTGACGTAATAATTGTCAGCATATCTAGCGGTGCACCCAAGAAAACAACTGCAAACAAGACTGTCCAAACTACATAGCTCACGTTCAAACCTGTAGCCTTGGCTGGTTGCAAGCGATTGATAGCGATATAATAAGCCAAGTAGGAAATCATATCAAAGGCTGCAAAGACAATCATAAGACCTAGTAATTGTCCATTGGCCACTTCTGCAAATGACTGATGAGAAAAGAGCACAATCACAAGATAGGACAAGAATGAAGTCACTTGACGGATTAAGAGGGCTTCGATTTCACTCAGTTCACTTTCCATGGCAAAAGAGCTAAGAACACTCTCACTTCCCCATGCAATAGCACAAACCAAAGCACAGAGAATCCCAATGTAGAAGGAATTGACCTGTTCAACCTTATAGGTCTGAGCAATAATCCCTGCAATAATCAAGACAATACCAAATACAGTATTTTTTGAAATCTTGTGCTTCAAAAAGAAGAAAGCCAATAAAACCGAAATCGCAGGGTAAATAGCCGATACAGATGAAGCTAAGGAACTTCCGATATACTTAACCGCATAAAGATTGGCCTGCATACCAATAGGGCCTGCTAGCAAGGCTCCGATGATCACACTAACATTGCGAATATTTAAGAAAATTGAAAGACGAACTTTTCCTTCTTTTACCAAGAGAAAAGCTAGTAAGATAAAGATACTCAAGAAATCGTGAGCAGCGGCCACCACAAAGGGCGACAAATCTGTAAAAATCGAAAAGATATAAGCACTAATCGTTAGACCTAAACCCCAGAAAATACCTGAGAGTAGACCAAAAGAAACTCCATTTTTAGTTTTCATCTGAACCTCCATAATATGACAAACCTTTAACAGCTCTTTGGTAACGATTCACACCATAGTCACCAAAATCTGCGCCTTGCTCTTCCTTATAGACAGTCCATAGACTCCAAATAGTATCTTGTAAAATTTTATAAATGGCAATCTTTTCACGAGAGACAGGTGTTTGCTCACTCTCATAGTGAGATAAGAAGGCTTCTTCCTCTTGACGAGTGAATTCAGACTCTAAAAAGAGGGCAGCCAAATCCCACATTGGATCGTTCATTGATGAATATTCCCAGTCAATCAGATAAAGTCGTCCTTGAGGTGATTCGATAAAGTTTTCAGGCACCAAATCGATATGACAAGATTTTCTGTCAACACCTAAGTCAGCAAGTCTTTTCTCTAAGGAGAAGACTTCTTCTCTAACTGCTTCATAGTTGGCATAAGGGATTTTTTCCTCAATCAAAGATTCGTATTTTTTGATTTCTTCAAAAGGAGCAAATTCTCCTCTTAATTCCTTGCCAGAAGCATGAATGGTTTGTAAAATTGGAGCAATTTTATCAAATTTGGTCTTGATTGACGTTGAATCAAGCGTAATCGCAGATTCGATATACTCATTTACTTTGATACCAGCTTCAATATCAAAAAGGTAATTTCTTACATCTAAGTCTAAATACTTTAGTAGTTCAAGATTGTACTTTTCATCTTGACGATTGATCAGCTTTTCTGTCCCTTTACCAAAGAATTTAACAATGTATTGCTTATTTGTTGTTTTGACCAAATAGTTTTGATTGGTCATTCCCCCCAGTTGTTCAACACTGAGGACTTCCTCTTCTTGACTAAGTAGGGATGACATTTTTTCTTTAATGATTTTCTCCACAATTAACCTCCAGCACTTATACTTCCCACTTAAACACTGTTTTAAAGGCTGTGTTTAAATCGGTCGCAAAGACACGGTGAATATCTTTAATTTCTCTTACAGGTTCTTCTAGATAAAGGATATTTTTAAGACGATTGGCAAATTTCTTGACTTCCATCATTTGGATGGCATTTTCAAAATCAATGCGACCAGAACGAGAGGAACCAACCAAGAGCAAGCCCTTTTCTAAGGCATCGCGTGTATTGAGATTGACTTTATACTCGCTAACACCCATCATGAGAATCGTTCCCTGAGGACGAATGTAGCGAATCAAATCATTTATAGCTGGTCCAGTACCATCACCACCACAACACTCAAAAGCATGATCAAAGGTCAAATCTTCAGGAATATTGTCAGTAATATAGCATTCTTTGGCAAAAGAGAAGAGTTCCAACTTTTCCCAATGACGACCAATAACCACAATCTCTGCTTCTGGCAAAGTATAGTTGATAATATTGGCAACCACAAAAGCTAAACTTCCATCTCCGATAACGGCGATTCGGTCCCGCTTGCTATGAGCAAGAGTCAATAGACGATTCATAGCATGCATGCCGACACTAACAAACTCTGTAATGGCTGCAACCGTATCTTCGATAGCATCGTAAGCCACCACACGATCTTTAGGAAGAGAAACAAATTCTCTCATAAAGCCATCAAATCCACTAGACAAGAAATGAGTCCCTGTCATGTAGTTTTCATAGAATTCTTCATCACTCTGCATAGGAGGCTGATTTGGAATCATGACAACTTTTTGCCCAACCTCATAGGTTCCCGTCGGGTCAGCAATAACCGTTCCACATGACTCGTGAATCATTGCCATTGGAAGCTTTTTATTCAAAATCTTTGGGTCACGTTTTCCTTGATAGTAACGCTGATCCGCATGACAGACAGCCATATAATTGGGGCGGATGAGGATATGATTCTCTTGATCAATAGACTCTTCCTGGTATCTGACGTTGATAAACTTAGGCTTTGTTAGTTGATAAATTTGATTAATCATTTCACTAGTCTTTCTCAATCATACTTTTTGCAATTTTCAAATCTGTCACTGTTGTGATTTTTAGATTTGAATATTCACCCTTAGCCAAGGCCACATCTTTTCCTTTGATTACAAAGATCTTACATGCATCTGTCAAGATTTCCTTCTCTTCAGCAGAGAGAGAGCCATAAAGGTCCATGAAGTCCTTGCAACGGAATGTTTGAGGTGTTTGTCCTTGATAGAGGTGAGCACGATTTGGAATATCTGTAATAAATTGACCATTAGTGCTTTCAACGATGGTATCAACCGCTTCTACCACTGTGTCCACTGCGTCATGATTTTGGGCAAGTTGGATATTGTCTTGAATCATGCGAAGTGTAATAAATGGACGAACAGAATCGTGGGTAACAACGATATCCTCTGGAGTAAGCGGACGATAAGCATCAATGGCTTCAATGATTTTCTCAATACTTGTATTGCGGTCAGCACCACCCTTTGTAATGATGATACGATCCTTATGAAGAGGTAGAAATTTATCTACAAGATCCTCTGCATGGGAAACCCAGTCTCCATGGACGCCAACTACAATTTTTTCAATGCTTGGTTCCAAGACAAATTTTTCAATTGTATGAATCAAAATAGGTCGATCACCTAGTTCTAAAAATTGTTTTGGCAAGTTACTGATTCCCATACGTGTGCCAGTTCCACCGGCAAGAATTCCTGCATAAATCATCTATTTTCTCCTTTGTCTTACTAAAAAAACTTATTCTCTCTATTATACCACAATCTAGTCCTATCATGAAAGAAATACCGGACCTCCCGTTCTAGAATAGGAGGATTAAGCAGTTCTATATCTTCAAAGAAACTAATCCATTTCTAGTAATGACCAGGAATTCTGTAGAGATTACTAATAAATGGCTGTGAAATTTTAGAGTTCTTCAGAATAATATAGTTTTCTTAAAGAAAACTTAAAATTAAGCTTTGAAACTTCAAAGTGATTACTTGACTTATACTCAATGAAAATCAAAAAGCAAACTAGGAAGCTAGCCGTAAGCTGTACTTGAGTACGGTAAGGCGACGCTGACGTGGTTTGAATTTGATTTTCGAAGAGTATTACTGCCCTTCATTTCTTATTAGCTGACTTTATGATATAATGAAAAATGAGGTAAATTGAATGAAAAGTATAAAATTAAATGCTCTATCTTATATGGGAATTCGTGTCTTAAATATTATTTTTCCCATCCTAACTGGAACCTATGTCGCGCGTGTCTTGGACCGAACTGACTATGGTTACTTCAACTCAGTTGACACTATTTTGTCATTTTTCTTGCCCTTTGCGACATATGGAGTTTATAACTATGGTTTGCGAGCTATCAGTAATGTCAAGGATAACAAAAAAGATCTTAATAGAACCTTCTCTAGTCTTTTTTATTTGTGCATCGCTTGTACGATTCTGACCACCGCTGTCTATATCCTTGCCTATCCTCTCTTCTTTAATGATAATCCAATCATCAAAAAAGTCTACCTTGTTATGGGGATTCAACTCATTGCCCAGATTTTTTCAATCGAGTGGGTCAATGAAGCTCTGGAAAATTACAGTTTTCTTTTTTACAAGACTGCCTTCATCCGTATCCTGATGCTGGTATCTATTTTCCTGTTTGTCAAAAATGAACACGATATTGTTGTCTATACACTTGTGATGAGTTTATCGACACTGATTAACTATCTGATTAGTTATTTTTGGATTAAAAGAGACATTAAGCTTGTTAAGATTCACTTAAGTGATTTTAAACCGCTCTTTCTCCCTCTAACAGCCATGTTAGTCTTTGCCAATGCTAATATGCTCTTCACTTTTTTGGATCGTCTCTTCCTCGTAAAAACAGGGATTGATGTCAACGTTAGTTACTATACCATGGCTCAACGAATTGTGACCGTTATAGCTGGGGTTGTAACAGGAGCTATCGGAGTGAGTGTACCTCGTCTCAGCTACTATCTGGGGAAAGGAGACAAAGAAGCCTATGTTTCCCTAGTTAATAGAGGTAGTCGAATCTTTAACTTCTTTATCATTCCACTGAGTTTTGGACTCATGGTTTTAGGACCAAATGCCATCCTACTTTACGGTAGTGAAAAATATATCGGAGGCGGTATCTTAACCTCTCTCTTCGCTTTTCGGACGATTATCCTGGCACTAGATACCATTCTTGGTTCCCAAATTCTCTTTACAAATGGTTATGAAAAACGTATCACAGTCTACACAGTCTTTGCAGGACTGCTCAATTTGTGCTTGAATAGTCTCCTCTTTTTCAACCATATCGTGGCTCCTGAATACTACTTACTGACAACTATGCTATCAGAGGCCTCTCTACTTGTTTTCTATATCATTTTCATCCATAGAAAACAACTTATTCACTTGGGACATATCTTTAGCTATACTGTTCGATACTCGCTCTTTTCACTTTCCTTTGTAGGAATTTATTTCCTGATTAATTTCTTGTATCCTGTGGATATGGTCATTAACTTGCCATTTTTGATTAATACTGGTTTGATTGTCATGCTATCAGCCATCTCTTATATTGGTCTACTTGCCTTCACCAAAGATAGCATTTTCTATGAATTTTTAAACCATGTCCTAGCCTTAAAAAATAAATTCAAAAAATCTTAGGAGTTTAGAATGAAACAACTTAGCATTGAAGATGCCAAACAAATTGAATTAGAAATTTTGGATTATATTGATACTCTCTGCAAAAAGCACAATATCAACTATATCATTAACTACGGTACTCTGATTGGGGCGGTTCGACATCAAGGCTTTATCCCTTGGGACGACGATATTGATTTATCTATGCCTAGAGAAGACTACCAACGATTTATTACCATTTTCCAAAAGGAAAAAAGCAAGTATAAGCTCCTATCCTTAGAAACAGATAAAAACTACTTTAACAACTTTATCAAAATAACCGACAGTACGACTAAAATAATCGATACTCGAAATACAAAAACCTATGATTCTGGTGTCTTTATCGATATTTTCCCTATGGATCGCTTTGATGATCCTAAGGTCATTGATACTTGTTATAAACTGGAAAGCTTCAAACTTTTATCTTTTAGTAAACAAAAAAATATTGTCTATAAAGATAGCATTATAAAAGATTGGATACGAACAGCCTTTTGGTTGCTCCTTCGCCCTGTTTCTCCCCGTTATTTTGCAAATAAAATCGAGAAAGAAATTAAAAAATATAGTCGTGAGAATGGGCAGTATATGGCTTTTATCCCTTCTAAATTTAAGGAAAAGGAAGTCTTCCCAAGTGGTACCTTCGATAGGACAATCGATTTACCCTTTGAGAATTTAAACCTTCCCGCACCTGAAAAGTTTGATACTATTTTGACACAATTTTATGGAGATTATATGACCTTGCCACCTGAAGAAAAACGCTTCTACAGTCATGAATTTCATGCCTACAAATTGGAGGATTAGGATGCAATATTTAGAAAAAGAAGAAATTAAAGAAATTCAACTAGCCCTGCTAGACTATATTGATGAGACTTGTAAGAAACATCATATTCCTTATTTTCTCAGTTATGGAACCATGCTTGGAGCAATCCGCCACAAAGGTATGATTCCCTGGGATGATGATATTGATATTTCCCTTTATCGTGAGGATTATGAGCGTTTACTGAAGATTATTGAAGAGGAAGATCATCCTCGCTATAAGGTTCTTTCATACGACACTTCTTCTTGGTACTTCCATAATTTCGCATCGATTTTGGATACTTCTACTGTTATCGAAGACCATGTTAAGTACAAGCGTCATGACACCAGTCTCTTCATAGATGTCTTCCCAATTGATCGCTTTACAGACTTGAGCATTGTCGACAAGAGTTATAAGTATGTAGCCCTTCGTCAACTAGCTTATATCAAAAAATCACGCGCAGTTCACGGTGATAGCAAATTAAAAGATTTTCTTAGATTATGTAGCTGGTACGCTCTGCGATTTGTCAATCCTCGTTACTTTTACAAGAAAATTGATAAGCTAGTCAAAAATGCCGCAACCAACACTCCTCAATATGAAGGAGGAATTGGGATTGGTAAGGAAGGAATGAAAGAAGTCTTCCCAGTTGATACCTTTAAAGAACTGATTTTAACAGAGTTTGAAGGCCGTATGTTACCAGTCCCTAAAAAATATGACCAATTTTTAACCCAGATGTATGGAGATTATATGACACCACCATCAAAAGAAATGCAGGAGTGGTATAGCCACAGTATTAAAGCTTATCGCAAAAACTAATTGAGGGTGAACATATAAACTACAAAAAAAAGAACAGTTTCAACTGTTCTTTTTTACTTCTTTTCATGAATCAAGCACTACTATTATCCCTTTATCAATCCTCAAGCTGATGCCCAGAGCTGATTTAAACGAATTTAAAAAATATCGAAAAGCAGCTTGATATTGAGAATGGTCAAGATGATTGAAACTACGTAGCCAAGGATTGTATTCCACTTGGCATTGGTAAATTCTCCCATCACTGACTTCTTAGAGGTAAGATAGATTAAGGGGAAGATTGAAAACGGAAGAGCGATGGAAAGAAAGACCTGTGAATAGACCAACAACTGATCCAAGGTTTTTTCTTGATGTCCAAACAAAACAGCAACTATAATCACAGGAAGCAAGGCAAAAATACGTGTACCGATACGGATAATCCACTGAGGTAATTTCATATGTAAGAAACCTTCCATGACAATCTGTCCTGTCAAGGTGCCTGTGATAGTAGAATTTTGGCCACTTGCTAAAAGGGCTAGAGCAAATAAAGTTGACAGAGTTGAGCTGGCTATTGCTCCTGCTATTGTCGAATCCTGTAAGGCATTGTACATTTGAGAGAATGCTGAAATTTCAGACGCATGACCAAAAAAGAGCGATGCTCCTAAAATGAGAAGCAAGGAATTGACAACAAAGGCTAGCGACAACTGAAGATTTGAGTCCCAGGTCATAAAACGCACAGCTTTTCGAACATCCTTTTTATCCTTATGGTTGATTTTCCTTGTTTGCGAAAGGGATGAATGGAGATAGAGATTATGGGGCATGACTGTCGCTCCTACAATTCCTAAAGCCAAAGTCAGTTGACTCTCATGTCCCGGCAAAGGACTCTCAAACAAAGTTGATGTCGGTAAATAGCCACCAAAGATACCCTGAATACTTGGATTAGATAAAGCCACCAGATAAGAAAATATTCCTAATATAGTTAAGATAAGGGTTGTAACAATAGCTTCAATCTTCTTGAAGCCAAATTTCATCAACAAAAGCAAAAGAAACACATCTAAAACCGTTAGGAGGATAGCCACCATAATCGGTATTTTAAACAAAAGATTCAAGGCAATCGCTGAACCCAAAACCTCAGCCAAGTCTGTCGCCATTAAAGCTAATTCTACAATCACCCACAGACTATAACGGAGCCACTTAGGAGCATGATGAGCTGTTTCCTGCGCTAAATCCATCCTAGTCACGATACCAAGCTTTCCAGCCATTTGTTGTAACTGCATGGCAATAATGGATGAAATCAAAATAACAAATAAGAGACTATACTTGTAGGAAGCACCACCAACCACACTGGTAATCCAGTTTCCAGGATCCATATAACCAACTGCTACAAGAGCTCCAGGCCCTAAAAATGCCTTTAGATTTTGCCAAAAATGATTGTTATTGGGAGTTTCAATAGATTGATTGATCTCAGAAAGGGAGACCTTTTTGTAAGAAGACATAGGAATATTCACTTTCTAATCTTGTCTTTACCTAGTTTGTTAATGGAGTTTTTGAAAATACAATGAAAATAGTTTACCTATTTCCAATTTATTCTTATTATATCACATTTTAGAACGATTCTTAAGGAAAGCATGATAGCTGAAATAAGCAACACCAGTATTGGAAAAGCCAGCGTTTTCTGACGCTGGCTTTTTAACTGTGAAAATTCTTTCTCAACTAGATTGCTTCTGTAACAAAACTACGGCTTTCCAATACTTTAAGCATGGCGTTAGCTGTATCTAGGGCTGTAAAGAGGGGCACTCCGTGTTCAATGGCTGAACGGCGAATCTGCTCACCATCTTCGTCTGCAGTTCGTTTGGTTCCTACTGTGTTAATGATAGCTTGAATTCTTCCTTTACGAACAAAGCTTGGAATATCCTTATCGTCATCACCAATCTTACCAACAGGTTGGGCTTGCAATCCATGACTGGCAAAGAAGGCTGCTGTCCCTTCTGTCGCGAGGATTCCATAGCCAATATTTTGGAAACGACGAGCCAAGTCCAAGGCTTCTTCTTTGGCATCATCAGCGATGGTAAATACAACGTTACCAAAGGTTGGCAAGTGTAGGTAAGAAGCTTCAAAGGCTTTATAGAGAGCTTTTTCCAAATTCGTATCAGAACCCATCACTTCACCTGTTGACTTCATTTCAGGACCGAGCAAGCTGTCTACCTTAGCTAGTTTCGTGAAGGAGAAGACTGGTGCTTTAATATGAACTCGAGTACTTTCAGGGTAAAGACCATCTTGGTAGCCAAGTTCTGATAAACTTTGACCAAGAATAAGCTTGGTTGCTACCTGAGCCATAGGAATATTGGTTACTTTAGAAAGGAAAGGAACCGTACGGCTAGCACGCGGATTGACCTCAATAACGTAGACTTTTTCATCCTTGATGACAAACTGGATGTTCATCATTCCAAGACAGTTAAGACCGATTGCTAGGCGTTTAGTATAGTCTGCGATTGTTTCTTGCACCTTTTGCGACAAGGTTTGTGGAGGATAAACTGCCATTGAGTCACCTGAGTGGACACCTGCACGTTCGATATGCTCCATGATACCAGGGATAAGAACATTTTCTCCGTCTGAAATGGCATCAACTTCACATTCTTGCCCAACGATGTATGAGTCAACAAGCACTGGGTGATCTGGACTAGCCTTAACCGCTGTACGCATGTAAGAACGGAGATCTTCCTCATTTTCCACGATTTCCATAGCACGTCCACCTAAAACATAAGAGGGGCGAACTAAGACTGGGAAGCCAATCTTGCGAGCTGCAAGCACTGCTTCTTCTTCATTGGTAGCCGTTTGTCCTGGTGGCTGTGGAATATCCAGGTCTTTTAGAGCTTGCTCGAAGAGGTCACGGTCTTCGGCACGGTCTAGGTCAGTAACCTGTGTACCAAGGATGGTCACACCTGCTTTTGCCAATGGCTCCGCAAGGTTGATAGCTGTTTGACCACCAAACTGAACGATAACCCCTTTTGGTTGCTCCAAGTCGATGACATTCATAACATCTTCGAATGTCAATGGCTCAAAGTAAAGCTTATCTGATACAGAGAAGTCTGTAGAAACGGTTTCTGGGTTTGAGTTCATGATGATGGCTTCATAGCCAGCAGCCTGGATAGCCTTAACCGAGTGAACAGTTGCGTAGTCAAACTCAACACCTTGACCTATACGGATTGGACCAGAACCCAGAACTAGAACGGATTCCTTATCAGACTTGATAGACTCATTTTCCCATCCATAGGTTGAATAGAAATATGGTGTTTCAGAGTCAAACTCCGCCGCACATGTATCAACCATCTTGTAGACTGGGGCAATCTTGTTTTCCAAACGAAGTTGGCGAACTTGGTCAGCTGTCGTTTCCCAGAGTTCAGCAATCTTACGGTCAGAAAATCCATTAAGTTTGGCAGTTTTCAAAACTTCTAGATCTTGTGGATGAGCACCCAATTCTTGCTCAATTTCAAAGATATGCAAGAGTTTATCCAGATAGAAGATATCGATTTTTGTAAGCTCTGCAATTTCTTCTGGTGTGTAGCCACGGCGAATGGCTTCTGACACATAGAAGAGACGGTCATCTTGGGCTTTGACAACCTTTTCAATCAAGGAATCATCAGAAACTGCTGCAAGTTCAGGCATCTCATTGTGGTGCACACCAATTTCAAGGGAACGACAAGCTTTAAGGAGAGATTCTTCGATGTTTCGACCGATTGCCATGACTTCTCCAGTGGCCTTCATCTGTGTCCCAAGACGGCGCTCACCCTTTTCAAACTTGTCAAATGGGAAACGTGGAATCTTGGCAACGACGTAGTCAAGGGCTGGCTCAAACATGGCATAGGTTGAACCCGTGACTGGGTTAATAACCTCATCCAAGGTCAAACCGACGGCAATCTTAGCAGCCAATTTGGCAATTGGGTAACCTGTCGCCTTAGAAGCAAGGGCCGACGAACGCGATACACGAGGGTTTACTTCGATGACATAGTACTTGAAGCTGTGGGGATCAAGGGCCAGCTGAACATTACATCCACCTTCAATCTTAAGGGCACGAATGATGCTCAAGCTCGCGTCGCGTAGCATTTGGTTTTCATAGTCTGACATGGTTTGCGCAGGGGCAAATACAATGGAATCCCCTGTGTGAATCCCAACTGGGTCAAAGTTTTCCATGTTACAAACAACTAAGGCATTGTCAGCCGAGTCGCGCATGACTTCATATTCGATTTCCTTGAAACCTGCGATTGAACGCTCAATCAAACATTGGGTCACAGGCGATAATTTCAAACCATTTTCAGCAATTTCACGCAATTCTTCCTCATTAGCACACATACCACCACCAGTACCACCAAGTGTAAAGGCTGGACGGACGATGACTGGGTAGCCAATTGTTGCTGCAAAGGCAACAGCTTCTTCGACTGTGTTGACAATTTCAGATTCTGGAATTGGTTGGTTGAGCTCTTCCATCAATTGTTTAAAGAGGTCACGGTCCTCCGCTTGATCAATGGCAGATAGTTTAGTACCCAGAAGTTCAACACCAAGCTCATCTAGGATACCATTTTTAGACAATTCCATGGCCATATTAAGACCAGTTTGCCCACCGAGTGTTGGAAGCAAGGCATCTGGACGTTCCTTACGAAGAATACGCGTTACAAACTCAAGTGTAATCGGTTCAATATAAACCTTGTCCGCAATTTCCTTATCCGTCATGATAGTTGCAGGGTTTGAGTTAACCAAGACAACCTCATAACCTTCCTCTTTCAACGACAAGCAAGCCTGGGTCCCAGCGTAGTCAAACTCAGCAGCCTGACCAATAATAATCGGACCAGAACCAATCACCATAATTTTTTGAATATCAGTACGTTTAGGCATTTATAAGATATTAAGGGCGTCAAGCGGACAAAGCTAAAATAGGAGTTATGACGCAGAACTATCAGTTCTAGGAATAACTATCTTTTTAGCACCGTCCGTAGCCCGTATTCAGTTCAGCAAATACGGACCACCCTTCTCCTTTCTATTCGGCAACTCTCGGGTTGCCATTAAATAAATTCTCCGACGATTTTTTAGCGAAACGATACTTTTCGGTAAAAAAATCTAGTGCAGGGAGTTTTTAGTTCGCCTGATAGCGACTAAAAGAAACGACCTGCCTTTCTATTCGTCGCCTCTCAGGGCGACATTAAATAAATTCTCCGACGATTTTTTAGCGAAACGATACTTTTCGGTAAAAAAATCTAGTGCAGGGAGTTTTTAGTTCGCCCAATAGCGACTAAAAGAAACGACCTGCCTTTCTATTCGGCAACTCTCAGGTTGCCATTAAATAAATTCTCCGACGAGCTTTTACTCGTTCTTAGTTTGATTGTTTAAAAGCTTCCATCATCTCGATAAACTCGTCAAATAGGTAGCTTGCATCATGAGGACCAGGGGCTGCATCTGGATGGTATTGAACAGAGAAAGCAGGTTGGTATCTGTGACGCACACCTTCAACTGACTTGTCATTGATTTCTTCGTGGGTGATAATCAAGTGTTCTGGCAAATCCTCACGGCTAACTGCATAACCATGGTTCTGACTGGTGAAGTCTACACGGCCTGTAGCAATCTCCCGTACCGCATGGTTAAAGCCACGATGACCAAACTTCATCTTGTAAGTCTTAGCACCATTTGCCATTGCAAAGAGTTGATGCCCCATACAAATACCAAAGATTGGAATTTTTCCTTGTACACCGCGAATCATATCCAGTGCCTGTGGAACATCTTCTGGGTTACCTGGACCATTTGACAACATAACTCCGTCAGGATTGAGATGGAGAATTTCTTCAGCCGTTGTCGAATAAGGAACAACCGTCACGTTACAGTTGCGTTTAGAAAGTTCACGTAAGATTGAGTGCTTGAGACCAAAATCCACTAGCACTACACTCAAACCAACTCCTGGAGCTGGATAGGATGTTTTAGTAGAAACCTGCTTGATATTATCTGTCGGTAAAACTGTTGCTTGGAGCTGGTCCGTCACATGGTCCATACTGTCCCCAACATGAGTCAAAGTTGCACGCATGGTACCATGCTTACGGATAATCTTGGTGAGTGCACGCGTATCAATCCCTGAAATACCCGGAATTTTCTTGGCTTTCAAAAATTCATCTAGCGTCATTTGGTTGCGCCAGTTGCTTGCTCTACGTGCTTCTTCGAAAACAACGACTCCCTTACAAGTTGGAATAATGGATTCATAATCATCACGGTTAATTCCATAATTTCCTACCAAAGGATAGGTAAAGGTCAAGATTTGTCCATTATAAGACTGATCTGTAATGGATTCTTGGTAGCCGGTCATCCCTGTATTAAAGACGATTTCGCCTGTTACATCAATATCTGCTCCGAAGGCCTTGCCTTCAAAAACTGTGCCATCTTCTAATACTAGAAGTCTTTTTGTCATATTTTCACCTCTCGTGGACGCTCACTGGCGTCTTTTAACGTCTTGTGTTTTAGTTGGCGTTTCTACTCGCCAGTACGGATTCTAAGATTGCCATTCGAACAAAGACACCATTGGTCATTTGTTGGACAATCCGTGATTTTGGTGCTTCAACCAAGTGGTCTGCGATTTCTACATCACGGTTGACTGGGGCTGGGTGCATGAGGATTGCTGTTTCTTTCAAACGGTCATAACGTTCTTGAGTCAAACCATGTTGGGCATGGTAGTCTTCTTTTGAAAAGACTGCACCACTATCATGACGTTCATGTTGCACACGGAGAAACATCATGACATCCACCTGATCAATGATTTCATCAATAGTTACAAACTGTCCATAGTCTGCAAACTCTTGACTTCTCCATTCCTCAGGTCCAGCAAAGTATAGTTCAACTCCCAAGCGTTTCAAAATCTGCATATTGGATTTGGCAACACGTGAGTGGTCCAAGTCACCTGCAATCGCAACCTTGAGACCCTCAAAGTGGCCAAATTCCTCATAAATAGTCATCAAATCAAGTAAGCTCTGGCTAGGATGTTGACCTGAACCGTCTCCACCATTGATAATGGAAGTCGTAATCGTTGGACTTGCAATTAACTCTCTATAGTAGTCAACCTCTGGGTGGCGAATCACACAGACATCAACTCCTAAAGCAGACAGAGTCAGGATGGTATCATAAAGTGTCTCCCCTTTATTAACTGAACTAGTCTTCACATCAAAGTCAAGTCGTTCCAATCCCAATTTAATCTCTGCCACTTCAAAGGACTTATGCGTCCGTGTAGAATCCTCAAAGAAAAGATTGGAAACAATCGGATGGTCTTCATAAGGAAGCTGAGCTTCGTTTTTAAACTCAATTCCTCGCTTGATCAATTTCATGACTTGATCGACAGTGAGGTCTTCCATGGACACCACATGGTTCAATGCTTGTTGATTTTCTGACATGGCTACTCCTTTAGCTTTCTAAGCTTCTTCAGTAATCAGAACTCTGTCTTGGCCATCAAGTTCTGTCATCTCTACGATGATTTCTTCAGAACGACTGGTTGGGATATTTTTTCCAACATAATCTGGACGGATTGGCAATTCTCTATGTCCACGATCGACTAGAACTGCTAAACTCACGCGCGCAGGACGACCATGACCGACAATATTATCAATAGCAGCACGGATGGTACGACCTGTATAAAGCACATCGTCCACCAAGATAACTTCACGGTCTGTCACATCAACAGAAACTAAAGAAGTATCTTCTCCACTTTTAACATCATCACGGAAAGGTTTCGTATCCAATTCCACAACAGGAACTGAAAGATTTTCTAGCTGCTCCAAACGTTCTTGGATTCGGTGGGCGATAAAGACACCACGAGTTTTAATACCAGCCAAGACGATCTTATTCAAATCTTTGTTGCGTTCGATAATCTCATAAGTAATACGCGTAATCGCTCGTTTGACGGTCAATTCGTCTACAACTTCTTTTGTCTTCATGACAAACCTCCAAAAAGAAAAGTCTCCTTAAACAAGGAGACTTGAAATGTATAGCTAAGCGAGCCCTACTGCAAACAGTATAGACTTCACCCTTCTACTTTATCGCGCTCCTTGCCTGCCTCACGGGACAGGTTTAAAGGAATATTTAATTATCAATTACTATAGCACAAAGCGGGCCTAAAATCAAGCAAAAACTTTTGATGATCCATCTTATAAATTGCTAAAATCATATAACTGTGGGTACTGGTCACACTCTGGATTTTTAGGATGACAAATGGCTCTTCCAAAATAAATCATGGCCTGATGGGCTGCTAACCATTTTTCAGGCGGCAAGATATCCATGACCCGCTTTTCCACCTCAAGTGGTGTCGCTGATTTTTTGACAATATCGTGGTGTTTGCAAATACGCTCCACATGAGTATCTACTGCAAAGGCTGGAATTCCAAAGCCCACACTCATGACAACATTGGCTGTCTTGCGACCAACACCTGCCAAACTCTCCAATTCCTGACGTGTTTGAGGGACTTGACCATCGAAATCATCTAGTAACTGTTGGGCACATTTTTTAAGGAATTTAGCCTTATTTCGATACAGTCCCAGGCGAGAAATGTGTGAGGCAATTTCACTTTCTGTTGCAACAGACATGGCTTGTGGCGTTGGAAAGGCAGCAAAGAGACCTGGTGTAGCCTTATTTACCGCTGCATCTGTCGTCTGGGCTGACAACATCACCGCAACCAAGAGTTCAAAATGATTGGTAAAATCAAGACTGGGCTTGGCATCTGGAAACAGAGCAATGATTTCTTCCAGCACTTTTCGTGCTCGTTTTTTTGACAAGACCATTATTCGTCTCCATCAAATAGTCCTTGTAAACCAGCAAAAGGACTGTTTTCTTCTTTTTTGACTGCTTGTTGAGCCTGGTATTCTTCCTCTGTCATGATTTGCCAGTCATTTCCAGAAACAAATCCTTGACCAGCTTCTTCTTCAGCCGTCAAGACCTTGATAGGAATGTTTAGCAGGATATTGTCTGACACGCTCTCAGCAAGATCAAGTTCCCCATTTTCGATAGGCAAGACCAAATCATCGTCTAAAACTTCCTGATCTAGTTGGTTAGTTACACCTTCCATGAAAACTTCCGTTACTGGATAAGATTCAACTAATTCAACTGGTTCCATACTGCGACTTGAAGCAAGAACAATGGTATAAGATAGTTGATAATCTAAGAAATACATACGATCTTCGTACTGTACTTTCCCAACTGCAAGGATATCTTTTACATCTAAAATTTCTTGATTGCGTGCACGCAGATCTGCGGCTAGATCTAACGTTTGTTCAAAATGCAAGCCTTCAGACTGCTTACGAATTTCTTGAATATTTAATTTCATACTTCCTCCATAAAGATTTACTCTCTTGATTATACCATGAAAAGGCTACAAATCAGCACGGCAAACTTTATAATTAAAATTCGATTTTTTAACATATTTACTATGACATTTTTGTTTTTTAGTGCTATACTATAGGCAATAATACATCAGAGCAAGGAGGATGCTCACATGGAAGACAAAGAACTCATTACTAATGCAACCCAACTCCTATCCGAGTTAAATAAAAGTTTCCAAAGCTGCAAACAGGGTAGGGCAGATGATATTCGACTGCAAGAGCTGCTAAATACTACTCTGCAAGAACTCAAAAAAGCGGAAAAGTTGAACAACAGTATCTTAATCGATCTTGAGAAATTTTACCAACGTACCAGTCTTCTGATAGGCCTCGGTAGCCTAAAACTAAACGATCAAGCACGTACCGCTTGGCGCAACTATGACAAGTTCCATTACGAGCATGTCAAACACGTGCTAACTCTCTATGGACCTGTTTTCGGGTTTTAGAGATTAGATTTGTTAGTTTTCTGTTGACAAAATTTCCTAAAAGGTATAGGATAAAGGTACTAATACTCGGAGGTAAGGGAGACATGAACAACTAAGTCTATCAAATAAAGAACCTTTATTTAGTAGATCTTGTTTTTGTCTCTTTTTTGTGTGCTCTTTTATGCTCTTTTTCTGGCATTTTATACTCAATGAAAATCAAAGAGCAAACTAGGAAGCTAGCCGCAGGTTGCTCAAAACACTGTTTTGAGGTTGTAGATAAGACTGACGAAGTCAGTCACATATATACGGTAAGGCGACGCTGACGTGGTTTGAAGGGATTTTCGAAGAGTATTAATAGAGTTTTTTTGACATAGACTTTGGCTCTACTAGGTAAAGTAGAGCTTTTTGTTATGCACTATTGACATTCTAGAAAGGGTAATCATATGATAAAAATCAATCACCTGACCATCACACAAAACAAAGATTTACGAGACCTTGTCTCTGACTTAAACATGACCATACAAAACGGAGAAAAGGTAGCTATTATTGGCGAAGAAGGAAATGGCAAATCAACCTTGCTTAAAACTTTAATGGGGAAAGCTTTACCTGATTTCACTATCAAGGGAGACATCCAGTCTGACCATCAATCACTAGCCTACATTCCTCAAAAACTCCCCGAGGAGCTGAAAAAGAAAACTCTACACGACTACTTCTTTTTAGATTCTATTGATTTAGACTACAGTATCCTCTATCGTTTGGCTGAAGAATTGCATTTTGATGGCGACCGTTTCGCTAGTGACCAAGAGATCGGGAGCCTCTCGGGTGGCGAAACTTTGAAAATTCAGCTCATCCATGAGTTAGCCAAACCCTTTGAGATTCTATTTTTAGATGAACCTTCAAATGACCTAGACCTTGAGACGGTTGATTGGCTAAAAAGACAGATACAGAAGATGAGGCAAACCGTTATTTTCATTTCCCATGATGAAGACTTTCTTTCTGAAACGGCAGACACTATTGTTCACTTGCGACTGGTCAAGCACCGTAAAGAAGCAGAAACGCTAGTAGAGCATTTAGACTATGATAGCTATAGCGACCAGAGAAAGGCTAATTTTACCAAACAAAGCAAGCAAGCTGCTAACGACCAAAGAGCCTACGATAAAACCATGGAAAAACATCGGCGAGTCAAGCAAAATGTAGAAACTGCACTTCGAGCTACCAAAGACAGTACTGCCGGTCGCCTATTGGCTAAAAAGATGAAAACTGTCCTCTCACAAGAAAAACGCTACGAAAGGGCAGCTCAGTCCATGACCCAAAAGCCACTTGAAGAGGAAGAAATCAGACTTTTCTTCTCAGACATCCAACCATTACCGGCCTCTAAAGTCTTAATCCAGCTGGAAAAAGAAAATTTATCCATTGACGACCGAGTTTTGGCTCGAGAACTACAACTAACTGTCCGTGGCCAAGAAAAAATCGGTATCATCGGCCAAAATGGTGTTGGTAAATCAACTCTGTTAGCCAAGGTACAGAGAATTCTGAATGATAAAAGAGAGATTTCCCTTGGTTTTATGCCACAAGATTACCACAAAAAACTGCAATTGGATTTATCACCAATAGCCTACCTCAGCAAAACTGGAGAAAAAGAGGAACTACAGAAAATCCAATCTCACTTAGCAAGTCTCAATTTCAGTTATCCAGAAATGCAGCATCAAATTCGCTCCTTATCTGGCGGACAACAGGGAAAACTTCTGCTTTTGGATTTAGTCTTGCGCAAACCAAACTTTCTCCTGCTAGATGAACCCACACGAAACTTTTCTCCAACTTCTCAACCCGAAATCAGAAAACTCTTTGCCACTTATCCTGGTGGTCTCATCACTGTTTCGCATGACCGTCGTTTCTTAAAAGAAGTTTGCTCGACTATCTATCGCTTGACAGAACACGGTTTGGAGATAGTTAATTTAGAAGATTTATAAATTTTCAACATAGCAAAAATCCAGAGACGACCTCTGGATTTTTTTATATACGTTTTAAACGTTCAATCCGTTCTGAGATAGGTGGGTGGGTATAAAAGAGTTTTTGGAACCCTCCACCTTTCTTGGGATCATTGATATAAAGTGCACTGCTGGCGTCATCAACATGGTGATGCATCGGCTCGCTATTGTCCAACTTACGTAGAGCATTGATCATTCCTTGAGGATTGCGGGTCAACTCGACACTGGAAGCATCAGCTAGGAATTCCCTCTGGCGGGAAATAGCTAGTTGCACCAAGGTTGCAGCAAGAGGTGCCAGCACAATAGCTAGTAGAGAAACCACGAGCATAATGATTTCTAAGCCATTTCCGTCACGATCATCGTCATTTCGTCTGCGACCTGCCCCACCCCACCACATCATACGACCTGCCATACTAGAAAGCATGGTGATAGCACTGGCAAGGGCAACAGCAATTGTCGAAATGCGGATATCATAATTACGAATATGACTAACTTCATGCCCCATAACAGCTTCTAGTTCTTCACGATTCATGATAGCGAGGAGACCTGACGTCGCAGCAACCGCCGCATTTTGAGGATTAGAACCTGTCGCAAAGGCATTTAAAGAAGAATCCTCAATGATGAAAACACGGGGCATAGGAATCTGAGCCACCATAGCCATATCTTCCACTACATGGTAGAGGTCTGGTGCCGTTTGCTCATCAACTTCACGCGCGCCATTCATGGACATGACAATCTCTGTTGATTGAAAAATCATAGACATGGCATAGATAAATCCGATAATCAGTGCAATAACCAAACCGCCAAGCCCAGATCGCATGAAGAGGTAACCAACTGCATAGCCAACCAGAGCTAAGAGTAGGAAAAATACCAGCAACAAAATCCAGGTTCTTCGTTTATTGCTTGCAATTTGATCAAACAACATCTTAGTCACCTAAACCGCTAAAATCAACTTTAGGAACTGCCTTTTCCTCTTCTGGTGTTTGAAGGAAATCTGCTGCTTTAAATCCAAACATTCCAGCGATAATATTGCTTGGGAAAGTTTCTAATTTTACATTGTAGTTGCTGACAACACTGTTGTAAAGTTGACGAGAGTAAGAAATTTTATTTTCTGTGTTTGTCAACTCCTCTTGCAATTTAACAAAGTTGGCACTAGCTTTCAAATCTGGATAGCTTTCTGCAACTGCAAAAATACCTGAAACCTGACGAGTGAGGGCATCACTAGCTTTCATAGCTTCTGCTGGTGAAGTTGCTGCCGCCACTTGGTTACGCAGTTCTGCCACCTTTTCAAGGGTAGAACCTTCATATTTGGCATAACCTTTTACAGTCTCAATCAAGTTTGGCAAGAGATCATTTCGACGTTTCAACTGAACATCAATCTGACTCCAAGCCTCCTTTGTTTGCATACGATTCTTAACCAAACTGTTATAGCTAACAATCACAAAAATAACAATAAGAGCGATAACTCCAAGAATAATCCAAGTCATTATATAAGTCCTTTCTGCTTTTAGATTAGTACCAGTATATCAAATTTTTAATGATTGTGGTAAAATAAGATGATACTAAAGAAGGAAATAACTATGAAACCAGAAACATTTTACAACTTGCTTGCCGAGCAAAATCTTCCACTTTCGGACCAGCAAAAAAAACAATTTGATCGTTATTTTGAACTCTTGGTCGAGTGGAATGAAAAGATTAATTTAACAGCTATTACGGACAAGGAAGAAGTTTATCTCAAACATTTTTACGATTCGATTGCACCCATTCTTCAAGGTTTGATTCCCAATGAAACTATCAAACTTCTTGATATTGGAGCCGGGGCAGGATTTCCTAGTCTACCTATGAAAATCCTCTATCCTCAGCTAGATGTGACTATTATTGATTCTCTAAATAAGCGCATCAACTTCCTCCAACTGTTGGCTCAAGAACTAGATTTGGACGGTGTTCATTTCTACCACGGTCGTGCAGAAGATTTTGCCCAAGATAAAAACTTTCGTGCTCAGTTTGATTTGGTAACTGCCCGTGCTGTAGCTCGTATGCAGATTTTATCAGAATTAACCATTCCCTATCTTAAAGTCGGAGGAAAACTATTAGCACTAAAAGCCAGCAATGCTCCAGAGGAATTGTTAGAAGCCAAAAATGCCCTCAACCTCCTCTTCAGTAAGGTCGAAGACAATCTCAGCTACGCTCTACCTAATGGAGATCCGCGCTACATCACAGTGGTAGAAAAGAAAAAAGAAACACCAAATAAATTTCCACGTAAGGCTGGCATGCCCAATAAACGCCCACTTTAATTTTTTTAGTAAAAAAATATTTACAAAGTTTACAATTTTTGCTATACTATCACAAGCAAAGGTTTTTAATGTCATCCCGTGAGGTGACGAAGACGCAGAAATACTTGAAACTCTTTAAAGTCTAGATTTTAGAGAAGTCTTACTCTGAGGGCCTATTGCTGTAAAATAATGGGCTCTTTTTTGATGCCCAAAAGTGAGGTTTATATGAAACAAGAATCAACTGTTGATTTGTTACTAGACGTTGACCAACGTCCTTCGGCTGGAAAAGGAATTCTCCTTAGCTTCCAACACGTTTTCGCCATGTTTGGTGCGACCATCTTGGTACCATTGATTTTGGGAATGCCTGTATCTGTTGCCCTTTTTGCTTCAGGTGTTGGAACACTCATCTACATGATTTCAACTGGTTTTAAAGTTCCAGTTTATCTAGGTTCTTCATTTGCCTTTATCACAGCAATGTCACTTGCTATGAAAGAAATGGGTGGTGATGTATCTGCTGCCCAAACAGGGGTTATCTTGACTGGTTTGGTATATGTCCTTGTGGCTGCTGGTGTTCGTTTTGCAGGTACAAAATGGATTGATAAACTCTTGCCACCAATCATCATCGGACCTATGATCATCGTTATCGGTCTTGGACTTGCAGGTTCAGCAGTTACTAACGCTGGACTTGTAGCAGATGGAAATTGGAAAAATGCTCTTGTAGCGGTTGTTACTTTCCTAATTGCTGCCTTTATCAATACAAAAGGAAAAGGTTTCCTACGAATCATTCCATTCCTATTTGCCATTATCGGTGGTTACCTCTTCGCACTAACTCTTGGTTTGGTTGACTTTACACCAGTTCTAAAAGCTAACTGGTTTGAAATTCCTGGTTTCTACTTGCCATTTAGCACTGGTGGTGCCTTTAAAGAATACAATCTTTACTTTGGTCCAGAAACCATCGCTATCTTGCCAATCGCTATCGTAACAATTTCTGAACATATCGGAGACCATACTGTTTTGGGTCAAATCTGTGGACGTCAGTTCTTGAAAGAACCAGGTCTTCACCGTACTCTTCTTGGTGACGGTATCGCAACTTCTGTTTCTGCCTTCCTTGGTGGACCAGCCAATACAACTTATGGAGAAAACACAGGGGTTATCGGTATGACTCGTATCGCTTCTGTCTCAGTTATCCGTAACGCTGCCTTTATCGCGATTGCCCTTAGCTTCCTTGGTAAATTCACTGCCTTGATTTCAACTATTCCAAATGCTGTACTTGGTGGTATGTCAATCCTTCTCTATGGGGTTATCGCCAGCAACGGTTTGAAAGTTTTGATCAAAGAACGTGTTGATTTCGCTCAAATGCGTAACCTCATCATCGCAAGTGCTATGTTGGTCCTTGGACTTGGAGGAGCTATCCTTAAACTTGGTCCAGTTACCCTTTCAGGTACTGCCCTATCAGCCATGACAGGAATCATCTTGAACTTGGTCTTGCCATACGAAAATAAAGACTAATACTCTTCGAAAATCAAAAAACGAGCATTTCCAACTACGGAAGTGCTCATTTTTCTTCTTTCTAAAAAAGGAAAGCCCTGCGGCCTTCCTTTGTCTTACTTGCGTTTCTTCTTCGCTTTCTTCATTTTGTTTGCCATGCGTTTCATAGACTGTTTCATGGCAAATTCACCAATTTTACCCTTGAGTCCGCCACCAAACATCTGGCTCATATCCGGCATTCCTGCTCCTCCGAGAGCTGACAAGTCAGGCATACCACCTTGCCCCATCATTCCTTCAAGGGCAGACATATCCATGCCTCCCATATTTGGCATATTTTTAGGAAGGTTATTTGGATTGATTCCCATTTGCTTCATCATTTTGTTCATATCCCCAGACATGACACCCTGCATGAGCTGTTTAGCCTGGTTAAAGTCCTTGATGAATTTATTGACTTCGACAAATGTATTTCCAGAACCAGCAGCAATACGACGACGACGGCTTGGATTTAACAAATCTGGGTTTTCACGTTCTTCAGGTGTCATTGAAGACACAATAGCACGTTTGCGGGCAATCTTGCGCTCATCCACTTTCATGTTTTGAAGGGCTGGATTGTTGGCCATGCCCGGAATCATCTTGAGCAAGTCTTCCATTGGCCCCATGTTTTGCACCTGATCCAATTGATCGATGAAATCATTGAAATCAAAGGTATTTTCACGCATCTTCTCAGCCATTTCAAGGGCTTTTTGCTCATCGTATTCTTGAGATGCTTTCTCAATAAGAGTAAGCATATCCCCCATGCCGAGGATACGGCTTGACATACGGTCTGGGTGGAAGGTTTCAATATCCGTGATCTTTTCACCAGTACCAGTGAACTTGATTGGTTTTCCAGTAATGTGACGAACAGACAGAGCAGCACCACCACGAGTATCTCCATCAATCTTGGTAAGGATAACCCCAGTCACTTCTAACTGAGCATTAAACTCACGCGCAACATTAGCCGCTTCTTGACCAATCATGGCATCAACGACGAGCAAAATTTCATTTGGTTGAGCCAATGCTTTCACGTCACGAAGCTCATTCATCAAAAGCTCATCAATCTGCAAACGACCTGCCGTATCAATCAAGACATAGTCATTATGGTTAGCTTGAGCTTGTTCCAAACCTTGACGTACAATCTCAACAGCTGGTACTTCTGCCCCAAGTGCGAAAACCGGCACATCAATCTGTTGACCCAGAGTTTTCAACTGGTCAATAGCCGCAGGACGGTAAATATCCGCCGCAATCATCAAAGGACGGGCATTTTCTTCCTTCTTGAGTTTGTTGGCCAATTTACCTGCAAAGGTTGTTTTACCAGCCCCCTGCAAACCAACCATCATGATAATCGTCGGAATTTTAGGAGACTTGATAATCTCAGCCGTATCAGAACCTAAAACAGCTGTCAGTTCCTCATCAACGATTTTAATAATTTGTTGCGCAGGATTAAGGGTATCAATGACCTCATGCCCGACTGCACGCTCACGAACTTTCTTGATAAAGTCCTTTACAACAGGCAAGGCAACGTCGGCCTCAAGCAAGGCCAAGCGAATTTCCTTGGTTGCCTCTTGAACATCAGATTCAGAGATTTTTCCTTTTTTACGTAGATTTTTAAAGACGTTCTGCAAACGTTCTGTTAAACTTTCAAATGCCATTTTTCTTCCTCTTATTCTCTATTATCAATGCTTGTTAAAATTTCTATCTGCTCCTGCAGAAAGTCATCCTTGGGATACCGCTCCAAAATCTGATCAAAAATCTGACTGCGGACAATGTAGTCCGAGTACATGTGCAATTTCATCTCATAATCTTCCAGAATCTTTTCTGTCCGCTTGATATTGTCATAGACAGCCTGACGACTGACACCAAACTCCTCGGCAATCTCAGCAAGGCTGTAATCATCAGCGTAGTAGAGCTCGATATAATTCATTTGCTTGTCTGTCAAAAGCGCCGCATAAAATTCAAAGAGCGCATTCATACGATTGGTTTTTTCGATTTCCATAACTTTTATTATACCAAAAATTAGCCTAATCTACCACACTAGGAAGTCAATCCAAGAAGATAGCCAGGTAAATTTGAAAAAGACATGAGCCTAGCCCCAAGTAATTTCCAATTGATAGCTGGCAAAGGGCTGTCCCTCTTGATTTTGTAGTTGATAATCTAAATGAATCTTTTGCCTATCAACTTCATAGCGACTGGTTTGGATGATAAACTCCTGCATGCCCATGGGTGTAGGAATATAGGCTAAACTATCACTATCCTTTAGAAAGCGCATAATGGTCTTGGGATTGGAAAATCGGCTCATCACCAGTTCTTGACCATGAAATTTAATAACCACTTTTTCCTTTTCCTCATTATAGAAAAGCAGGTAGCTATAATCTCCCTTTTCATGCACTTCTACGTCATAAAGCTGGTCAATCACTTCCAACTGCTCATCAAACTGAATCGTATTTCGCATCCGAATCTTCACATCAGGTCCTCTTTCTTGTCTCTTATCCTACTATTTTACCAAAAACTCTAGCTTTTTGCTATAATGGTCATATGAACGAAAAAGTATTCCGTGACCCAGTTCACAACTATATCCATGTAAATAATCAGGTCATCTACGACTTGATCAATACAAAAGAATTTCAACGCTTGCGCCGTATTAAACAACTAGGAACTTCCAGTTATACCTTCCACGGTGGAGAGCATAGTCGCTTCTCTCACTGTCTAGGAGTCTATGAAATTGCACGACGCATCACAGAGATTTTTGAAGAAAAATATCCTGAGGAATGGAATCCTGCCGAGTCTCTCTTGACCATGACAGCTGCTCTCCTACATGACCTTGGGCATGGTGCCTATTCCCATACTTTTGAACATCTCTTTGATACAGACCATGAAGCTATCACTCAGGAGATAATCCAAAGTCCAGAAACAGAGATCCACCAAGTCCTGCTACAAGTAGCTCCAGATTTTCCAGAAAAGGTAGCCAGTGTCATTGACCACACCTATCCTAACAAGCAGGTCGTGCAACTCATTTCTAGTCAGATTGATGCAGACCGCATGGACTATCTCTTGCGCGACTCCTATTTTACAGGAGCATCCTATGGAGAATTTGACCTGACTCGGATTCTTCGAGTCATTCGTCCTGTCGAAAATGGTATCGCCTTTCAGCGCAATGGCATGCACGCCATCGAAGACTATGTCCTCAGTCGCTACCAGATGTATATGCAGGTCTATTTCCACCCTGCAACACGTGCCATGGAAGTTCTCCTACAGAATCTCCTCAAGCGCGCCAAGGAACTCTATCCTAAAGACAAAGATTTCTTTGCACGAACTTCTCCACATCTCCTGCCTTTCTTTGAAAAAAATGTGACCTTGTCTGATTATCTGGCTCTGGATGATGGGGTTATGAATACCTACTTCCAGCTCTGGATGACCAGTCCTGATAAGATTCTTGCAGACCTGTCGCAACGCTTTGTCAACCGCAAGGTCTTTAAATCCATTACCTTTTCACAAGAAGATCAAGACCAACTCGCTAGCATGAGAAAATTGGTTGAAGATATCGGCTTTGATCCAGACTACTACACTGCCATTCATAAGAACTTCGACCTCCCTTATGATATCTATCGTCCCGAATCTGAAAATCCACGGACACAGATTGAGATTTTACAAAAAAATGGAGAACTGGCCGAACTCTCTAGCCTGTCTCCTATCGTCCAATCCCTTGCTGGTAGCCGCCACGGAGATAATCGCTTTTATTTCCCGAAAGAAATGTTGGACCAAAACAGTATCTTTGCTAGCATTACCCAGCAATTTTTACACTTGATTGAGAACGATCATTTTACCCCAAATAAAAACTAGAAGAGGAACTATATGAGTATTAAACTAATCGCCGTCGATATCGACGGAACCCTAGTCAATAGCCAAAAGGAGATTACTCCTGAAGTCTTTTCTGCCATCCAAGAGGCCAAAAAAGCTGGTGTCAAAGTCGTGATTGCAACTGGCCGCCCTATCGCAGGTGTAGCCAAACTTCTGGACGACTTGCAGTTGAGAGACGAGGGTGACTATGTCGTGACCTTCAACGGTGCCCTTGTCCAAGAAACTGCTACAGGTCATGAGATTATCAGTGAATCCTTGACTTATGAGGATTATCTGGATATGGAATTTCTCAGTCGCAAGCTCGGTGTCCACATGCATGCCATTACCAAGAATGGTATCTACACTGCCAATCGCAATATCGGAAAATACACAGTGCACGTATCAACCCTCGTCAGCATGCCTATCTTCTACCGCACCCCTGAAGAAATGGCCGATAAAGAAATCGTCAAGTGTATGTTCATCGATGAACCAGAAATACTCGATGCTGCCATTGAAAAAATTCCAGCCGAATTTTACGAACGCTACTCCATCAACAAATCCGCTCCTTTCTACCTCGAACTCCTTAAAAAGAATGTAGATAAGGGTTCAGCCATCACTCACTTAGCTGAAAAACTAGGATTGACCAAAGATGAAACCATGGCTATCGGTGACGAAGAAAATGACCGTGCCATGCTGGAAGTCGTTGGCAACCCAGTTGTCATGGAAAATGGAAATCCAGAAATCAAAAAAATCGCCAAATACATCACCAAAACAAATGACGAATCTGGCGTTGCCCATGCCATCCGTACATGGGTACTGTAAAAAGGTAAGAATAGACGAAAACCGCTCGACTGAGCGGTTTTTGATATCTAATTACTGCCCCCTGCAGGAATCGAACCTGCAACTACTCCTTAGGAGGGAGTTGTTATATCCATTGAACTAAGGGAGCTAGATAAAAACTCTGCTAAATAAGCAGAGTTTTTTAGTCGAATTAACGACGAATTTCTTTGATACGAGCTGCTTTACCTTGAAGAGCACGCAAGTAGTACAATTTCGCACGACGTACTTTACCGTAACGAACAACTTCGATTTTTTCAACACGTGGAGTGTGGATTGGGAAGATACGCTCAACACCTACACCGTTAGAGATTTTACGAACTGTGTAGTTTTCTGAGATACCAGCACCTTTACGTGCGATAACAACACCTTCAAAAATCTGGATACGTTCACGGTTACCTTCGACAACTTTCGCGTGTACACGAACAGTGTCACCAGGACGGAATGATGGGATATCTGTACGAAGTTGACCTTCAGTCAAGCTTTGGATTAATGGATTCATTTTATTCTCCTATCTTTGTCAATCTTGAGGAAACTTCCTCAGCGGATAAACTGTATTTTTGTGCGTCCATTACACACAAGATACAGTTTACCAAATTTCCACAAAAAAGTAAAGAAATTTATAACAAAATTCCTAAAAAAATCGCAACCAAACCACCAAGATAGGTCAAAGTCAGGTAAGAATAAAATACCTTCTTATCGCTTAACAGTCTTTGAAGTTCGTCATTCAAGGTCGAAAAAGTTGTCAAACCTCCACAAAATCCTGTTGCTAGAATAGCATAGACTTCCTTAGACTCCACATGATTGTAGAACAATCCAATCAAAAAACAACCGAGAAGATTAGCTACAAGCGTTCCCAAGGGCATTTTAGAAACTTGATTATAGTGGGAAAAGAAATACCGTACTAGGGCTCCGCAGCCACAAGCAATCGCAAGATAGATGATTACCATTTCTTCCTCCCCAAATAGTAAGCCAAGAGCAGGCCTCCACCGATACTCAAAAGCAAATACAGAATCAAACTAATGTAACGCCCTGTATCAAGCAGTTTCACAGCATCAAGCATTAGACTCGAAAAGGTTGTTAAACCTCCACAAAAACCCGTTCCCAGTGCTAAAACCAAGCTCTTACTAGTCCCCTTATAGACCAGATAGCCCTTGACAAGATAAACCAAGCAGAAAATGCCCAGATAGTTAACAAAGAGAGTTCCCCAAGGAAAATCTGGACTGGCTGGTAACCAAGTGGAAACAAGATAGCGGACAAGTCCACCCACCATGGCAGCTAGAAAAATTCCTAGCGGATAAAATTGTTCTTTTTTCATTTGATATTTTGATCCTGATAATCACGCGAACGTTTGAGTATGTCAGAAAAAGTCGCGACAATAGTTTCCTGATAGCGCTTGTCCTCTACACGACTTCTAACCTTTTCAAAAATAACTTCTTCTCTCTTAGTATCTAAAATCGGCTTACCTGAAGCTTTCTTATAGGCAACTACCCCCTCAACCAAATGCATTCGTTCTTCCAACAGTTTGACAATTTGGTCGTCGATTTGATCAATTTCTTGACGAATACTATCTAAATCCATACAGTCTCCTCCTTTATTTGAATTATTGTATCAAAAAGCCACCAAATAGGCTAGTAAAATCCCAACTCACGATAAGAAAAATGCACTGATTGATTGCATCAGCGCACTTTTATGCTTATCCTACTTTAGCAGCCAATTCTTCTGCGAATTGTTCCAAGCGTTCGATATCTTCTTCCTCGGCAGAAAGGTCAACTTTAACACACTCTGAACCTTTTTCTGCCCCTGTTGACACAAAGACACGGTCAAAGTCATCAACAGCCTTACAGAATTCATCGTAGAAGGTATCTCCTGAGCCAACCACTCCGTAGATTTTACCATTCAAGTTTAGGTCTGCAAGGTCTTCGTAGAAGTCCATCATCTCATCTGGCAATTCTCCATCACCATAAGTATAGGTCGCAACGATAGCGATGTCTGCTTCCAAGAAGTCTGAAGCGTCAACAGTTGTACATTCATCAACATCAACATCCAAGCCCAAGTCACGTAATTTGTCTGCTACAATATCTGCAATTTCTTCGGTATTACCGGTCATACTGGCAAATACAATTTTTGCTAATGCCATATCGTCCTCCTCAATTTATCTTTCTCCATTATATCACATCTTTTTCATTTTAAAAATAAAAATTCTTGTGCTACAATGAAATGAGAAAGAATTGAGGTTATTTATGGACATTTGCCATCAAATTTTAGAAAAAATTAAAGAATACGACACGATTATCATTCACCGTCATATGAAACCAGACCCTGATGCCTTGGGAAGTCAGGTGGGATTGAAAGCCTTGCTGGAACATCATTTCCCAGAAAAAACCATTAAATCTGTTGGTTTTGATGAACCAACTCTCACTTGGATGGCTGAAATGGATCTTGTTGAAGATAGTGCCTACCAAGGCGCCCTTGTCATCGTTTGTGATACGGCGAATACTGCTCGTATTGATGATAAGCGCTATAGTCAAGGTGATTTTCTCATTAAGATTGACCACCATCCAAATGATGATGTATACGGTGACCTGTCTTGGGTCGATACTAGTTCAAGCAGCGCTAGTGAGATGATTACCCTATTTGCCCAAACAACCCAACTGGCCTTGTCAGATCGAGCTGCTGAATTGCTCTTTGCAGGAATTATTGGGGATACAGGTCGCTTCCTCTACCCTTCTACCACTGCACGGACCCTCCGTCTGGCTGCCTCTCTAAGAGAACAGAACTTTGACTTTGCGGCTCTCACTCGCAAAATGGACACTATGAGTTACAAAATTGCTAAACTTCAAGGCTATATCTACGATCATCTGGAAGTGGATGAAAATGGCGCAGCTCGCGTGATTCTGAGTCAGGAAATCTTAAAACGATTCAATGTCACCGACGCGGAAACTGCAGCCATTGTAGGCGCACCTGGACGTATTGACAGTGTGAGCCTCTGGGGTATTTTTGTGGAGCAGGCTGATGGCCACTACCGTGTTCGCTTACGCAGTAAAATCCATCCTATCAATGAAATTGCCAAGGAGCATGATGGTGGAGGCCACCCCCTAGCAAGTGGTGCTAATTCCTATAGCCTAGAGGAAAACGAAATCATCTACCAAAAGTTAAAAAACTTGCTTAAAAACTGATAAAATACTTGCCAAACTTTTCAGAATCTGATAGACTAGTATGGTAACAATCTATGGCTCGCAAAGAGACCATGGCAGAAAGGAAATAATGCAAAATGAAAAAAGATATCCATCCAGAATATCGCCCAGTTGTCTTCATGGACACAACTACTGGTTACCAATTCCTTAGCGGTTCAACAAAACGCTCTAACGAAACAGTTGAGTTCGAAGGCGAAACTTACCCATTGATCCGTGTGGAAATTTCATCAGACTCACACCCATTCTACACTGGACGTCAAAAGTTCACTCAAGCAGATGGACGCGTGGATCGTTTCAACAAAAAATACGGTCTCAAATAATCATAAAAAAGAACAGTTTTGGCTGTTCTTTTTTTGTTTCTTCAAATCAACTGCTGTTTTCATGTTCCAAACTCGTACTCTTCGAAAATCTCTTCGGTAATTTAATGTTAGGGGATTTATACTAACAATAGACTTTTAACCCCAAAATTGATAAAATAAAAAAGAAAATAAGATAAAAGGAAACTGAAAATCACCATAATGAACATGCAAAAATTGAACATACTGTTTTTAATTTTTGTAAACATCAAAAAGGTTGGTTTAAAAGGATTTTAAGCCCTTAAGATTTTTTATCCAACACTTCTATTCACGCATCCAAGGCAAAATCTTGGCAAAAAAATACAGTAGCAAAGAGTACACCAAACTACCACTCATTATGGGCGGTAGTTTTCTTTTCGTCTAAAATAGAGATAAAAAGATAGGTGGTAGCCTTATGCGTTACGGTTATGTTCGAGTATCTACAAGAGAACAAAATATCGATAGACAATTTTCAGCCTTGGTAGAAAATAAATTAGCAAAAGAAAATATTTTTATTGATTATGTTTCAGGAAAGGATTTTGACAGAATAGAATATCAAAAATTATTAACTACCTTGAAGGAGAATGATGAATTAGTTATTAAATCAATTGATAGATTGGGAAGAAACTATGATGAAATTTTAGAACAATGGCAATCAATTACTAAGAAAAAGAAAGTAAATATAACTGTTTTAGATTTCCCCTTATTAAACACAAAGAATAGCGATGACAATATCACAGGAAAACTAATATCTGACATCGTTTTGCAAGTTCTATCTTATGTGGCACAGTTTGAAAGAGAACAAATCAAACAAAGACAAATGGAAGGAATACGAGAAGCAAAGAAAAAAGGGAAAAAATTCGGTAGACCAAAATTGCTTGCCCCGGATAATCTCCCTGATGTAATAGCTCAATATACGAAAAAAGAAATAACCTTACGAGAAGGTGCAGACATCTTAGGAGTATCAAAAAGCACCTTTCATAATTGGATAAAAAATTCATAGTTCCTGTCAAAAAAACTAGGATTTTTTGGACAGGAAATACACTTTATTTTAGAACCATTTTCGTTAGAAAAAAGGTTCTAAAATCCAGTATTTTGACCGATTATTATTACACTACCATTCTATCAAGTTTGTCCAAAAAAGTCTAGATTTTAGGACAAACTGATTACTTTACAACAAATAAAAATAGGGAGTATTAAATGAATGCACAAACAAACTAAAAAATTCACACTTGCAACTATCTCAGCTCTATCACTTCTTGGCACTGGAGTCATCACAGCTAATCAAGTATCAGCTAGCGAGAATACGAGTACTGAAAAACAAATAGAGGCAACAATTACAAAAGTTGAAATTGATTATTTTGGACTTAGCTTCGAAGGCAGACTTTCAGAGCCACTACAACACGGAGGTGATAAGGCTGCTAAGGGAAATGTTACTTTGATTGATAAAGCGACCGGAAAAATTGTGTACCAAAGTCACGATGCTGTCATTTTTAGTGGCTTAACTAAAGATGTCAGTGATCAATTTTTACAACCTTTATTTTATAGCAATCAATTTAAAGGTGATATTTTTGTTTCAGAACAATTTCCAGATGGAACATATATTTTGGAGATGTCTGGAGAAGCTGGTTCGCCTTACGATGACTTAACTGATACAAGAAAACGTGTCTTTAAAGTTAGAAAAGATGTGACTATCGGAAATCCTTCTACAAATTCAAATACTAACACAACAACTCAATCAGGTTCGAATTCTAATATCTCAGGTAGTTGGCTACAATCTGGTTCTCGTTGGTGGTACAAACACGCCGACGGTTCCTATACAACTAATGGCTGGGAAAAAATCAATGGTGTTTGGTATCGTTTTGACAACTCTGGCTGGATGCAAACTGGCTGGGTAAAAGACGGTAGCTGGTACTATCTCGACGGTTCAGGTGCGATGAAGACAGGTTGGGTCAAAGATAACGGTAGCTGGTACTATCTTCAAGACTCAGGCGCTATGAAAACTGGCTGGATGAAGGTATCTGGTAAATGGTACTATGCTTATAGCTCTGGTGCACTAGCAATCAATACGACAACACCTGATGGCTACCGTGTCAATTACAACGGTGAGTGGGTCTAACATACAATAGAAATAGATTAAGGAGACAATTATATGAACAAAGTTATAAAAATTGAAGATGAAACAGTTTATGTTGGAAAAGGTGATAATGGCCAATTTACTGCAATTTCAAGAAAAAGTTTTGGTTTTGAACCACAAGTAGGTGATTACGTAGAATTTTATCAAAACGGTGATGAGTATATTGTTTCAAAAATAGATAACACATCTCCAGCTAGCTCTAGCCAACATTCAAATGGAGTGAGTGATAAATCTAAACTGGCCGCAGCCTTATTTGCCCTATTTTTAGGAGCACTTGGTGGATACGATTTTTACATCGGAAATTCCAAACAAGGATACAAGCGTATCGGTATAACTCTGCTAGCTTTCATTCCTATTTTATTGCCATTTGTTTTACTAGCAAATGCAATTTGGAATATTATAATTACTATTCAAGTTTTAACGTCCAAAACTGGTAGCAAATGGCACCAAGATGCTCAAGGTTTAGAATTGCAAGATTAAACATATGAAAAAATTATTTCTATTCAGTATTAGTATTTTAGCTATCTCTATTTTAACGGCTTGCCAACATCAGAGTGAAAATACTTCTGCAACAAGTTCTGAAGCGATTGCCTCAAGTACTAGTTCCACTTCTTCCACATCGGAAGAAAAGCAAACTGACTACACCCTGTACAATCCTATCCTTAAAGAATATGCCAAAGTATTAGATGGTTCACCAGCTTCACATACAGAGGTCAATTCAAAAGCAAACTTAAAAAATACTTATCCTAAAGAATACTCTGGATTACAGTATAGCTTGTATGATTTAGACCAAGATGGTACGGACGAACTTTTGATTGCTCTAAAAACGTATTCTAACTATTACGATTTATTAGATATTCGAACTCTTAAAAATGACGAAGTTATTCGACTGACCAATGCAGAAAATAATCTGGACTTTATTGGAGAACGCGTTCATTTTAATCCTTTAGAAAACGGCTATTTCCAATTATCTACTCGAGTATCTGCTAATCAAATCCAAGTCAAACTATACAAGTTGAATCAGGATAGAACACGGTTAGAGTTAGTTAGAGAATCAGATACAGAAGAGGGACTGGGGACAAAACCACCTTACCTTGACATAAGGTCTTTCTCTTGGAAATCTGTCACAAGCCTCATAAATGGAGAAATAAGCCTTCCATCAGAAAGTAAAGGAATGGATATTTCTGCAATTCAAAATGGAGATTTTTCTAGTGTCGCAGGAACTTGGAGAAATGGTACAGGTATTGAATTTACTTTCGATAAAAATGGCTTGGTAAGTGATCATTCCAAAGTTTCAATTGAACATGCTAAAGAAATTGACCACTATCTCAAGGCAAGTTCTGTTTCTAAAGATGGAGGTGCTGGTGCAGCTATTGCCTTTTTACCAGCAGGAATCCCTATAACCATGTCCGTCACCTCTTCTTCAGATAATGGCTATACCGATTCGTCTGATATCACACAAGACCGCTTATGGTTTGGACACCAACTTATCAATGGTAGTACTGAGGGATTTTTCTACAAAGTAGAATAGTGTTAGTAACCCCTTAGACTAGCTCATAAAATATCTGATAACATTTCATAAACACATATAGGATAAATATTCTTATGCTCTTAGAATATCTATCCTATATTTTTATTCCCTTTACATCCCTATTGATACTAAATGAATTCACTTAGAAAAAGATTAGACTTTTAACCCCAAAATTGATAAAATAAAAAGGAAAATAAGATAAAAGGAAACTATAAATCACTATGATGAATATGCAAAACATGATGCGCCAAGCACAAAAACTTCAAAAACAAATGGAACAAAGCCAAGCTGAGCTTGCTGCTATGCAATTTGTTGGCAAATCTGCTCAAGACCTTGTCCAAGCGACCTTAACTGGAGATAAGAAAGTTGTCAGCATTGACTTCAATCCAGCTGTTGTTGACCCAGAAGATCTTGAAACAATTTCTGATATGACCGTTCAAGCAATCAACTCTGCTCTTGAACAAATCGATGAAACTACCAAGAAAAAACTGGGTGCTTTCGCTGGGAAATTGCCATTCTAAGCATAAGAAAAACAAGCATTCAAGAGAATACTTGCCTATCATGGGAGGAACAACTGTTCCTCTTTTTGCTTACTAAAAATTAAAGAATTCCATGGCCTGTTTGAAAAGCAATTCAGTATACTCTGGGTCTTCTTGGGCAATGGTAACTTGATCTTGAATCATTTCCAAATCATCCGTTATCATACCATCAGCTCCCAATTGAACAGATTTATCAAAGGATTCTGAACTATTAATGGTCCAAACGTACAATTTCTGATCGGTATTCCAAAGCTTGTTAACAAAATTTTCATCCAAAGTTGAATACTCCATAGTGTAACCTGTAGCCTTGGTTCTTGGAAAGATACTATTATAAGGCAGGATGAAATAGACTGGAATTTGAGAATCGTAGGCTATCACCTGGTCAATCACATGGTAGTCTAAGGATTGCATTTGGTGACCATTTTGCTTGATGATACTTCCATATTTTTCCATAAAGCGTTTCATCATATCTGGGCTATCTTTTCGACTGGTTTTAATCTCAATGAGGAGTTTTTGATGCAATTCATTGGCTTTATTGAGATAGTCGTCAAAACTAGATACCTTGCTATGATAACCATTTTCTGAAATATCGAGTTTGGTTAATTCCTCCAATGTTAAATCTTGGGGATTGGCATTAACTCCTGTCAGATTCTTGATATTGGCATCATGCATCATGACAAACTGGCCATCTTTTGTTTCCTGAACATCCGTCTCAACGAAGTCTGGAGATAACTGAGCGGTTTTTTCTAGTGATTGGACGGTATTTTGCACACCATTCTTATTAGATACTCCCCTGTGAGAGATAATCAAAGGTTTATTAGCAACTGGAGCTTCTAAATAAACATAACCCTCAAGAGCGAAAAAGATAGCAGCACATCCCATCACTCCCCATCTCATCCAGTGATCTTTCTTTCTCCTTGGTGTGATCTCTAGTTCTTCTCCTGTTAGGAAGGAAACAAACTTAATGAGAAAATAAGTCAAGGCTATGTAGTGGAAATTCTTAATCAAGACAAAGTTGATAATTCCCAGTACAAGAGATTCCTTATGGGTCAGACCATCCATCAGCACCTGACTTGCTAGGATTGGAATCAACAGAAGAATAAAAAATAGATAGGTTTTGACGACAATCCAAAGCAAGTTCCAAGTATAAAACCAGGAGTGCTTTCTTGTCTTCTCTAGACTGTATCTGACAGCTTCTTTGACTGTTTTCTTTTCAAATAAAAGCTGAGGTAGGGCAAACATGAAACGCACTGAAATGTAAAATAGAAGTAAAGCCAGAATAGTAACCACTATACCTACTAGCCAATACTTGTCTTCCACATAATCAACGATAAAGTCTGGAATGACAATTTTATTGAGGTAGTAAATCTTTAAAATCTTTCGAATCAATGGAAAGAGCATCATGACATAAAAGAAGATAAAGGCTATCTTAGCAAGCGTCGCTTGCTTCATAAACAAGAAACTTTGATGAAAGACCTTACGACTGTACTCCAGCAAAGTTCTCTTTTCATGATAGAGTAGGTGCCGGGCTCCGATAAAGAGAAGTCCTATCTGGTAATAGGCGATCAGTAAATTAACGATTACCAGAATAAATAAAGCAAGACTAACAAATGGCGAACCCTTTATAATGGCAAAAATATTGTTGTAAGATAGAAAGAGATAACCTGTCTGACGGAGTAAAAGTCCAGCAATCCAAGAATTGGACGGTAACCAGACAAACTCAATCATCATAAAAGTCAAGAAAAATAGAAAAAGTATTTTATCTAGATTAAAGTATATCTGCTTAAAACCTAGATTTTTAGGTTTTTCAGGTTTCATAGGCACTCCTAGTCAAATAATTGAGACAAATCCAAGCCTCCAAAAGGATTGTTCGATAGGCTACTTTCTGCCCCTAACAATTCTCTAGCTTGATCCGACTCTAGAAAGGACTCGTAAACACGCGCTGTCATACGAGCATCCTCTAAGCTATTATGAGACTGACCTTGAAATCCAAGAAATGAGGCAACAGTTTGCAATTTGAGATTGGCAATACCGTGTAAATCTGAACTACGACGTTCAAAGGCTTCATCATACAAGTCCACCTTATACTGCAGGCTGTAGTCTAAACCATGCTCTGCTAGAATAGGCAAATCACTTTTAGCAGCATTGTAGCCAACCATGGGTAAAGAACCCACAAACTCTTGGAAATCTTTTATAACTTTCTCCACTGGAGGGGCATCTTTTAATGTCTCAGCTGTAATCCCTGTCAAACCATTGATAAAACTCTTTAGAGGCACACTAGTATGGACATATGAATCATAGGCAGCGATTTCCTGACCATCTCTAAAACGCACTGCCGATACTTGAATCAAGTGTGTTTGCCCTTCATGCTGATTAAATTCTAAATCGAAAGCAATGTAATCTTCTAATCGTTCCATTCTATACCTCTCCTATACTGTTATTTTATACTAATTCAAACCACGTCAACGTCGCCTTGCCGTAGATATATGTAACTGACTTCGTCAGTCTTATCTACAACCTCAAAGCAGTGCTTTGAGCAGCCTGCGGCTAGTTTCCTAGTTTGCTCTTTGATTTTCATTGAGTATTACTTGAGCAACTATACTATTTAGAAACAAAAGAAGCCATCAGGTTAGCATTTAACCTAAACAGCTCCTTGATTATCCTCCAAATAAACGAGCAAAAAAGCCTTTCTTAGTTGATTGGACTTCTTCTTTTGCTTGGTCCAGCTCTAGCTTAAGATTTTCTTGATCCTTCATGGCTTGAAGGGTCAATTGTTGCTGCTGATCGAGTTGTTTGTCTTTCTCAGCAATCTGACGGTCTTTGATGCGCATCTGCTCGTCTTTTTCTGATAACTGACGATCCTTGGCTTTTAATTGTTCATAAAGACGAAGAATTTCTGCATTCTTCTCATCAACCAGAATCTCCATCAGTTCACGTTGCTTGACATCTTCACTGACAGGCTCATCTTCAAAAATCGTTTTTTTATAGATTTCTTCTAGCTTAATCAAGCCACTTCTGGTAACGACTGTTACCCCTTTATCATTTTTATCTGTGTCTTCTTCTGGTAATTCTTTGACACGGTTATTGATTGCTTGGCGAGATAATCCTAAGACCTCTGCAATCTCACTGACGGTCATTTCAATACTCATAATATCCTCTGAAACGTTTTCTAGCTTTTCTTTACTTAAATCTTATCATAAGCTAGAAAAACTGTCAAATTTCCGCTTAATCTAAAGCCTTCAAAAAGGCTAACAAGACTTGGGCAGAGCGACGTCCAGCTTCGATAATAAACTCATCAAAAGAGATGTTTGCTTCATGGTTGGCATTATCACTCATAGCTCGGATGACTAAAACTGGAAGATTAAGAGCATGCGCTGCCTGAGCAATAGCTGCCCCCTCCATCTCCACGGCTAAAACATCTGGGAAATGAGACTTAATCGCTTCTATCTTGTCATTTCCTGCAACAAAACTATCTCCTGTAGCAATCAAACCAAGATGCCAGTTCTGGTCCAATTGAGATAAACTCTCTTGGATTTGAGCAATAAAAGTTTTATCTGATTCGAAATAAAGCGGTTGTTGTGCCATTTGTCCATAAGCATAGCCAAAAGCTGTGACATTCACATCATGATAGACTAATTTATCAGCAATCACAACATCCCCAACAGCAATACCCTCTGCCACTGCCCCAGCTGATCCCGTGTTAATCAAAGCATCCACTTGAAAATGATCAGCCAAAATCGCCACACTCATGGCAGACATGACCTTACCAATTCCACTTTCTACAAGAACGACTTCATGCGAGGCAATGGTTCCTGTATGATAGGTATTCCCTAAAATAACTTGCTCCTGGGCATTGTCTAAATGCTGGACCAGATAAGCCAGTTCTTCTGGCATAGCCGCAATAATTCCTATTTTCATTTCAATTCCTTTTCTATTACAAAAGTTTCATTGCTAAGACAAGCAAAATCAAGAGAAAGATGACAGCGAATAAGATTTTATTCAACTTAGAATTGAAGACATTTCTCTTGGTATTTTCAATGCGACGGCTTTTATGAATAGACGGTTCGACCTGAATCTTCAAGGTTTCCTGGCTAAAACCATGATCCTTAGGTTTGGCATAACCAAAACGGGAAGAAGAGGTTGGTAAAATTTTTGTCTCCTCATCATCTAGTAAAGGAGGACCTGAAATTTTTTCGCCTCTATTAGCCCTTTCAATCATTTCATCCGTTAATAAAGGTTTACCCATACTGACCTCCTCTATTTTTTCTGCAATTCCCAATACTGTATAGCCATAATTGTCTTGGCATCACAGATATGACCTGATTGGATCAATTCCTTAGTTTCTTCTAAGCTCACTTCAAGGACTTCCAAGGTCTCATCTTCATCCTGCGGACGCGGATTTTCCACTTTCGTCAAATCGCTTGCTAGATATAGTTTTAATTTTTCATTACAAAAGCCAATGGCTGAATAAAAGTCATACAAAAGTTCTAATTTCCCTGTATAGGCTGTTTCTTCCTCTAATTCACGAAGGGCTGCTGCAACAGGGTCTGTATTTTCTCCTACTTCCAACTTTCCGGCTGGAATTTCGTAAGAGACAGCCTCGATAGCTTTGCGGTACTGCTTGACCAAGATGAGTTTTTGTTCATCCGTTACTGCTAAAACACAGACAGCACCATTGTGGAAAATCAAATCCCGTTGGGCAGTTCCCTTGCCTTCTGGTAATTCAACCTGATCTTGGACCAGTTTAAAAATTGGACCTTGATAGATTTCTTTTCGACTAAGCGTTTTTTCTTCAAATTCCATGACAGACTCCTACTGATTATTAGGATGATGAGGAAGGCGAGTTGCATATTCGTCTTTATTGACCTGACGTCCACGACCAATGGCAATCGCATCTGCTGGCACGTCTTTGGTAATAGTTGAACCAGCTCCAACAAGAGAATTGTCACCCAACTCAACTGGGGCAATAATGGTTGAATTTGAACCAACAAAGACATTGTTACCAATGACTGTTTTGTATTTGTTTTTTCCGTCATAGTTGACTGTAATAGTTCCTGCACCAAAATTAACCTTGCTACCCACTTCACAGTTTCCGATATAAGTCAAATGACCAGCCTTAGTATTCTCGCCGATAGAAGAACCTTTCACCTCAACAAAGTTTCCAATATGAACTTGGGCACCCAGACTTGAACCTGGACGAATGTGGGCATAAGGACCGACTGTCACACCGTCTGCAACACTACTTTCCTCAATCATAGAATTGGTAATGACAGCTCTTGCTCCAATAGTGCTATCCACCACATAAGTTCCATTTGTCAAAACAGTCTCAGCACCAATTTTCGTTTGCCCTTTCAAGGTAACGTTGGCTTCGATTTGAACTTCGGGCGCAATCTCAACATCAATATCGATATAAGTTGCTTCTGGGTTGACAAAGCTAACTCCATTGACCATGTGTTGGTGATTGATGCGACGACGCATAACCGACTCAGCAGTCGCAAGTGCTACACGGTCATTTACTCCAAGACTCTCATCAAAATCTTTTAACGTATAAGCTCCGACTTTTTCACCAGCCTCACGGAAAATACCAATAACATCTGTAATATAGTATTCTCCTTGAGCGTTGTTGGTATTGATATTTTTCAAAGCCTCAAACAAACGCTCGTTGTCAAAAACGTAAGTTCCAGTGTTGATTTCCTTGATTTGCTTTTCAAAATCTGTGGCATCCTTCTGTTCAACAATGCGAAGAACTTCAGCATTATCATTACGAACAATTCGTCCATAGCCAAAAGGATTATCCGTTTCAGCAGTCAAGATAGTGGCCACATTTTTATGATTGATGTGGAAATCAATCAAGTTTTTCAAGCTTTCACCTGTGATTAAAGGAGTATCCCCTGCGATGACCAAAGTATGACCTGACAAACCTTCTAGAATAGGCTCTGTCATCATAACTGCATGACCGGTACCTAACTGTTCAGATTGAGTTACAAATTCTGTCTGTCCAGCCAAGACCTCTTCAACCAATTCTGCCTTGTGTCCGACAACTGTGACTGTCTTTTCAGGTTGAATGGCTCCCACACTACGGAAAACATGCTCCAGCATAGAAATACCCGCAACCTTGTGTAAAACTTTTGGCAAATCAGATTTCATGCGAGTCCCTTTACCCGCTGCTAAAATAATGGCATAATTTGACATAATCTTCTCTTTTCTCTAGAAATTCCCTTTTATTATACCATATTTCAAATCATTCCGCGCTCTTGAATGAAAAAATGCTCTAAAGTCCTTTCTTAACCCATTTTTTAAGTATTTTTTTTGATTTTTTTTCATTTTTAAGGTAAAATTATGAGATATGAGAAAGAAAATAAATCCGCTTATTTTGTTTGGTTTTTTTGGGATTATGATTTTCATTTTAATCCTGAATCGCCCTCGTTTTGAGGACCATCCTGTAAAAACAAAGTCAAATATCGCGCAAGTAGAAACGCAAGCGCTACATAATATAGATAAACCGGTGATTGATGTTTCTGGTTGGCAACGTCCTGAGGAAATCAATTACGATACTCTCTCCCAAAACATTTCTGGAGCTATTGTTCGCGTCCATAGTGGTGCTCAAACGTCCAAAGAGAACGATGCTTCCTATGTTAATGGTGTTGATAAGGCCTTTAAAACCCATATCACTGAGTTTCAAAAACGAAATGTCCCAGTTGGTGTCTATGCCTATGTAGCTGGAAAAAGTATCCAAGAAATGGAAAAGGCTGCTGAAGTTTTTTATAATGCTTCATCGCCATACAGCCCTAGCTACTATTGGCTAGACGTGGAAGAAAAAACCATGTCCAATATGAACGAAGGGGTTGAAGCTTTTCGTGCAAAACTAGAATCGCTAGGTGCTAAAAATATCGGAATCTACGTTGGGGTCTACTTCATGGAAGAACACAGTATTAATACAGACAAGTTTACGTCTGTATGGATTCCTTCCTATGGTTCTGACTCAGGATTTTACGAAGCAACTCCTAAGACTGATTTAGATTACGACATTCACCAGTACACTTCTAAAGGAAAAATTGCTGGTTTTGACCACGATTTGGATATTAACGTCATCTCTTCTTTAAAAAATAAGGAAGAAACCTTTAGAAAACTATTTTTAAAACCTTAAAAGCATTTGTTTCTCATTTGCTTTTTCTTTTTGTTTTAGATTGTGATACAATATAGTAAGGATTTTTTGAAATAGAAATAGTTGGAGGAACAATATGCTCTCATGGTTAGCACGTGTTATTAAAGGGATTGTGATTGCTCTTGGATTTATTCTACCGGGAATTTCCGGAGGGGTTCTAGCAGCAATCTTAGGTATTTATGAACGAATGATTGGCTTTCTAGCCCATCCCTTTAAAGACTTTAAAGAAAATGTTTTGTATTTTATTCCAGTTGCCATCGGCATGCTTCTGGGGATCGGCTTATTTTCCTACCCGATTGAATACCTACTTGAAAATTATCAGGTCTTTGTCTTATGGAGCTTTGCGGGTGCCATCATTGGTACAGTTCCTAGCCTCCTCAAAGAATCAACTCGAGAATCTGACCGAGACAAGATTGATTTGGCTTGGTTCTGGACAACCTTTATCATTTCTGGATTAGGACTCTATGCCTTAAATTTTGTCGTTGGAACCTTAAGTGCCAGCTTTCTTAATTTCGTCCTAGCAGGTGCACTGCTGGCTCTTGGCGTATTAGTTCCTGGCCTCAGTCCATCAAACCTACTTTTGATTTTGGGACTCTACGCTCCTATGTTGACTGGTTTTAAAACCTTTGACCTCTTGGGAACCTTTTTCCCAATTGGAATCGGTGCAGGTGCAACTCTCATCATTTTTTCAAAATTGATGGATTATGCCTTAAACAACTACCACTCACGCGTCTATCATTTCATCATCGGTATCGTCCTATCAAGTACCCTTTTGATCTTGATTCCAAATGCAGGAAATGCTGAAAGTATCCAGTACACCGGTACTTCTCTTGTCGGTTATGTCATCATCGCCTTCTTCTTTGCGCTGGGAATCTGGCTTGGTATTTGGATGAGCCAATTGGAGGATAAGTATAAATAATGGCAAAAAAAGTTAAAGTCAAAAAAACATTGGTGGAACAAATCCTGTCCAAAGCAGGTATCCCACATCAGGGGATTCAAATCAATGCCCTAGAAGGAGAGCTTCCTCAAGATTATGAACGAGATCAGATTTTCAAAACCTTGGCTCTTTTGGGAGATAAAACAGGACCGATTATCGGAATTGTGCCTATCACTCAACATTTGTCTGAAAAGAAACTAGCTAAAATTTCTGGCAATAAAAAAGTGAGCATGATTCCACAAAAGGACTTGGAAAAAACAACTGGTTACATTCATGGAGCCAATAATCCTGTCGGAATTCGTCAGAAACACAATTACCCCATTTTTATCGATAAGATTGCTCTAGACTTGGATCAAATGATTGTCTCTGCTGGAGAAGTTGGTCACAGCATTATCGTCGCGCCACAAGAATTGGCCAGCTTTGTAAAGGCCGACTTTGTAGATATCTTGGAGGACAACAAGTAATGAAACTCTACTTTGTCCGCCACGGTCGCACCGTCTGGAACCAAGAAGGTCGCTTTCAAGGTGCTAGTGGAGATTCTCCCCTTCTTCCTGAATCCATTGACACCCTAAAACAACTTGGCCAGTATCTCAAGGAAATTCCTTTTGATCAGATTTATTCAAGTGATTTACCTCGAGCGGTCAAATCTGCTGAGATTATCCAAAGTCAACTCCAGACGCCCTGTCCTTTAAAAAGCGTTCCCAACCTCCGTGAATGGCAGCTGGGGAAGTTGGAAGGTTTGAAAATTGCAACCTTGGAAGCTATTTACCCGCAACAAATCAAAGCTTTCCGATCTAATCTTGCTCAATTTGACACTCAAATGTTCGGAGCCGAATCCCTCTATAGCACAACACAACGGACCATCCAATTTATCAAATCATTAAAAGATAGTCCTGCTGAGCGTATTTTAATTGTCGGTCACGGTGCCAATCTTACTGCCAGTCTTCGTACTCTTCTAGGTTATAAAGAACCACTTCTTCGTAAAGATGGCGGTCTAGCAAATGCCAGCCTGACAATTCTAGAAACCCATGATTTTGAAACATTTACTCTCGATACTTGGAATGATACTTCCTATCAATAACAGAACTTGATTTTCGCGTCAAGTTCTTTTTAGTTTTGAAAGATTATCCGTGAATTTCTTGCTTATTTATGATAAAATGGGAGTATCGCAAAAAATGACTCATCGTATTCAGTTTTGAGTAAAACTAGGAGGATCCCATGTCAACAGAACATATGGAAGAACTAAATGACCAGCAGATCGTTCGCCGTGAAAAAATGGCTGCGCTCCGTGAACAAGGAATCGATCCCTTTGGAAAACGTTTTGAACGTACTGCAAATTCACAAGAATTAAAAGATAAATATGCTGACCTCGATAAAGAACAATTACATGATAAAAACGAAACAGCTACTATCGCAGGACGCTTGGTAACCAAACGTGGTAAAGGTAAAGTTGGATTTGCCCACCTTCAAGACCGCGAAGGTCAAATCCAGATCTACGTTCGTAAGGATGCTGTCGGTGAAGAAAACTACGAAATCTTCAAAAAAGCAGACCTTGGTGACTTCCTTGGTGTCGAAGGTGAAGTAATGCGTACAGATATGGGAGAACTCTCTATCAAGGCAACCCACATCACACACTTGTCTAAGGCTCTTCGTCCTCTGCCAGAGAAATTCCACGGTTTGACAGATGTTGAAACTATCTACCGTAAACGTTACCTTGACTTGATTTCTAACCGTGAAAGCTTTGAGCGCTTTGTCACTCGTTCAAAAATCATCTCTGAAATCCGTCGTTACCTTGACCAAAAAGGTTTCCTTGAAGTGGAAACACCTGTTCTTCACAACGAAGCTGGTGGTGCTGCGGCTCGTCCATTTATCACCCACCACAATGCCCAAAACATTGATATGGTGCTTCGTATCGCAACTGAGCTTCACTTGAAACGCCTTATCGTCGGTGGTATGGAACGCGTCTACGAAATTGGCCGTATCTTCCGTAACGAAGGAATGGACGCTACTCATAACCCTGAGTTCACTTCTATCGAAGTTTACCAAGCTTATGCAGACTTCCAAGATATCATGGACTTGACGGAAGGCATTATCCAACACGCTGCTAAATCAGTCAAAGGCGATGGTCCAGTCAACTATCAAGGTACTGAAATCAAGATTAACGAACCATTTAAACGTGTTCATATGGTGGATGCTATCAAAGAAATTACTGGTGTCGATTTCTGGCAAGACATGACTTTCGAGGAAGCCAAAGCTATCGCTGCTGAGAAGAAAGTTCCAGTTGAGAAACACTACACTGAAGTTGGCCACATCATCAATGCCTTCTTTGAAGAGTTTGTTGAAGAAACCTTAATCCAACCAACCTTTGTCTATGGACATCCAGTAGCTGTATCTCCACTTGCCAAGAAAAATCCTGAAGATGAGCGCTTTACTGACCGTTTCGAGCTCTTCATCATGACCAAGGAGTACGGAAATGCCTTTACTGAGTTAAATGATCCAATCGACCAACTTAGCCGTTTTGAAGCCCAAGCTAAAGCTAAAGAACTTGGTGACGATGAGGCAACAGGTATCGACTACGACTATATCGAAGCCCTTGAATACGGTATGCCACCAACAGGTGGTTTGGGAATCGGTATCGACCGTCTTTGCATGCTCCTCACTGATACAACTACTATCCGTGACGTATTGCTCTTCCCAACAATGAAATAAACTCTTATCCTCTGGTACTTGCCAGAGGATTTTTTTACAGTAAAAAGAAATAGACTGAAGTTTTCACCTCAGTCTATTTTTCTATCGGACTTTAGAAAGGAAGTTTCTTTCTTAGTCTTCTTTTTTCTTACGAGTTACAAGTCCAAATGCACCCAACATTCCAAGAAGTCCAAGACTAGCTAGACTAGCCTTATCTTCTGTACCAGTATTTGGTAATTCCTTCTTATCATTTTCTACAGTTGTTGCGCTAACTGCTTGATTTGATTCTGTTCGACTTACCTGAGTTGGATTAACTACTGGTTTTTCTGGATTTGAAGGACGAACTGGCGAAACAGGTTGCTCAGAACGAGTTGGGGTAACTACTTTCTTATAGGTATGAATCACATTACCATTTTTATCTGTCTTAGTGCCAGTGTATTCATAACCTTCTATAGTCTTAGGTCCATGGCTTCCATTTTCTTCTGGCGAAATTTCTTTACCCTCACCATCTTGGTAACGTGTTACGATATGAATAGTTGAACTACCATTATTACCTTGATTATTACCTTGACTATCACCATGATTAGATTTAGGAGTAACTTTCACAGGAACATCCACTGTCACTTTACGTCCGTCTGGCAACTCTAATTCTACTGTTATAGATGGTTTGTCACCAGGTGTATTTGTTTTTGGAATTTCTCCCACTTTTGTAACCTTCCATCCTTCTGGAAGGTCCACATGTTTTTTCACCATATCCTCTGTAATTGGTGTACCAACTTCAACAACAATCGGTGTTGTTTTCGGAATTACAATTACAGGAACTTTGATAGTTACACGTTTACCACCTGGTAGTTCAATCACCACTGGAACACTTGGTCTTTCTCCTGGAATATCTGTAGACGGTTTATCTCCAATACTGATAATCTTACCACCTTCTGGAATCTGAATATGTTTTTCAACATCCTCATTTGTAATTGGATCACCAAGTTTCTTAATAATATCTTTGATAGGCGTTACCTTGACAGGAATCTCTACTTCTATTTGTTTACCATTAGGAAGTTCAATTTTAACTTTGACTGTACCTTTATCCCCAGGAGTATTTACTTCTGGAATTTTACCTACTTCAACAATTTTACCACCTTCTGGAACCTTCACGTGTTTTCCAATATCTTCTTTTGTTAATGGAGTATCTGTGACAGGTGTTTCAATTCCATTTACTGGAGTGACATTAACTGGAACATCTACAGTAATCACTTTTCCATTTGGTAATTCAACCGTTACTTTAACTGGAGCTTTCTTACCCGGAGTTGTTAAGTCTGGAATGTTTTCAACGTTCGTTACCTTACCACCTTCTGGTATCTTGATTCCTTTTGTATAATCCTCTGGAGTTAATGGAGTATTCGTAACTGGGGTTTCAATTCCATTTACTGGAGTGACATTAACTGGAACATCAACAGTAATCACTTTTCCATTTGGTAATTCAACCGTTACTTTAACTGGAGCTTTCTTACCTGGGGTTGTTAAGTCTGGAATGTTTTCAACATTTGTGACCTTACCACCTTCTGGAATTTTAATTCCTTTGGTGTAGTCCTCTGGGGTTAACGGAGTATTCGTAACTGGCGTTTCAATTTCCTTAACTGGCGTTACATTCACAGGAACATCTACTGTCGTTGTTTTTCCATTTGGTAAAGTAACAGTAACTTTAACAGGATTTTTCTGACCTGGCGTTGTTAAATCTGGAATATTTTCTACATTGGTTACTTTACCGCCTTCTGGAACTTTAACATATTTAGCAATATCCTCTTTTGTTAAAGGTGTATTCGTTACTGGCGTTTCAATTGGTGTTGGTTTAGCTTCTACCACCTTAATCGTTGCCGGAACTTCTACTAATACATTTCCATTTTTATCTTTTACAACAACAGTTACTGGTTTATCTCCAACAGTTGTTGCATCAAATGGTTCTGTTTGTCCTTCTGGAACTTTGTATTCAAATGTTGAACCTTCTGGATAATCACTTGGAGTAATACTATCTCTGGCTTGTGGTTTTTCAGTTGGATTTACAGGAATTAATTGTTCTTTACCTTCCACTACTTTAACCTTAGCTGGAACTTCTACAAGTTTATCTTCTCCGTCTTTTGCTTCTACAATAACATCTTTTTCGCCTGGTGTTGTTGTATCTACAGGAGTTTTATAGTTGAAGGTTACTCCATCTGGATATTGTTCAGGATCAATACTCTTAGATGCATCTGGTTGTTTATTATCCTTATCGACTGGCACATATTGAGTCTTCGGTTCTACAACCATTACTTTTGCAGGGACTTTTGCAATGACCTTACCTCCAACTTTTGCTACAATAACAACGTCTTTTTCGCCTGGTGTTGTTGTATCTACTGGGCTTTCATAAGTAAACTCTGTATCTTTAGGGAATGCTTTAGGGTCAATACTTCCTTCAACAGTTGGTTGTTTTTTATCCTTATCTACTGGCACAAATTGTGGGTAGCTTTCTACAACACGTACAGTTGCAGGGACTTCTGCAATTGGATTCCCATCTTTGTCTTTTACAATGACATTGACTGTGTAATCACCAGGTTTTGTAGTATCTACTGGAGTTTTTGGATCATATTCAAATGTTGAACCATCCGGATATTCAGTTTTGTCGATACTGTTTTCTGGATTTGGTTGTTTATTATTTTCATCCACTGGAACAATTTGAGGAACTCCCTCTACAACAGTAACAGGAACTTTAACAACAGTTGTTTTTTCTACATCATCAACAGTATATTTAACTGTAACATTTACATCCGTATCATCTGATAAATCTGGATTGTCTACATTTTCATCAATACTTACATTGGTAACATTTTCTGGAAGTTTTCCTTTAAAAGTACCGTCTGCGATAGCTTCTTTCGCTTTAGCAAGAGCTTTTTCTTTTGCTTTTTCCTTATCGCTATCTTTAGCAACAATAATACCTTTTGGTGTTGGTTTTGGTAAAACTGTTACTTTAACTTTTACTGGTTCTGTTAAAGTTTCTCCGTTTTGGTCTGTATAAGTTACTGGAACAGTTACTTCTTTCACACCTGATTTAGCTGTAATATCTGTAGCTAAATCTTTAGGATCACCTTTTGTTCCATTTTCCCCTGGAGTAACCGCATCTGTTATATCCTTAGCAGTCAATTCATCTCCTTCAAATACAACTTTAGATTTTGGAGTTGAACCAACTACATTTACTGGAACATCCACATTCACAGAAATATCATCAATCACTTTTCCAGTAGCCTTATCTCTATATTTAACCGTAACAGTAACTGGAGTTTGTTGTCCATTTTGATCTGTTTTAGGAGTAACAATCGCATCATCTGTTACAAAAGGAGTTACCCCTTCAGGCACATTTGTTAGTCCAGTAATTGCTTTATTAACATTTTCACGAATCGCATCAATTAATTTCTCGTTTGATGTACCATTTAAGACTGTCACGCCTTTTGGTGCTGGTTTTGGAAGAACTTTAACAGTCACTTCAACTGGTTCATCACGTTTAAATTTATCTGCTCCATAAGTAACCGTTACTGGAACTTTAATTTCCTGACCTGCTTTACCATCAGTAGAAATAGTGCTGATATCAGGATTCGTGACTTTACCGTCCTTACCAGGTGTAACAGATCCTCCTACTTTTTCTGCAGATGGCTTATCACCTTCTACTACATATACAGTTTTCGCAGTTGATACACGTGGTTGAACTTTAATGGTAAATTCTTGAGTGATGTTGTCATCAGTATCTTTCTTCGTATCAAATACTGGGTCTTTATCAAATGGATTGTCGACAATATCATATCCCATTGATTTCAATACATCGATATGAGTTTGTACATCACTTTCAGAAATGGTTTCACCTGATTTACCAGTTAAAGTCAATGCATGGTTGGTTAATTCAGTTTCTGTTTGAGTTTTTGGATCTACAGAAACGAATTTAACTTTTGCTTTTTGATCATCTTTGTCATAAGTAATCTTGATATTTGCTTTTGGATCCGTAATTTTTGGTGGTTTATAACCTTGTTCTGGATTTGCAGGATTTACCGGTTCTAATGGTGTTCCATTTCCATCTTTTGGAGTATATCCATCTTTATGAGGAATAATTTGCGTAATTTCACCAGTCTTGGTTGGATCATTTGGATCGTTAGGGAATGGAATTGGATCTCCATCCTTACCAGTGGTTGGATCAACAGGAATCCAGCTTCCAATTTTCGTATAAGTAACTTTATCCGTTTCGTCAGGGATTACTTTTGTATCTTTTGCAGGAGTTGCTACTTCTTTAGCTGGAATTTCTTTCTTATCAGCAATGTACCCTGTTAATGTTTTAACTTCTACTTTATCCCATGTTTTATTTGGACTTTCCCAATCTGTATAAGTTACTTTTTTAGTAACAAGATTAACGGTCGCCTTTCTTGTAAATGGTACCGTTTGAACAGTATCATCCTTAGCTTTTTCCTCTGTAGCTGTATCAGATTCTTTCTTCACATATGAAATCACACGTTTTGCAGTTGTGTTCAAATCAGACTCTGCTAATCCCTCTGGCCATTTCAAATCTGGATTTTCACCATTTGGATCTACTGGACTATCTTTTTCATGTGGTGTTGATGAAGGAACTTCAATGATTCTAGGTTTTACAACAATCTTAAAAATTTGAGAAGGTGCTGGCGTACCATCTTGTGCATTGATATCTTCCTTGTCATCAAATGTTGGGTGATGATTATCTTGAATATGGTATTCATCACTTTCTACTTCATAACCTTGGTTTTTAAGTTCTTTGATTTTGTTATCAATATCTGTACTTGCTGGTAATTCTAAACCAGATTTACCCGTTAAATCAAAGCTAGAAACTACCTCATTTGCAGCTCCATCGACTTTCTTCTCAATGACTACTTTAGCTGTTTGAGTAGATGGTGTGTACGTAATTGGTGATTCACCGAATTTATCCGTTGGTGTAAATCCATCCGGTACTTTATAACCTTGAGTTGGATCATTTGGATTTTTTGGTGTCAATTCTTTTCCGTTATATACTGGAGTATAGCCTGGAACATAAGGAATTGTTATTGTACTAAAATCACCTGGAACTGTTGGGTCATTTAGATTATTTGGATAAGGAATTTTATCTTGAGCACCATTCGGTTTCTTACCTTCTGGATAGTTTGGTACAAATGAACCAATTTCTTTATAAAGAACTTTAGTAACTTCTGGAGTAACTGTTCCATCTTCTCCAGGAACTGGCGCTTCTTTTTCAGCTACTGTTTTATCTGTCGCATTTACTAATAAGTAATTTTCTACTACTGGTGATTCAACAGCATTGAATTTACCTTTTGTTCCGTCAGCTGTAGCATCTGTTAATTTATCAGCTTCTTTGTAAACTTCCCAATCAGAGTACGTTACTTCTTTTGTTTCAGGGTTAACGGTTGCTGTACGTTTGTAAGTTACTTTTTGCACCTTTTCAGCATATAAAGGAGTAGCATTATCTTTGTTTGCATCTTCTTCTTTCAAATACTTAATTGTACGTGTAACTTCTTTAACTAAGTCCTCACGAGTAACTCCTGCTGGATATTTACCAAGATTTTCATCTCCTTCTTTTACAGGTGTATCTGCTGTTTTTGGAGATACTGGCGCTTTTGTACTTGGATTTGTTGGGTCAGTAGTTACTGTAGGATCAACTTTAATTAGGTCTAAGACATGGACGGTAACATTTGTTTCTGTTGATTGCTTGCCTTCACTATCAGTTGATTGAACTTTTACAGTGTAATCTCCAACTTTAGTTGTATCTAGATTACCTTCATCACTTACTGCTATTGTTGGTTTAGTAGAATCAACTCCATCACGATCATCTTCTAAGTCAGTTGCTGATGGTTTCGCTTTTTCTAGAACTTTCTCATTGTTCCATTTATCAGCTTCTTTGGTTTTATAAACATATAAATCTTTTTTCTCAACTGCTACTGTTGGAGCTTCGTTTAGAACATTAGCATAAGCTGGATCTGATTCGTTACCTGCTTTATCAAGCACAGTAACTTTGATACGTTTGTCAGGATTTGTTGTCTCATTCGCTTCTGTCAAATCTGTTCCTTTTGGAACTGGTACCACTAATTTACCATCACGTTCTTCAACTTTTGTAGTACCAATGTACCAACCATCTGCTTTTTTTGTTAAAGTAATTGGAGTTTTACTATTTGGTAAAGTAACTTTCATTAAAGTTAATCCACCGATAGCTGCATCGATTTTATCTACTGCTTTATCTACTGTTTCAGCGCCAGCCGTGTGTGCTCTATCTACTCCATTATTTTTATCATTTTCAGCAACATCTTTTTTCTCACGTGCTTCATTTGTTAAATCTGTATTTTTAGTTGGAACAGAGACAAGTAACTCTTTTACTTGATTTTCATCTTTTTTCTCACCACGAATACTGTCTGTATGTACTGCTTCTACTGTTGGTGTATCTGGTCTTTTTGTATCGATATAAATCGTTTTATTGTAGTAATAATCAGGTTGGTCTGTATTTCTTAAACCATTAACTACTGGATGATATTTTCCATCAGCATTTGAAACATCACCAGTATTTAAAAGTTGATTGTCTTTTCCATCCCTTAAACCATTTGGTAAGTAAGTTCTTACTTTAAATGTAGCAGTCCCTCTGTAATTATCCGTTGTTGTAAATGGTAATCTAAATAGACGTGAACCATCATTAGATCCTACTCCTATATAAGGTCCTTCTCCATTATTAAATTTCGAAGTGTTATATCGAAGTTTTAATTTTCTTGTTTGAGGATCCCAAATGATATTTTTGGCTGAAACTGGAACATTTCCAAACCAAACATTTCCTGTAGGATTTGTAATGTTTTCAGGTAAAACTACCCCTTCAGGAACTTCTATTTCAGTTTCCGCACTACCATAGTGACGAATTCCACCAACACTATTAACCGTAAATTCTAGTTCACCTTTTTGTTTTGATTTATAAAGATTGTCTTCTCCGAATCTGCCTTCTTTACCATTGGTTTTAACGTTCGTAGTCATTTCAGTTCCTGAACCAACAGCTAAGTTAACAGCTCCAACAAAATAACCATCTTTAACTTTGCTATTAGTACCAGCTAAATAACTATTGTTAATTGCTGTTCCATCATCTAGTGCTTCAATTTCTACACGTACTCTTGTAGTAGATTGAGGAACTTCATAAATGGCACGGTATTCAGTCCAACCATCACCATTTCCTCCATCCCCTGAAGGTGCTGAGATATGCTCTGCTTCATATTTTTCACCGATAGTATGGTCATCTCTAATACTAGAAATTTTTTCTCCAGTTACTGCATCGTACATTGTGATTTTTATTCGTTCACCTGTTCCAGCAGTACCCATATTTCCGTATGCACCACCAGTAATTGTACTTAACATTAATCTAGAGTTTCCATTAACTGCATATTCTTTAGAAAGCTTAGTACCTTTTTCACCTAATTCTAAGTAATATCCTTTAGGTAAATTATGTGTTCCAACATTTCCTGAATAGTTTACACCATTTCCATAGTTTTGATTTGCAGCATGAACTCCAAGCGGATTTGTTGCTGTTGGATTATCAGGATTATTATAGTTCCTTTTAATAGTTCCTTGATTATCATAGACCTTGCTTGGCTTCCCTTGATACTCCGCTTCACGTCCTGCATCTGCAACTGCTGCTTCTGGTTTAATAGCAGTTACTTTTCCTGCATTTCCGTTTGCATCTGTAATTTTCCAACCATTTATTTCATTAGAAATTTCTTTTTCTTTCCAGTTGTATGTAATACCACCTGTTAATAGTTGTGTAGTAGCTTTACCTATCTTATCAGATAAAATACTTTTTGACCATTGTTTCTCAACTTTAGTACTTTTTTCTGTAGAGTTTGTAAAGTCAACATCTCCAAATTGATCTTTTGCACTTTCAAATACACCATCAGCTGGGTTATTTCCTGATCCTAATTTATTATTATTAGTTGGACCCTCTTTAGCAGGAATAATTGGATTTGCAGTTGTTGCTTCTCTAAACCCACTTTCCCCTTTACCTGGAATCTCTTTTCCATTTCGTGGATCTTGGTTTTTGTTTACTTTTTCTTCTTCCGTTGTGTCTGATTTGATACTGTTTAAAATGCTAAGGTTACTTGAAAGTTGTGTAGCAAGTGCATCTACTTTAGCCTGTGTTTTTTTATCATCGTTTAGAAGTTCTTTTGCTTTATTAAGTAAGTTTTTAGCATCATCAATGACTGATTTTGTTTTCTTGTCTTCAGTTAATTGACTCAGTCTGCTTTCAACTTTAGCAACTAAATCATCTAACGATGCTGTATTAATAGAAACTTTTTCTGGCACTACATTTGGAGTTTCAACTGCACTTGCTTGTGTGTCAGTAACAGAGTCTTTAACAGAATTAGTTTTTTGTCCATCGGACTCTTTATCAGTAGCAGATGCTTGTCCAGCAACTTCTTTAGAGGGTTCCAAGGACTTATCATTTAGATTTTGAGAATTTTGAACTTCTGTAGGTTCTGAATTAATTACTGGTTCAGCCGCTTGAACGCTTCCTCCACCAAGGAAAAACAATCCAGTAGCTACAGCCACACTAGCTGCACCAAAACTGACCTTACGAATACTGTAACGTGTGAATTTCTCCACTTGCGATTGATGAACATGTCGTCCTTTAGATTTAAACATAAATAGATTCCTCCAATATAATATATATTTGACATATATTGTTTAAATATAAGAAATAGCCTAAAACTATAAATATATATAGCTATAGGTTACCTTCTATACTTACTATATTATCGAACAAAAATCAATATGTCAACCAATATACAATATTTGTATGATAAATGAGAAGAAAAAAGAAGGAACCGTCATTTAGATTCCTTCTTTCACTTCTTTGGTTGCTACATCTTCTCCAAACCATTTCTGGCTGATTTCCTGGAACTTTCCTTCTTTATATAGTTCAATAAAGGCTTGGTTTAATGCTGTTAATAATCTTTTATCAGATGGTCTAACACCGACAGCAAAGGATTCACTTTCAAATCCTGCTGAAAAGACATTATAGTCATTTAATATCCCCTCAGACTGGAGGTAGTAATTAGCATACACTCGGTCAATCAACAAGGCATCAATCCGGTCATTTTTCAAGTCAATCAAGGCTTCATTGAAACTCTGGTATTGATTGGCCTTCTGATCTTTGACACGATTTTTCAGTAAATCTGGCTGGGCTTCAAAGTCTAAATAACCAGAGGAACCGGCTTGGGCTCCCAATGTCTTATCCTTCATATCCTCTACTGAACGAATTTGCTGGCTTTTCTTAGTAACCAGAACCTGCTGATTTTCCATATATGGAATGCTAAAGGCAACCTTCTCTCGACGTTCATCAGTCGCAGAATAGCCATTCCAAATGGCGTCTATGGTTCCATTTTGCAGTTCCGTCTCCTTCATATCCCAGTCGATTGGTTGAAATTGAATCTTAAAGCCTAATTTTTCAGAGACAGCTTGTGCCAAATCAATATCAAAGCCTGTATATTGGCCATTCTTTTCTTCAAAACCCATGGGTACAAAGGTATTGTCAAAACCAATAGTAATAGTCCCCTGCTCTTGATACTTATCCCAGTTATCCTGCTTTGGATCACTAGCCTTCTGAGTACAGGCTGTTAAAAAGAGTGTCAGGAGAGAAACCAATACTAAAGCAATTTTCTTATTAGTCATCGGCACCTCCTACTTGGGCTCAACCTTGAGAATTTGATCCGCAATATTTTCAGCGAACTGTAAATCGTGGGTAACGACAATCTGCGTCATCCCTAATTCCCTATTTTGCAAGATTAGTTTTTCCACTTCCAAGCGCAATTCTGGATCTAGGGCAGAAGTTGGTTCATCGTAGCCAATGATTTCTGGGTCAATCATCATAGCACGCGCCAAGGCCACCCGCTGCTTTTGTCCACCTGATAGTGAAAATGGATAGGCATTTGCATGTCCTGCCAGTCCCAACTGTTCCAGGAGCCCACGCGCCTTCTTCTCAGCCTCTTCCTGCTTCATTCCCATTGTTTTCACAGGAGATAAGATCAAATTGTCTAGAACTGATAAATGAGGGAACAGTTGGAAATCTTGAAATACAAATCCTAGTAGATTCCTCTTCTCCAGTTCATCCAGTTCTAAAGGTTCTCCATTATAAAAGATTTGCCCTGAATCAATGGTTTCAAGACCTGCAAGCATACGTAAGAGGGTTGTCTTACCTCCACCAGAAGGCCCAACGATTGCCAGGATTTGCTTTTCAGGAATTTTTAGACTGAAATTAGATAAAATTTGCTTTTCACCAAAGCCCTTATTGATATTTCGTAATTCTAACATGGCAGCCTCCTATCTATAGTAACTGTACTTCTTCTCAACTTTTTTGGCAAGGATGGTCACAATACCAATCAAAATCAAGTAAATGGCTCCTGCCAAGAACATAGGAACTAGGCTAGCATCACGGTTGGCAGCTGTTCGACTAGCCAAGATAAGGTCTGAAATGCCTAGAGCATAGACCAAAGAAGTATCCTTGACCAAACTCATAACTTCGTTAAATACACTAGGAAGAACAATCTTAGTCACCTGAGGTAAGATAATAAAGCGAACTGTAGCAAAAGGACTAAACTTCAAAACCTTAGCAGCTTCATATTGACCTTTAGGAATGGTATCAATCCCTCCACGGAAGATTTCAGCAAAGTAAGCCGCATAATTCAACACAAAGGCAATGATAGCCGCAGGAAGACGGTCCAAACGAATCCCAATACTTGGCAGCACATAATAGATAAAGATTAATTGCAAGAGCAAGGGTGTGCCTCGCATAATCCAAATATAAATATTAATCAAATGATGGAGGGGCTTCCAATGGACTTGCAAGGCAAAGGCAATCAAAACGCCCAAGGGAATAGAAAAAATCAAGACCAGTGCAAAAACCTGCAAAGTCATGCTTGCACCGCTCAATAAACTCGGTAATATCTCAAACAAATAAGACATACTGCACCTCCTAAAAATAATTGTTCCTATTATAGCATAAATAAACAAAATAACCAATAATTTTTGTAAAAAAATTCTCTTTAAAACGAAAAACTATATCTATCAAAAATGATAAGATACAGTTTTAAAAATATATTCTTATAATCTCTCAAATAAGTCTTGCATTTGCACATCATCTGGAACCAGTTTTAAATAAGTTTGTGCATTGACTTTTGCTTCCTCAAAGTAACCTAATTCACGCAAAAGATAGATATAGTGTTCCAGAAACTCTGGATTGTCCTTCAAATCCCCTACTAATTCTTGGTAAAGCTCATAGGCAGTATCCAAATCGTCCATTTCTTGATAGGAACGAGCAATCATCCACTTGGTCAAGAGATTTTCTGGCTCTTCGCTCTGCAAGTCTAGAATATCCTCATAACGCTCCTGCTCCAGATAAATAGTAGCTAGACGGAGTAAGATTTCTTCCGTATCCTCAGCATCTTCTTTAGCAGTAAGGAGGTAGTTCTCTGCATCACTAGCATCATGCAATTCATAAGAAAATTGTGAAGCAGCCAGCAAGAGACGAGTTTCAAAGGGATTTTTCTCTAATCCTTGCTTAGCGATACGCAGGGCTTCTTGAACTTGGTGTTCCTTATGTAAGGCCTGACTGTACCCATACTCATAGCCTTCAAAGTCAGGAGAAATGGTATCGATCTGCTTAAAATAGAGGACAGCTTTTTGGTATTCTTCTTGATCAAAGTAAAGGCTGGCCAGCTCAAAAGCTGTTAGGTCATCGTATTCTAACTCCAGGGCTTTTTCCAAAAACTCTGTAGCCGTTTCAAATTTCCCTAACTGAGCATAGGCAAAGCCAATTCGTTGATAGGTAGAAATGCCTGTTTGCTCATAAATAGTACGATTATCTAACTGGGCATAGCCTTGAATGGCCTCTTGATAATTTTCCAACTCACTATTCAACTCTGCTAATCCCAATATCAAGAGAGGATCCTCTGAGTAAGTCAAGGCCTCCAATAATTTCTCACGCGCCACATCTGTCAAACCTTCCAGCTGGTAGAGGTCTGCTTTAAGAGCCAAAGCCGAAACATACCAGTCACTGTCAGCTTGGATTTCCTCAAGATAGGCAAAGGCTTCCTCGATTTGACCATCCTCGCTAGCAATAGCTGCTAGATTAAGATGAACCTCTGGAAAATCCTCTACAATTTTCAGGTAAATTTCCTTGGCCTGAGGATAAAAACCAATCCCTTCAAGATAAGTAGCTAACTCATACAGAAGGTCACTTGGATCATTTTCTAAAGCTTTAGCGAAATAATGCTCAGCCTTGGTTAAATCTTGCTCTTCCAAAGCCTGTAACATCTGTTGACTATTGTTCACTCTTGACTTCCTCTCCCTCTAGTTCATATAGGCCACTGACTACCTTGTACCATTCGAAAATGGCTGAAATGACAACTTTAGCAGAGGCATAAACCGGAATACCGAGCAAGACTCCACAGATACCAAACATGGATCCTGAAGTTAACAAGACAAAGAGAACATTAATGGGATGGATATTTAATTGACTTCCCAAAATCAATGGAGAGACAAAACGGCCTTCAATAGTTTGTTCTACGATAAAGACAATCACTACTTTCAAAAGCATGACTGGACCAGCAATCAAACCCAATACTAGAGCAGGGAGCATGGCTAAGAAGCTACCAAGATAAGGAACCAGATTTAGAATACCAGCAGTAACACCCAGCGTAACCGCATAGCGTAGACCAATGATCTTGAAGAAGATCATAAACATTACCGCAACAATAATAGCCACTGTCACTTGCCCTCGAACATAGTTGGACAACTGCTGATTCACATCTGATAAAACTTGTCCAACAGGTTCTTTCAATTTCGTTGGCATGAATTGGGTCAAATAGTGACGCAGGCCTTTCCCATCACGTAAGAGATAAAAGAGCATGAAAGGAACGATAATCAAGGCAACAATCACTTGAGATGCGCCGCTAATAAATGCACTCACCCAGTTGACTGCCTGAGATGAAACCTTGCTCGCCCAAACTGTAGCCTGACTAGAGAAGTTTGTCAAAACTTGTTCTAACTGAGGCCTGAAATCATCTGGTAAACGCTTGGTTACCAAATCATCAATAACCCTGTCAGCATCTTCAAGATAGATTGGTACATTTCTTGCAAATGTTAAAACTTGACGTTGCAGATTTGGAATAGCTACTGCCAAGCCCCAAATGATAAAAAGAGCGATGATGACAAAGACAATAGTGATAGCTATAACACGATTCACCTTATGCTTCTCCATCCAATCAACAATAGGATTTAATAAATAATATAGCAAACCAGATAGAATGACTGGCAACATCACGACCGCCAAAAAGTCTAAAACAGGTGAAAATAGAAAACTAATCTTACTTAAAATAAAAAGATTCAGTCCCAATAATAAGGTCACCAAAAATACCGTAATGGCCTTATTATCCAAAAACCACTTGAAAAACCAAGATAGGCTAAAATGTTTCTCTTTTTGCTCCATAAATACTTCCTTTCTATTGTTCTCTCATTATACCATTTTTAAATCAAAATAACTCTTTTTTAAAGTGCTTACATGGAGACAGCAACATAAAAAATCTCCTCAAAAGAGGAGATTCGATTAGTCTTGAATATGACGGTCTAAGTTCTTCTGATAATCAGCATTGGATTTGGCTTTTTCATCAGCAAATTTCTTGCGGAACTCATCCATTTCTTTAGTAGTGACAATCTTATCTTGGATTTTCAGATACTTGTAGCTATTTTCACTAGTCTTGTCACCTACCCAGCCACCGGCACCACTGCCAGGAACCATTTTCGTCACTAGCATTTGAGCACCATCAGAGTATACTGGAATAACAAGTGCACTATCTGACAACCAAGCTTGAGCCTTAGAATATTTGGAATAACGTTTTTGAAGGTCTGTTTTCTCACTATTTGCATCATCAATCAATTCTTTGTATTTATCCAATCCAACTGTTTTAATAACTGGATTGTCTGTTCCTGGTGCCACACCAAGAGCACTTAGGAGACTTGGACCTGAAGTTGGATCAAATACATCTAGATAAGTCGATGGATCTGCAAAGTCTGGAGTCCAACCACTGACTGCATTAATATCCCAGTCAGTATTTGCATTGGAAGTAGCTAGAGTAGTCATACTTCCCAATTCGTCATCAGAAACTTGTTGAATATCAACAACTACATTGTCAGAGCCTAAGGCTTCCTCAATGGATTGTTTATAAGACTGAACCTGACGAATAAAATCTGGATTTGATGAAGAAATTGGCAAATCTAAATGAATTGGGAACTGTACTCCTTCAGCTTGAAGGGTTTTCTTAGCAGCTTCAAACTTAGCTTTGGCTTTATCTACACTATGTAGTGAATCTTGGGCATCATCAAGACTGACATCTTTCCAGACATTATCCAATTTATCCAATTCTGTCTTAGTAACTTGACCAAATGTTTGATCTCCTACTTGAACAAATGTTGGAGGAGTGAAACTTGTCCGTAACTTACGAGGTCCTACTTCATCACCAAATACTTGAGAGATCCCTGCTTTACGATCTACCGCAAAAGCCAAGGCTTGACGGAAATCTTTGTTTAACAAGGCTTTCTTAGTAGAAGTTTTTTCTGCATCACTTGTTTTAGCAGTGTGATTGTAATTTACACGGTCGATATTGGTTGAGATATAAAAAACTCCTCCACGCTGTTGACCATACACAATATTATCCTTGTATTTTTCTTTTAGACGTTCATAGTTAGCAGAGTTTTTAAAGAGTGGTGCAGCTGGATAGTGTCCCTCATCAAAACCGCGTCCTAGAGAGTCTGCATCTTGACCATCAAAGAAGGATAACTTGATATCATCAATAAAGACATTTTGTTTATCCCAGTAGTTTTGATTTTTGGTCATTTCGATAGAAGACTTAGATGTAAGACCTTTGAGGAGATAAGGCCCATTATATAGAATGCTCGTTACATCCGTTGGTTTACCAAAGTCATCTCCTTTAGAAGCTAAAAAGTCTTCATTAACTGGTGCAAGGACTCCCATTGTTGTTTTTGAATTCCAGAAAGATTCTGGATGGTTCAAAGTATAGACTACAGTATAATCGTCAGTTGCTTTTACCCCAACACTAGAAAAATCTGTTGTTTTCCCATTTACATAGTCATCCAATCCTTTGATAGAATCCTGTACGAGATAAAGAGCCTGTGATTTCTTATCTGCTGCGTGTTTCAGACCAGTCACAAAGTCTTGAGCCTTGACTTCACCATACTCTTCCCCCTCATTGGTATACCATTTGATACCCTGACGGATTTTATAAGTATAGGTCAAACCATCTTTGGAAACAGTCCAATCTTCTGCAACTGATGGAACAAGATTCCCATATTGGTCATTTTCAAGCAAACCGTCAATAACGTTACCTGTGACCTGTTTAGTGCTGACATTTCCAGAAACTGTATAATCCAGAGTAGAAGGATCTGATGAAAATACATAGGCATAAGTAACTGGTTTATTTGCTTCTTTATTAGCATTACCAGATGAACACGCTGCTAGGACAGCTGCCGAGAGTACAGCAACTCCTGATGCTAAGAAAACACGTTTTTTCATAAACAAACTCCTTTGCAATTTGTATAAGATTATTATAGCACTTTTCAAAAGGAAATCAATACAAAATCAAGTTTGATTTAATATTTTATTATATTTATATCTATGTTATAGAATTCCTCCAACTACATTTTTTGTGATATAATAGTCTTATCTTTATAAAGAGGTATAGTCATGAAAGAAACTGTTTATTTTGGAACTTATACACGTCGTACTTCCCAAGGGATTTACAAGGCAGACTTTGATACAGAAACTGGTCAGCTTTCAAATCTAGAACTTTTTGCTACTGAGCCAAGTCCAACCTACCTTGCCTTTGACCAGCATCAACATTTATACACTGTTGGTAGTCAAGACGATAAGGGTGGAATTGCAGCCTATCAAACTAATGGTACCTTATTAAATCATGTCGTTGAAGAAGGAGCTCCCCACTGTTATGTTGCCGTGGATGAAAAGCGTGATTTGGTATATGCTGCCAACTACCATAAAGGACAGGTACTTGTTTATAAACGCCAGGAAGATGGTCGTCTTCTACTTAGTGATGTGGATCAACACAGCGGCCAAGGTCCACATGAAAATCAAGCTTCTCCACATGTTCACTATTCAGATTTAACACCTGACCACTATCTAGTGACCTGCGACTTGGGTACTGACCAAGTAATTACTTATGATCTTGATTCAGAAGAAAAATTATCTAAGCTCTATACCTATCATAGCCAGCCAGGAGCAGGCTCACGCCATATTATTTTCCATAACCATTATAAAATCGCTTATCTCATTTGTGAACTCAATAGCACTATCGAGGTTCTAATCTACGATGGTGTTGGCGAATTTGAACGCATGCAAGTCATTTCAACTCTACCAGACGGTTATGAAGGCTTTAATGGTACTGCTGCTATTCGTCTCTCTAAAGATGGTAAATACCTCTACGCCTCTAACCGGGGTCATGATTCTATCGCAGTATATACAATTCTTGCGGACGGTAGCTTAGAGTTGTTAGAAATCGTTCCGACACATGGTCAGACTCCACGTGATTTTGATTTGACACCAGACCAAGAATTTGTCATTGCTGTCCATCAAGACTCTGACAATGCAACCGTCTTTAAACGCAACTCTGAAACTGGACGTCTAGCAGAACTTTCTAATGACTTCCATGTCCCAGAAGCAGTCTGCATCAGTTTTGCCCCTTAAGAAAACATAAAAAATGAACTTGGTAACTCAAGTTCATTTTTTTCTTATAGTCTATTTCCGACATTAATACGGTTAATGGCACGTTGCAGTGCAATCTTCGCACGACGTTCTTGGTCAATCAAGTGTTTGTCTTGTGCTTCTTCAATTTCACGCTCTGCTCGAAGTTTGGCACGTTCTGCACGACTAACGTCGATATCACGAGCACGTTCTGCAGAGTCAGCAACAATTGTGACAACGCCATTGGCAACTTCGATAACGCCTCCGTTCACTGCAATCCAGTTCACGTGATTTTCATCATCTACACGTTTAACCTTAACCTCATCAACTGCTAAAACTGCAATCATATTTTCATGTCGTGGCAAGATTCCCATCTCACCATCCAGAGTTCGAACTGATACAAAGCTGGCATGGTGATCATAGACGAGACCATCTGGTGTCACGATCTGGACAGTTAACTGAGCCATAGATCACCTCTTAAAATCCCATTTTTTCAGCTTTTGCAATCACATCTTCGATAGAACCTACACCACGGAAGGCATCTTCTGGCAAGTGGTCGTGTTTACCATCAAGGATTTCCTTAAAGCCACGAACAGTTTCAGCAACTGGAACATAAGAACCTGGTTGACCAGTAAATTGTTCAGCAACGTTGAAGTTTTGTGACAAGAAGAACTGGATACGACGAGCACGAGCAACCAAGGTCTTTTCTTCATCAGAAAGCTCATCCATACCAAGGATAGCAATAATATCTTGCAATTCATGGTAACGTTGAAGAACACGTTTTACTTCAGCAGCAACTGCATAGTGCTCTTCTCCAACAATTTCAGGTGCCAAGGCACGTGAGCTTGAAGCAAGTGGGTCAACGGCTGGGTAGATACCCAATTGTACCAACTTACGTTCCAAGTTAGTTGTTGAGTCCAAGTGAGCGAAGGCTGTTGCTGGCGCTGGGTCAGTATAGTCATCCGCTGGCACATAGATAGCCTGGATAGAGGTTACAGAACCCTTTTTAGTTGATGTAATACGCTCTTGCAATTGACCCATTTCCGTAGCAAGTGTTGGTTGGTAACCAACGGCTGATGGCATACGACCCAAAAGGGCAGATACTTCTGAACCAGCCTGAGTGAAACGGAAGATATTATCGATAAAGAGAAGCACGTCTTGGCCTTCTACATCACGGAAGTATTCAGCAATTGTCAAACCAGTAAGGGCAACACGCATACGTGCTCCTGGTGGCTCATTCATCTGACCAAATACCATGGCTGTTTTCTCGATAACGCCTGATTCTTTCATTTCCCAGTAAAGGTCATTACCCTCACGAGTACGTTCCCCAACACCGGTAAATACTGAAATACCACCGTGTTCTTGGGCAATGTTGTGAATCAATTCTTGAATCAAGACAGTTTTACCAACTCCGGCACCACCGAAAAGTCCAACCTTACCACCTTTAAGGTAAGGGGCAAGAAGGTCGATAACCTTAATCCCTGTTTCAAGGATTTCAGAAGAGGTAGACAACTCATCAAAAGTTGGAGCTTTTTTATGAATTGGCTGACGCTCTGCATCTTCTGTAAAAGGAGCTTCCAAGTCAATGGTATCTCCCAAAACATTGAAGACACGTCCCAAAGTTTCTTTACCTACTGGTACAGAGATTGGACGACCTGTGTCCAATACTTCCATTCCACGAGTCAAACCATCTGTTGATTCCATGGCGATAGTACGGACCATACCATCTCCCAACTCCAAGGCTACTTCAAGGACGATTTTTGTTTTTCTTTCGTCATTTTTGTAGACGACAAGTGCATTGTTAATCTCAGGAAGTTTTTCCCCTGCTGCAAACAAGACGTCTACAACGGGACCGATAACCTGAGCAATTTTACCTGAACTCATCTCCTTCTCCTATTCTATATAAGATACTGTCGGTCCCTAGCTTAACTAGGTCCTAAGTTCATTTTCATACGAGCTGGACTAGTGCCTATTCTAAGGCACTAGCTCCTGCTACGATTTCTGTAATTTCTTGTGTAATCGCCGCCTGTCTGGCACGGTTATACTGAATTGTCAAATCATTGATGACTTTCTTAGCATTATCTGTCGCTGTTTGCATAGCTGTCATACCTGCAGCATTTTCAGCTGTCTTAGCATCGATAATAGCACCGTAAATCATACTTTCTGCAAATTGAGGCAACAACTGCTCCAAAATTTCTTCTCGGCTAGTTTCCAATTCAAAGGTCAAGCTGTAACTATCATCTGCTTCATTTGGATCCAAGTCAACAATTGGAAGCATTTGTTCCACACGCATTTGACTGGTTAGCGTATTGACATGGTGGTTATAGCAGACATAGAGTTCATCAAAAAGTTCATTTTGGTACATTTCAACAGTTTTTGAAATAATCTTACGAACTTCATCAAAGCTTGGTTGATCTGCCAAGCCACGTAGTTCATAAAGTGGTTGAATACCACGAGCCTTAAAGAAATCAGCTCCCATTCCACCAATACAGATCATTTCAAAACCTTTACCGTCTGGATGGTATTCTTCTTTCAGCTCCATAACGGCTTTCAGAATAGAGGAATTATAACCTCCAACCAAACCGCGGTCTGAAGTAATGACGATATAGCCTGTCTTCTTAACTGGACGGCTAATCAACATCGGATTAGTTGAACTACCAGCTCCATTCCCATGAAGAATATCCGTCAACAGTTTACGAACTTTCTGAGCATAAACTTGGAAGTTGCGAGCAGCTTCTTCAGAACGACCTAGCTTAGCAGCTGATACCATCTGCATGGCATTAGTGATTTGACTCGTATTTTTTGTTGAGGCGATTTTTGTTTTAATATCATTTAGAGATACTGCCATCTGACACCTCTATTCTTATTGGAAGCTGGTTTGATTGAGAAACTCTGTAATCGCAGCATCCAAGACTGCTTCTTCTGGCAAGTCTTTTGTATCACGAATGGTTTCCAAAATCTCTGGATGTTGAGCATCAAAGAAGGCATGGAACTCTTCCTCGAAACGAACAATTTCATCTACAGGAACAGTATCCAAGAAACCATGTGTCAAAGCATAGAGAATGGTTACTTGTTTCTCAACAGGTAATGGTTTGTGAACAGGTTGTTTCAAAACTTCAACTGTACGACGCCCACGGTTCAACTTAGCCTGTGTTGCTGCGTCCAAGTCAGAACCAAACTTAGTGAAGGCTTCCAACTCACGGTATGAAGCAAGGTCGATACGAAGTGTACCAGCAACCTTTTTCATGGCTTTAATTTGTGCAGAACCACCTACACGTGATACAGATGAACCCGCGTCAATGGCTGGACGAATACCCGCATTGAAGAGACCATCGCCAAGGAAGATTTGTCCATCAGTGATTGAAATCACGTTGGTTGCGATATAGGCAGAGATATCTCCTGCTTGTGTCTCGATAAACGGTAGGGCTGTAATAGAGCCACCACCAAGTTCATCAGAAACTTTAGCTGAGCGCTCAAGCAAACGGCTGTGAAGGTAGAAAACATCCCCTGGGAATGCTTCACGACCTGGAGGACGACGAAGCAAGAGAGACAGTTCACGATAAGCTACCGCTTGTTTTGAAAGATCATCATAAACGATCAAAACATGCTTACCTTGGTACATAAATTCTTCTGCCATGGCAACCCCAGCATAAGGAGCTAGGAAAAGCAATGGAGATGGTTGTGAAGCAGAGGCTGTCACAACGATTGTGTAATCCAAGGCACCGTACTGACGTAGTGTTTCTACTTGCGTACGAACTGTTGATTCTTTTTGTCCAATCGCTACGTAGATACAGATCATATCTTGACCTTTTTGGTTCAAGATTGTATCAATCGCAATGGTTGTTTTCCCTGTCTGACGGTCACCGATAATCAACTCACGTTGACCACGACCAATCGGTACAAGGGCGTCAATAGCTTTCAAACCAGTTTGCAATGGTTCTGATACAGACTTACGTTGCATAACACCAGGAGCTGGTGCTTCTACTGGACGAGTTTTATCAGTGTAGATTTCTCCAAGACCGTCAACTGGACGACCAAGCGGATCCACAACACGACCAATCAGACTTTCACCTACTGGGACTTCCATGATTTTCCCTGTACGGCGGATTGTATCGCCTTCACGGATATCTGTAAAGTCACCTAGGATGATAATACCAACGTCTGTTGACTCCAAGTTTTGAGCCATCCCATAAGAGCCGTTTTCAAAAATCAACAACTCTCCACTCATGGCATTTTCAAGGCCGTGAGCACGCGCGATACCGTCCCCGATATAGGTTACAACACCTGTTTCAGTCACATCAAAATTGGGTTTGAAATTTTCAATTTGTTGCTTAATTAAAGCGCTGATTTCTTGTGCGTTAATTGCCAAAAGAACACCACTTTCTATTTCAAATTTTCTTTAACAACTTTAAGTTGTTGTTTAATACTCACATCAATTGTCTTGTGATTGGCAAAAATGACAAAACCACCAATAAGACTTTCATCGATTTGTTCTTTTACACTCCTTACTTTAAGAGACATTTTTTTCTCAATCAAAGGGAGCAAGCGACTCTTCTGTTCATCAGTTAAAGGATGAGCTGACCTAATCGTCACTTCAAATCGATTTGTTTCTTTTTCAAGTCGGTTCAAGCAATCTACAAGAATATCATAAAAAAGATTTGCTCTGTGATTGTAGATAAGAACCTGGATAAAGTTTTGCAATAAAGGTGACACTGAATCTTGGAAGAAAGTAATTGTTTTTTCCTTGTCAGACTCGTCTACTGCCACTTTTTTTAAAAAAGAAGGTAAGCCTGTTTCTTCAGCAACTTGCTTGATTTGAGCTAAGTCTGAAAAGATACGGTCTTCTTCTCCTTTTTCTAAAACCAATTGGACAAAAGGCATGCTGTATTTTTCAATTACCTTTACTGTTTTCTTGTCCATTAAGCTTCTCCTAACTGATCGATATACTGATCAATGAGTTCTTTATGGGCATGACCGTCAAGGTTTTGTGAGATGATTTTACCAGCCAAGCTGATTGTCAAATCTGCTACCTCACCCTTAACGCTTTGTAAAGCTTCAGCTTTATTTTGAGCAATTTCTTGGTTCGCTTTTTCTTTCAAGCGTCCTGCTTCTAGCTTAGCATCTGCTAAAATACTAGCTTTGCTTTTCTCAGCTGTTTCTTTCGCATTCTCAATGATTGTCTTAGCTTCTTTGCGGCTACCAGCCAATTCATCTTCGCGTTTCTGAGCCAATACTTCTGCTTTTTGACGTGCTTGTTCAGCTCCGTCAATATCTGCTGCAATTTTTTCTGCTCTTTGTTCGAAAATGCTAGTCAAATTTGACCAAGCGTATTTCTTAACCAAGACTAGCAAGAGAATAAAGGAACCAGCGATTAGTATAAAATCACCAAGCAATTCACCTACTGTTACATTCATAAACTACTCCTTTCTATTCTTCATCATTAATTTTATTTCCTAAGTACATCGAAGACAACAATGTAAATACATATGCTTGTACACAAGAAATAAAAACAGAAAATGCAGTCCAGATTAGATTTGTTCCAAAAGCAATAGGATACCAATAGAAGGCCTGATGAGAAAGTAGGACTAACATACTTGCCATCACTTCCCCTGCAAAGATATTACCAAAGACCCGCAATGCAAGTGAAAGGAGATTGGTAACTTCTTCCAAGAGATTCATTGGTGTCATAAAACCTGGTGTTACAAATGCTTTTAAATACTTTTTGATTCCACGACGACGAATTCCTTCTACGTGAGTCATTAAGATAATTGTAAAAGACAAGACCAAGTCAAATGACAAATTTGCTGTTGGTGAGGTCCAAAGATTTACACCATCTGTAGTCTGAATTCTAGCCATTAAGCCAATATTATTTGCAATGGCCATAAATAGGAATAAACAGAAATAAAAGAGAGAATAATCCTTTATCATTGGACCAAGGTTTGATTTTGTAAATCCAACAACAAAATCAAATAAATACTCTAATACATTTTGTTTTCCTGTGGGTCTCAAAGTCATATTTCGAGTTGCCCAATAAATAAAGCCAAAAATAAGTGCTACAGTCAACAAAGTCAAAACTACTATGGTTAAATTAAAGGTAACAGGACCAATATTGATGGTTGGATTAATACTTTCTTCCATCTAAAATCCTCCCTTTTTCAATTTATACTTCTTTTATTTGATGATAAATGAAAAGACAAGAGTAACGAAGAAAGTACCTTCAATAAAGGCAACCCCTAGGATCATCAAACTACGTAGTTCTGAGATGATATCTGGTTGGCGAGCAACTGATTTCAACAAACCGTTCATCAACATACCTTCACCAAGAGATACACCCATACAGGCAAGACATAGACCGAAATATGTTAAATTCATGACGAATTCTCCTTTTAATTAAAATTTATTTACTTACTTAGTTTAGTCCTAAAAATTGGATTTGTCAACTTTTTACTAACATTGAAAGCGTTTAATGAAAATTATTTACAATTTTACTATTTTTAAGTCTATTATATAGAAAATTTTGGAAAAAACTTGTAATAAATCCGTCTATTATCTAGGTCTTTCTGAAAAATAATGAAAAAATCCGAGATGAAATCTCGGATGGAAATTAATATATTTTTTTAACCTAATGTTCTTTTAGTAAATAGGATTAAAGGGAAAGCAACTAGAAAGCTTTCGTCCCCTACATGTTTATTAAGCACGAACTGTGACGCTGGTTCCATCTTCCTTATAAAGATTGATGAGACCTTCTTTGAGAGCTCGAACCATATCTCCAGCTTGAACAGGTTGTGGAACCTTGATAGTCAATAGTTCCATTGGATTTGGAGCGCGATCGATCTTATTTCCTTTAGCATCATGCAAATCTTCGATATAAGTCTCAAAATGACGGAAACCTGGGCCATAAAACTCAACTTGGTCCCCTTCGTTAATGACGTTCCGTTGGCGAATGGTTGCTGTTTGTGTCGCATCATCGTAAGAAACCACTTCAGCGACAAACTTATACTCAGGAATTTTACGACGAGCACCAAACAACTGCTCATTTTCAGATGGTGTACCATAGTAGAAACCTGTTGCTAATTCACGTTGGGCAACCTTCCACATTTCATCAATCAAGTCCTGCTTGATAGCTTCAAACTTCTCTGGACTTTCTAGATAAGCATCAACAGCTGCCTTGTAGCAGTTTGTTACTGTTGATACGTAGTGAATAGACTTCATACGTCCTTCAATCTTGAGACTGTCCACACCGTTTTCAATCATATCTGGGATATGGTCAATCATGGACATATCAACGGCTGACATTGAAAATTCTTCAGGAATTTCACCTTTAAGACTCTTACGTTCCTTCCCAAATGGCATATCGTAAAGGTCGTACTTCCAACGACAAGACTGAGAGCAACCACCACGGTTAGCATCACGCATACTCATGTGGTTTGAAAGAGTACAACGACCAGAGTAAGAAATACACATGGCTCCATGAACAAAGGCTTCAATCTCAACATCTGTACGTTTGCGAATTTCTGCCAATTCTTCCATTGAAACCTCACGCGCCAAAACGACACGAGTTAAACCTAGTTCTTTCCAGAACTCAAGTGTTTCATAGTTAGTGGCACTTGCTTGGGTAGAGAGGTGGATTTCAAGACCTGGTGCTTCTGTAGCCGCAATCATAATCAAGGCTGGATCAGACACGATAACTGCCGCGATTCCGATATCACGTAGTTTACGGAACCACTCACCGGCACCAGCCTCATTTCCTTCGTGCATAACCATATTGGCAGCCACATAAACCTTAGCACCATACTTGGCCGCAAACTGGACACCTTCTTCCATCTGTTCGAAAGTAAAGTTTCCGGCACGGCTACGAAGGCCATAGGCCTGACCACCGATAAAGACAGCATCTGCTCCATATTGAACAGCTACCTTTAGCTTCTCTAAAGTCCCTGCAGGTGATAAAACCTCTGGACGTTTTAATGTTTTTGTCATGTTTTCTCCTATTTGCAATATAAAAGTTTGACGTTTTTCCTTCTCATTTTATAGTAAATAAGCCATAAAATCAAGCCTAGACAGATTGTTTTGACAATTCTAATCTTTTAGATTATTAAAGCAAAAAGATTGTCAAAGAGAAAAAGCCCACAGATGTGAGCCCTTTTCTAATATAGGTTAGAAAAAACTATTTCTCCACTTCTTTTTTCTTGTGTGCAAGAAATCCAAATCCACTCAAAACTCCTAGAAGTCCTAAGACTACAAGATTAGCATGATCTTCTGTACCTGTATTAGGCAATTCCTCTCTCTTACTTGCTACAGAAGTCGGAATTTGTGAAGTTTCTTTTGTCGATTGTTCAGTTGGTGTCTTTGATTTTGGTACTTCTACCTTTGGCGTTTCAACCTTTGGTGTTTCAACTTTTGGCCTTTCAACCTTTGGTGTTTCAACTTTTGGCCTTTCAACCTTTGGCGTTTCAACTTTTGGCCTTTCAACCTTTGGCGTTTCAACTTTTGGCCTTTCAACCTTTGGCCTTTCAACTTTTGGCCTTTCAACCTTTGGTGTTTCAACTTTTGGCCTTTCAACTTTTGGCCTTTCAACCTTTGGTGTTTCAACTTTTGGCCTTTCAACCTTTGGTTTCGTACCGACTGTGATAACTTCTTCTACTGCTTCTTCAGTAATCGTGGTTGGTTCATTCGGTGTTATTGCTCCTGTATTAGGATCCAAGGTATAAGTTGTCGTAGTAGTTGTCTTACCAGATTTACCAGGTCTTGTTACTTCACGATAATCTTTATCTTTTGTATTATCTTCTACATAACGTATTGTATATGGAGTAGTTGTTTCTACAACTGTTGGTTTCGTACCTACTGTGATAACTTCTTCTACTGCTTCTTCAGTAATCATGGTTGGTTCATTCGGTGTTACTGCTCCTGTATTAGGATCCAAGGTATAAGTTGTCGTAGTAGTTGTCTTACCAGATTTACCAGGTTTTGTTACTTCACGATAATCTTTATCTTTTGTATTATCTTCTACATAACGTGTTGTATATGGAGTAGTTGTTTCTACAACTTTAGGTTTAGTACCTACTTTAACTACTTTTGGTACCATAGGAGTTTCTTTTTCAGTCGGCTTACCGTCAGTTACAATACCATCAAGTTCATTCACAATTTTAGGTGTTGTAGTTACAATTTTACCTTCGCTACCGTTCGATTCAACAATTTCCGTACCATAGTCGATTGTTTTGTCTTCTACATAAGTTGTTGTAATTGGAATTTTTGTTTCTGTTTCTACAGGTGGTAAGTTATTCTCATACTTCTGTTTATACACATAGGTAATGACAGTTTCACCTTTCACAATCTCTGTAATATCTTGTTTGTCTTGTTCTTTAAAGGTATAACGCTTGTTCTCAAAGTCCAAATCGGTCGGATGAGTTAAAGATACCTCAGAACCTACTTCTTTAAGTTCAGATTTAACACTAGGTGCAATTTCAACACCTTGTTCGTTTACAAACTTCTGAGTCACTAAACCTTTGTTTTGAACTTCTGTATAAGTAACAGTATGGAAAGTGCGAGACACACCGTTGATTGCTTTTTCTGTATCTGTCAATTCAACTCTTTGGAGATTTGATGCATAAACAATGCGAGGTGTAAACTGATTACGTTTATTAGGAACTACTTTACTAGCAATGTACTCTTTTTGAGAAATTGTATTTTCTCCAAGTAAAGATGTTTCTTGTCTATAAGTGTAATCAGCACCAGCTGAACGTACTTCAAACTCGGATAATTTAGATTTTGGAATATCAGAAGACGTTATAACCCCTTTACCCTTAAAACCTTGGACATCTAAGAATTTTGCATATAAATCTTTAATTGGAATAATATTTCCTTGCTTATCCTTATAAGTATAAGTTCGAGTATAACCAATGAAATCAGTATGATTTTCAGCACGTCGAGTTAAGTTTTTAATAATTACATGAGTCTCAACAGGTTTACTGCTAAATGTAGCGTAAAGTTTGGTTTCTTCAGGTAGCGTATACTCAAATTTAGCAGTTGTCTCAATACTACCGATACCGTAAATACTAGATAAAACACTATCTGAACGAGGTGTGATGGTGTAACTATACACAGTGTTTGGAGTTAGTTCCACTATACGAGCAGGATACCCGATATTCACACGATTTGTTGCATATTTATCTGTAATTCCAATTCGAGCAGGTACCTTAATAAATGTTTCTGTAACTTCCTCAGTAGTTGGTTTCGATACTGCATTATACAAACCTTGAGAATCAGTTAACTCCAATTCATTCGCTTTCAAATACCGAATTTCACCGCTACTTGATGTAATCGGGCTAACTGACGCTTCTTTCGAGACATCTTCATCGATATCTCGACTATTTACCTGAGAAACTAATCTAGCTTTTACTTTAATATAATTAGCATTGATAAGAGTATTTTTAAACTCATCAATCTTCGTTCTATCCGCTTTCACTTGCTCTTGTTCAGCTTTTGCAGACTCTAAATCACGAATTTGAGCATCTACTTTCTCTTCGGCAGTTGTGCGTAAATGTGTAACCTCAGAAGAACTATTTGCAACACCTACATTTTCAGTGGGTGTTTCTGTAACCTTAACCCCTAAAGCTTTTACTTCTTCAACTTTAGCTTTTAACTCGGTTTCTTTTACCGTATGTGTTGTACTCGTTTCATACTCACTTTGAACCACAGTTTCGCTAGGAGGAGTCTGTGCTGCATTAGGAGGTGTACTTGAATTTGGTTGTTCGTCAGCGCTTACAATCCCATTTAAAAATAAACTCCCTAAAGCAGTCGTTAGGATAATGCCACTTAACAAACCTAACTTAGTTTTACGGAGATAGCCATGACCTTTTTCTTGTTTTACTGCTTTATGCAATAGAAACACCAACTTTCATTTATTTGTATTGTTAATATTATTACATAATTAACTAAAAAAGTAAAGGTATCAAGTCAAGAATTAAATACAATAAATTTATAAAAACTTCCTAACTACTGTACTAGAATTTTCTAAAATTCAAAAAACAATATCAGAACGGATTGATACTGATACGAAACAAAAAAACAAAATGACTCTTTATACATCTATGGTAGGATTCAAGACAGATTATTTATTTCTTAATCGATATATAAAAGGAATCCTGATTAAACTGTCTTTAAAACTTAAGAAATCAAGGATATGATAAAAGGAATGGATATCAGTATATCTATTTTTACCATCTCAAAAGTAGATCCAGAGAATATAACTGTTCTCTTATGATGAGACTTTGGAGGCAACCATTCTGTCTTGTTTTATGAAAGAATAGCTTAACCTTTTACTTAAAATATTCAGCTAAAAAAAGAGAGAACGATTTTGTTCTCTCGAAATCCTTATTTTTCATTTACTATAAGAGTAAAGTATTTATAGCTTTACTCCCACTCAACTGTTGCAGGTGGTTTACTTGTAATATCATAGACGATGCGGTTAACGTGGTCCACTTCGTTTACGATACGTACAGAAATCTTTTGAAGGACATCCCAAGGAATCTTTGCAAAGTCAGCTGTCATACCATCGATAGAGGTGATAGCACGGATTGCAATCGTGTAGTCATATGTACGACCGTCACCCATAACACCGACTGAACGAACGCCTGTGTTCACTGTGAAGTATTGCCAGATATCGCGGTCAAGACCTGCTTTAGCAATTTCCTCACGAAGGATAGCGTCTGATTCACGAACGGTTTCTAGTTTCTCTTCAGTGATTTCACCCATGACACGGATAGCAAGTCCTGGTCCTGGAAATGGTTGGCGCCATACGATATGGTCTGGCATACCAAGCTCTGTACCAAGGGCACGAACTTCATCTTTATAGAGAGTGTTGAGTGGTTCAATCAATTCAAACTGCATGTCTTCTGGAAGACCACCCACGTTGTGGTGTGACTTGATAGTTTGAGCTGTATCCGTACCAGACTCGATAACGTCTGTGTATAAGGTACCTTGAGCAAGGAATTTCACATCTTTGAGCTTACTTGCTTCGTCATCAAAGACATACACAAATTCGTTACCGATGATTTTACGTTTTTGCTCAGGGTCAGAAACGCCAGCAAGTTTATCAAGGAAACGTTTAGCAGCGTCTGCTTTGACGATATTCAAACCAAACTTACCACCAAGCATTTCCATAACTTGATCCGCTTCTCCTTTACGAAGAAGACCGTGGTCTACGAAGATACAGATCAATTGATCGCCAACCGCTTTTTGGAGAAGAACCCCAACGACAGATGAGTCAACCCCACCTGAAAGGCCAAGAAGGACACGTTTATCACCAACAGTTTCACGAATTTTTTGAATCTGCATATCAATGAAGTTATCCATTGACCAATCGCCTTTAGCCTTACAAATGTTAAGAGCAAAGTTACGAAGGATATCATTTCCGTATACAGAATGACGAACTTCTGGGTGGAATTGGATACCGTAAATGTGTTTATCTGGGTTTTCGATGGCTGCGTATGGGCAATCAGCTGATGTACCTGTACGAACAAAGTCGGCAGGAATCTCAGTAACTGCATCACCATGGCTCATCAAAACAGTCTGCTCATCAGGTGTTGATTCAAAAAGAGCTGATGGTGTGTGAGTTAGGGTTGATTGACCATATTCACGATTTCCAGCGTCACCTGCAGGAACAACTTTTCCTCCAAGTTTATGGGTCAATAACTGCATACCGTAACAAATTCCCAAAATAGGAATTCCGAGTTCGAAGATTTCTGGGTCAATATCGAATGAACCATCTTCGTATACAGAGTTTGGACCACCTGATAGGATAATTCCTACAGGATTGATTTCACGAACTTCAGCAGCTGAAATTTTATGGCTCTTTAGTTCTGAAAAAACACCAATCTCACGGATACGGCGTGAAATCAGCTGGTTGTATTGGCTACCATAGTCCAATACGATGATTTTTTCTACATCTTTCAAATCAGTTGAAATGTTGCTCATCTTTTTCCTTTCTCAAAAGAAATATCTTTTTTCAATATTCTATCACAAATAAGGGCGAATTACCAACTAAACAAGGCGAAGTTTGACTTTTTCTAGTTTATTGGGGTACAATAGAGAAAAGATAGAAATGAAGTGAAAAATATGCTACCAGCTTATATGAAAATCCATGATCAGATAAAAAAGGATATTGACGAGCACCGTTGGGCTATTGGGGAGAGACTCCCTAGTGAACGAGATTTAGCAGAGCAGTTTGAGGTCAGCCGGATGACCCTCCGACAGGCTGTATCTCTATTAGTCGAAGAAGGTGTCTTAGAGCGTCGAGTAGGAAGTGGCACCTTTGTTTCCAGTACTCGGGTACAAGAAAAGATGCGAGGGACAACCAGTTTTACTGAAATTGTCAAATCTCAAGGCAAAATTCCCTCTAGCCAGCTCATTTCCTACAGAAAAACCATTCCTAATGAGCAGGAAGTTGCCAAGCTAGGAATTTCTCCTACCGAAAATATTATCCGAATGGAACGTGTGCGCTATGCCGACCAAGTCCCTCTAGTTTATGAAGTTGCTTCTATTCCTGAAAAATTCATTAAGGACTTTAAAAAAGAAGAAATCACCAGTCATTTCTTCCAAACCCTACAAAAACATGGCTATCGTATCGGCAAATCACAGCAGACTATCTATGCTCGTCTCGCTAAGGAAAAAATTGCCCACTATTTGCAAGTTGAAAAAGGACATGCTATTCTTGGGCTGACTCAGGTTTCTTACCTAGAAGATGGGACAGCTTTTGAATACGTAAAAAGTCAATACGTAGGCGAACGTTTTGAATTTTATCTTGAAAATAATTAGATTACTAGGCAAAAACTCTCTGTTACGGACAAAGAGTTTTTTTATTTTTCTAAGAGTAAATCTTTCAAAGAAATCAGAGTTACAGCAAACAATATCATTGCCATGCCAAGAAAATCAATGGGATAAAATTGTTCATTCATGATCAGGAAGGCAAAGAAAACTGCCGAGATTGGCTCAATCGAAGCCAACAAACTTGACTTGACCGGTCCTATCAGACTGGCTCCTTTTAGAAAGGCTGTATAGGCAAAGACAGTCCCGATAAGGATAATGCCCGCAAAAGCAAGGAGAAAATCAAGACTAGTCGGTATATTGGCCTGTAGAACCCCTGTAAAAGGAAGGGCGACTAAACCTGCTATGACCATTCCCACACCAATGACCAAACTGCTCCCCCACTTCTTAATCAAGGCTATGGGCAAAATGATATAAAGTGCGTAAGTCAGAGCAGAAAAGAGACCCCAGAACAGACCTGCAGGTGTCATGGATAACTGGTCCAACTGCCCATGAGTGGCGATCAGGAAGGTCCCTCCTATGGCTAATATGATAGAAACAATCTCTCCCAGTGTCGGTGCTACCTTATCCTTGATACAGCTATAAATCAAAATTCCGACAGGACAAACATACTGAAGCACCGTCGCGGTTCCTGCATTGGTCTCCTGAATAGCAGTTAGATAGGCAAATTGATTGAGGAAGAGGCCAATTAGAGCAAAAATGAGAAGAGACAGCAAACTTTTTCTATCCTTTAAAAAGGTCAGCATTTTATCCTTTGCAGTAGCATAAGCCAAGAGCATGAGAATTCCACCAGCGATTAAAAGTCGTAAGTTAGTCAAGACTAAAGCCGAAATTCCGTGTACCATCAGGTATTGGCCACTCGTTCCAGACAAGCCCCAAGCAATACCAGCCACAACTGTTAATAGAGTCCCTTTTAAACTATTTGACATGTCTCTCCTTACTCTTCTTTACGAATCAAGTCCATCACTTGATTGCGGTCTAAAATCCATTGAGCACGCTCATCCTTTTCATAGGTACGATTCGATAGGAAAATAGCCGCTTCTTGCTTCTGACGATTCCACATGATAAAGGTACCTGTATAGCCCGTATGGTCTAGCCAATCTCTTTCCAAATTCCATGCCAAAGAACGTTCCTTGTCATCCAAAGGAGAAAAATTTTGACTCAAATTCCTTGCAAGATCATCTGCTAAATAGTGTTCTAAAAAGATTTGTAAATCCTTTACAGTCGAAAACAAACCAGCACTACCTGCATGTCTGCCCAGGAGGCGAGCCTTGGGATCATGTACCATGCCGGCCTCTACACCTCTAACTGTTGGAACAGCAAGCTCAACAGGTCCAAATTGAGTTTCCGTCATTTCCCAAGGTTTCCAGACTTGTTCTTGTAAAATCACATCCAGGTCTTGATTAAAGATTCTTTCCAAAATAAAACCCAACAGCAAAAAATGGACATCTGAATAAAGAAAGGCTGGCTGACTTCGTCTGTTGAGATGAAACATCGCTTCTTTTAATTCTGAGGCGGTTAAAAGATCACGATTGGGAATAAACGGATCAAGATTTGTAGCATGGGTTAAGAGCTGGCGAATAGTGATGTCTGGATAATCGCTCTCAGGTAAAAAATCGGTTACTGGTCTGTCAATATCTAATTGACCTTTTTCCCACAAGAAGGTAAAAACAGTGCCAACTCCAACAACCTTGCTGACACTGGCTAGGTCGTAAACTAATCCTGCCTCAGTCTGCAAGCCATGCTCTGGGTCACTCAAGCCTAAATAGACCTCCGTCCATTGATTGTCCTTAAAATACGCAAAAGAGGCTCCGGGATAAATCCCTGCCTCGATTTGTTCTTCTATTTTTTTAATAATCTTGGTCCACTTCATACTTCTTCAAACCACAATTCAACATTATTTCGATCTTTACCAAGGAAGAATTTTTTAGACTTAGGAATAAAATATTCGGTAGACTCAAATCTCTTACGAAGACTTGCTATGTCTAATTCATTGACCAAGAACTTAAGCATAGATAAGTCCCAAGTAACCGTATTGTCCACAGTCAAATCCTGCCCCTGAGCTGGGATAAAATCAAGTGATGCCCCCATTTCAGATGATTCCAAAAAACTTTCGATATCAGTTGGAAGGTGTAATTCCATAGAAATCTCAAACTTACTCAAAGAAATTGATTCCAAATCTGTTTGAAATTCAGGCTTTTCTTCTACTTCTACTAGACTGGCTCTATCATCTTCTGCATGAATCAAAATTAAATCATCTTCTGGTGAGAAAACTTCAAATGCGTAGCCATTATTCCCCTTATATAATTGGCGAATCGAATTTGTTTTAGATAAGAGTCCTTCAATTTCCAAAGGATTTTCCACCTTGACAATCAGTTTAGCCAGCTTTTTTCTTCCCTCTACCTTACGAGTACGCATACTTGGAGCTTCTTCTAAAACCAGCTTTTCAAGACCTGTTTGGTCACCTAGTGACAGAAAGGCCGACTCTTCTAACAAGGCCTTCATACCAAGGGTTTCAATATAAAATGTTTCATTTAATTTTCTATTATTAACTTTTAAAGTAGGAATAATCCGTACAATTTGATTTACATTCATAAATTCCTCCAACTCTTTTATTTTAAAGGATTTTAGAATTTTTTACAAGATATTATGCTCAAATTTACCGATTTTTCGTAAAAATTTCATATAAAAAAACCGAGGATTTCCTCGGTTTCAATTTCTTATAGGTAAAGGAATTTAAAGATAGCTACTGCCGCAATTGCTGCTGCGATAGGTGCTACTACTGGTACCCAAGAATACCACCATTTTGAATCGCCTTTGTGCTCACCAAGAACTGATTTTGGAAGGAAAGCATGAAGGAGACGTGGTCCCAAGTCACGGGCTGGATTCAAGGCAGGTCCTGTAGGTCCACCAAGTGATGTTACCAAGGCCATAACAAGGAATCCAAGTGCCAAATGAGCAATTCCAAGACCAGATGTCATAAATGGTGCTACTTGTTCTTTAGCTTGGTCAAGTGCTGCTGTTACTTGTTCTTGAGGAATTGTTTGACCTTGAGTAGTTGCTTGTGCAACTTGAGCATTGATAGCAGCTTGTGCTTTTGATACTAGTTCAGCACCAAAGAAGTTTTTAGTCATACCAAGGGCTGCAAAGAAAAGAACAAATGATCCAACAAACTCATTTACAAAACCATTAACAGTTGCTGCAAAATGTGATTCTTTTGTACCATTATCCAAACTTGAAATTGTTGAGAAAGTACCCAAAATGTTGTTTGGATTTTCAGTTTTCAAGTAATATGGGCGGTGTGTTGCCACAACCAAGGCTTGACCAAAGATAGCACCCAAAACTTGTGCAATGATATAAGGCGCAACTTGTGCCCAAGGGAAAAGACCGCTGATTGCAAGTCCAAGAGTGAAGGCTGGGTTGATGTGGTTTCCAGATACGTTACCAAACATTAATGCTGGGATCATAACCCCCATACCATAACCAACAGCGATAACGATCCAGCCACTTTGGTGACCTTTCGTACCTTTAAGTTCAACGTTGGCAACTGCACCATTTCCAAGAATGATCAAAATAGCAGTTCCCAAAAATTCAGTGGCATATTTAATTGCCCATGTGAAATCCATTTGATAGATTCTCCTTAAAATTTTTTAGACAATCTTTATTCTATCAATTTTTATATCTTTTAGCAATATGTTTTCTAAAAGAATATATGAGAAAGCGGTTTTATTTCTTATAAAAAACAAAAGGATTAAGGGAGTAATTTTCCTTAATCCGAAAGTTCTTATTCTTGACGTTGTCCGAAATCAGCAATCATTTGCTCCATTTCTTGTCGACTCGGAGTTGTCAGCATATAAAGGTAATCTCCTTGAAGTTCCGCAAAGGCCGCTGGCATGATTTTTTTAACCTTGAACTGCTGGCTGTATTTAGCAAGCAAGTCCTCCTCAGAATAGACATAGTGAGCATTTGCACGACGTGATGTAGCCAAACAATACTGAGCTTCAAAGTCTGACACTGGAAACTCTTCTCCTGCGACAATAGCTGCATAGCCACGATAGAGATCCAAGGAATGAGCAAAATTATAAACATCAATGGTGAAACCACCAGCAGGACGATTATTGTACTCAATAGCGATGTAATCATCTCCCTCGCGGAAGAACTCGATATGGAAGAAACGTTCTTTCATACCAAATTCCTTGACAATCGCTTCCCCATACTTGCGAAGTTTGGGATCCATATCCTTGAGTACATAGTAAGAATTGTCCATCTTATAAATCATGAGATCAAGCGGTGTATAGGCGTAGTCAAAGGTTGTTGAAAAGACAATCTTGCCATCCTTGTCCACAAGACCATCAAAAGTACAAATTTCGCTAGAAGTGACAAATTTTTCAAAGAAATAAACGGTTGAATGGTCCCACTCAGCCTTGAAGTGATTGATATCGTCTGCTGTCTCAAGCTTAAAGGTTGCGGCTGCTCCGACTCCATTATCAGGTTTGGCAATCATTGGAAGGCCGATTTCTTTTACTGCTTGATCAACATCTGCTTCCGTCTTGATAACAGCTCCAGGTACCACAGGGACACCTGCTTTTTTGAAAAGTTTCTTCATTTCAGACTTAAATTTAGTCTTTTTGAGATCCTCTGGTTTGGCACCAAAGACATTGAATTGTTCTCTGAGTGTTGCGTCTAGCTCTAGCCAATATTCATTGTGGGACTCGATGCGGTCAATTGGGCCATGTTTATAAAAGAGAAAAGCAACTGCACGTTTGACTTCATCTACATTTTCAAGATTGTCAACACGGAAGTACTCGGTCAGGCTATTGCGCAAAGGTTCATCCAATTGCTCATAAGGCTCTTGACCAATTCCCAAGACGGTAATGCCTTTATTGGCTAGTTCAATGGTAAACTGTTGAAAGTTTTGAGGATAGTAGGGAGAAATAACAAGGTAATTCATAGGTAACTCCTTTTATAAATAGAGATTTCCAAGGAAATAAGGCATTTGTTTGCGCCACCATTCCCAGTCGTGGGCGACATCGTGTCCCCATTCAGCAAACCAGGCTGGAATTTGTTTCTGGTCAAAGGCTTCTTTGAGCTTGTAAAAGGATGGTAAACCGTCTTGTTCCCAGGCTCCAAGACCCGTACACAGCACAATCTCCGCTTGACGGTAACGATCGATAAACCAGCCGTCGTTCTGGTTCCAGATATAATCTACTGGCGAGTTTTGGTAAATGGCATCGTCATTGTAGTAATCGCCGACAAAGAAACGTGCGTCGTAAACACCACTAAGAGCAATCACCTTGTTAAAGACATCTGGATGTTGGAGAAAAAAGTTGACTGCATGGTAGGCGCCCATGGAACAACCCGTCGTCATCATGCCATCAAACCAACCTGTCTTATGCTTGATAAAAGGAATGGCTTCCTCAATCACATAGCGTTCATAGGCACGGTGCATCTCTGCTTGGTCGTGACCATTTTTCCAAGTAGCCAACCAGCTCTCACTATCTACACTGGATAGGGTAAAGAACTGGACACGGCCTTCCTCGATAAAAGAAGCACAGGCATCAATCATGCCAAAATCATAGTATTCGTTGTGACTACCACCTGATGAAGCAAAGACCACAACTGGAATCCCAGCATGTCCATAACGATTAAGGTACATTTCACGGTTAAGATTGCCACTCCAGTGGCTAAGGTTTTCAATATGCATTGGCTTGCTCCTTTACTAACTTACCATTTCTCTGCAAAAAATCTCAGACAGTCTGGTAAATTCTCCGACCAAGGGATTTCACTATGGATGGCACCAGACTGAACTTTCAAGACAAGATTATCTAAGTGCACCCCACCTGCTATCAAATCATGGTAATACCGAAGAGACGAATCGATATAGGCTTGTTTGATATTACCAGCCATCAGGGTCTTGTCCGTATCATCTGCTTCTTCAGTTCCAACATAGATAAAGATACGCTGGTCAGGCGATAGTTTCTGGCGCTCGATGTAGCGATTAAATGCTTCTTGGTGGAGCCAGTTTGCAGATGAAAAGACGCCTAGGCAACCAATTTGGTCTTGGTATTCCAAACCGATAAACTGGGTAATATTGCCTCCTAGTGAAGACCCAATCATAGCTGTATGCTGGCGGTCAGCTTTGGTACGGTAGGTCTCATCGATAAAAGGTTTGACCACATCCATGACAAACTCGGCATACTCCACACCCTTACCACCAAACTGCTGCCCCGGAATAGGAGATTCTTGGAACTTCCAAGCCGCATACTCATTCATCCGCCCCATACCATCATTGTCAATAGCAACGACAATCATGCGACTGATATCCGGATTACGCTTAATAGCTGGGATAATCTTCCATGAATGGCCAATGAAAGACTCCTTGCTATAAAAAACATTTTGCCCATCATGAAAGTAAACAACAGGATAGGAACGATCCGTGTCTTTCTCATAATCTTTAGGCAGAAGAACACGTACACGGCGTTCCTTACCTGTATAAGGAACCTTGAGTTTGTGTTCTTTCATTTTTAAATAAAAGTAGGATTGATTCATTGTCAGAAAACTCTCTATATTCAAAATTTTATTTTATTATATCACAATTATAGAAAAAAAGTTAGTTTTGCTTCCACTTTTGGAATTAAAAACTAACTTTTTCATTTATTTTTCTAAATTCTTTTGGATTTTCTGATTTAGAGCAGATTGTCAATCAAGTCATCCACTTCATCTTTTTCAGCCTGCGGTGTAATCTCAGTAATCATGATTCCAGCCACAGCTCGCTCAACTAAACCTTCAACATCCATGCGAGTTTCATACTGCTCCGCATTCTTAATCTTAGGATTTGTTTTCGGACGATCTGGCGCAAAAATGGTACAACAGTCTTCAAAAGGCTGGATAGAAATGTCAAAGGTATCGATTTCTTGTGCAATATCAATGATTTCCAACTTATCCATGGTTACAACTGGGCGGATGATGGGAGTGTTAGTAACGGCATTGATAGCCTGCATGCTTTCAAGGGTTTGGCTGGCTACTTGACCTAGACTCTCCCCATTGATGATAACCAAACCATTTCGTACCTCACGGATACGGTCGGTAATCCGCATCATAAAGCGACGAGTTAGAGTCATCAAATAAGCCTCTGGCGCTTTGGCCTTGATTTCCTCTTGAATCTCAGTGAAAGGAACTTCGATAAACTGGATATTGCCTCCGAACTTGGTCAATTTGCGAGTCAAATCTTGGGCTTTTTTAAGGGCACCAGGACTCGTGTATGGCGGACTGGCAAAGTGAACTGCCTCAATATCTACCCCTCGTTTAAGAGCCAGATAACCTGCTACAGGTGAATCAATTCCTCCTGACAACATAAGCATCCCTTTACCTGAAGTTCCAACTGGCAAACCACCAGCCCCACGAATGGTTTCATAAGAAAGGTAGGCTGCTTCTTCACGGATCTCCACCTGAAGATTGATGTCAGGACTTTTCATTTGAGCTTGCACATTTGGAATGGCTTCGAAAACAGCTCCTCCAAGTGTTTGGTTGAGTTCACGACTATCCAACTCAAAGTTGTGGTCGCTACGCTTGCTAGAGATTTTGAAAGTCATTCCTTCTTTGTAAATATCTTTCATAATCTCTTGAACAGAAGACTTCAGAACTTCTACAGATTTTTCAACCTTGTATACAGGGGAAAAATTTTGAATCCCAAATACTTGTTTGAGTGATTCTGCTACTGCTGTGTAATCTGCTCCATTGAGGTAAGCGTGGGCACGGTCACGATCTGCCGTTACCTTAACTTGGGGATAGATAGACAAAACGTCTGAAATATTATTGCGAAGTTTATTGATGAAACGCATACGGTTTTTGCCCTTGGTTGACAGCTCACCGTAGCGAATCATAATTTCTGAATACTGCATGAATGCTCCTATCTTACTTTTCTAGTTTGATTGTAAATCAATTTTAACTTGGTCAAGAACTGCTCGACCTGACTCATATCATTTTCAAGGTCTAGGCTAAGACGCACAGCTGACTGAGCCTTATCTTTATCTACTCCCATGGCAATCAGGGTTCCGGCTGGTTTTCCTGCCTTGGACGAACAAGCAGAGGTCGTTGAGATAAAAATATCATAGTCTTCAAAGGCGTGAACGATGACTTCACCACGAACACCCTTGATTCCAAAAGTCAGAATATGAGGGGCAAAGTCTTCCTCATCTGAAAAGACAGAAATATCTGGATAGTCCAGAAGTGCTTGGCGAATCACTGCCTTCATCTGACCAGTCTTGCTAGTAAAGATATCTAGCTTTTCCATAGACAAGCGGAGAGCCTTGGCTGTCGCTGCAATTCCTGCCACATTTTCAGTTGTCGAACGGTAATCACGTTCCTGACCACCACCTGTTAAAAGAGGCGTAATCTTCTTGCCAGACTTGATATAGACAAATCCAACACCTCGAACTCCGTGAAACTTGTGACTAGAGAAAGTTGCAAAATCCACTCGTTCTGTCAGATATTTTTCAGTCGGAATCTTGGCAAGTGCCTGAACAGCATCAACGTGGAAGGAAATAGTCGGCTTGTCTGCCAACAGTTCTGAAATAGCCTCAATGGGCTGGATAGAGCCGATTTCATTGTTTACAGCCATGACAGAAACGAGGGTCGTATCAGGTCTTATCAAATCTGCTAACGCTTCAACATCCACAAATCCTTTGTTATCAACTGGAGCAAAATCTACTTCAAATCCTTGAGATTTCAACCAGAGAGCTGACTCTTTGACTGCCGGATGTTCAATGGCTGATACGATGATGTGCTTGCCAAATTGAGCTTTTTCAAAGGCGACACCCTTGATGACCCAGTTATCTCCTTCTGTCCCACCAGAAGTAAAGAAGATTTCATCGCTTTTCTTACCGATTAAATCTGCAATCTGTTGGCGAGAAGCATCTAAGATTCGTGTTGCCTGGTCTCCCAAACGATGGAGACTAGATGGATTTCCTAAAATTTTTGAAGCGACCTGCATATAAGTTTCAAGGGCTTCAGGATAGGGCTTGGTCGTCGCCGAATTATCAAAGTAAATCATGTTTTCTCACGCTTTCTAAAATCACTCCTTCTATTGTATCATGAAACGGAGCCTGCGACAAGAAAGGGCAATTCCTCTTTTTTTAAGATTTTTTTAAAGAAATGCGGTATAATAAATTTTAATTAAAGGAGAGAATATATGTCTAATTATCGTAGAACTTCAAAACCAAAAACAGAACACATCAAAAAAGGCTTCACGGTCTTTCAAAAAACTGTTGCCACTATCGGTAGTATCCTTGGCTTAATTACTGCAAGTATCACTATCATGAACGCCTTAGATAATAACAAAAACACTAAAAAAGAACCTACGACAAGCCAGACGACAACAATTGTCAAAGAAATTCAAAAGGAATCCCCTCAGGAAAACACTAGTCCCAATAAGGAAAATAACACTTCTCAAGAAAAAACACAGCAAGAGGAAACACCAAAATCTAGCGTCAAGGAAGAGAAAAAAGAAGAGCAGAAAGCAGCAACTCAGGATTCTTCTACTCCTACTCCAAGTAAACCTGCCGCTGATAATGAAAAACAGTCCAATAATACTCCAACTTCAGAAAATAAAAGTAATCAATAGCCAGTAAAATAGCTTCCCTCCAAACTTGGAAAGAAGCTATTTTTTTATTGTTGTAAAACTTTTCTTGGTTTGGTACCTTCAGCTGGACCAATGACACCTGCTATCTCAAGCTCTTCCATGAGACGGGTCGCACGATTAAATCCAACTGACAAACGACGCTGAATCATAGATGCGCTGGCTTTCTGGGTCTCAATGACCAAAGCCTTGGCTTCTTCAAAGAGCGGGTCACCACCAGATTCACCATCTGAAAATTCTCCTTCATTTTCAGAAACCTCACCTGGATCAAAACTCTCATCGTAGTCCGCATCTGCCTGAGCCTTGATAAAGTTTACGATGCGTTCAACATCATCATCCGAGATAAAGGATCCTTGGAGACGAACTGGATGATTTTCATCAATCGGTTTAAAGAGCATGTCCCCTCGGCCAAGTAGTTTCTCAGCTCCATTTTCATCCAAGATAGTACGGGAGTCTGTCCCTGATGAAACCGCAAAAGCCACTCGAGATGGGACATTGGCCTTGATCAGACCAGAAATGACATCAACCGATGGACGCTGGGTTGCAAGAATCATGTGGATACCTGCAGCCCGCGCCTTCTGCCCAAGACGAATGATAGCATCTTCCACTTCCTTGCTGGCTACCATCATAAGGTCAGCCAACTCATCCACAATTACAACAATGAGTGGTAGCGGAACCTGCTTGTACTCAGACTGAGCATTAAACTCTTCTACCTTGGCATTAAAACCTGCAATATTCCGAACTCCCACCTTGGCAAAGAGTTCATAACGATTTTCCATTTCATCCACGACCTTTTGCAAAGCCTTGCTGGCCTTACGTGGATTGGTCACGACTGGAATCAAGAGGTGGGGAATATCATTGTAAACAGACAACTCAACCATCTTGGGATCGACCATCATAAATTTAACTTGGTCAGGTCTCGCCTTCATGAGGATGCTAGCGATAATGCCGTTAACAGCTACTGACTTCCCTGAACCCGTTGAACCTGCAACTAGCAAGTGGGGCATCTTGGAAAGGTCAAAAGCTCTTGCGGTGCCATTAACTGCCTTTCCTAGAGGAATTTCTAAGAGATTTTCTGCTTTCGTTTGAGATTGTTCCCATAGTTCGCGGAAGGATACCGTCGCAATCTCAGAGTTAGGAACCTCAATCCCGACTAAGGATTTACCAGGTATTGGAGCCTCAATCCGGACATCCTTGGCTGCCAAGGCTAGAGCGAGGTCATCTGCTAGATTGGAAATGCGGTTAACCCGTACACCGACTGCTGGCTTGACTTCATACTTGGTCACTGACGGCCCAATTTCAGCCCGTTCAACCGTTACCTTAATACCAAAACTAGCAAAAGTTTCTTCTAGGATTTTGATGTTTTCACGAACGATTTTCTTCTCTTTCGACTGGTCTTTTGGTTTATCTGGGGCAAAGAGTTGTAAGCTTGGAAGTTTGTATTCAAGGGCTTCCTTTGCTGAAAAATCGACCTGAACATCTTCGACATCAGAGCCATCTCCCTGTTCAGTGAATTCAAGTTCAGCTTGAGGCAAGATGATCTCTGGTTCTACCCACTCTTCTTCTGGAACAGGTGGAACGTCAAGCACAACATCTTCTGTAAGAATTTCACCCGTTTCCATATCAACAGGAGGCATATCGAGTAAGGCTTTTTCAGCCTCTTCTTTTTCTAATCTAGCCTCTTCCTCAGCCTTTTGGCGAGCTTTTTCTTCTTGTTTGACAAAACGTTCCTCTTTTCGACGCTCATGCCCTTCCCGCCATTTGGCAAAGCCTTTACTGCAAAATTCAGCAATATCGTAAACAGACCAAGGACTGACTAGGAGGGCACCCACTAAAATCAAGATAGAACCAATAAAGTAAGTACCGATATTTGAGAAGAGAAAGGCTGTTGGCACATAGAGTCCAACACCAATCAAGCCTCCACCAGCAAAACTGGTCGTTCGAAAACCAGTCAGATCAGTCACAACCTGAGCCATAGTCCCTTTTAAAACCGACTTGTCCAAACCATATTTCCAAACTAAGTAGGCCTCAAAAATCAAGAGTAAGCCAGCAAATATGGTGAAAAAACCTGATAAGAGTCCTTCCTGTTTTCGTATCCACTTGAAGAAGAAGAGATAGAGCAGGATGCCAAATATTGCCAGATAAGCTAGGCTACCCACCAGCAAGCGAATGAAATTGTAAAGGGTTATACCTGCAGCCCCTAATTTGAAGGCTGCGAAAATCAATAAAAGCGCGATTCCCAACGAAATCAACATTCGTTGAATCGCTTCTTTTCTTTCGAGTTCTGCTTTAGACGGTCTCCGTCTTGTTTTACTTGTATTCTTGTTTGCCATTCTTCTATTATACCATATTTCACAGGCATTTCGGAAAGAGAAAAAGACTGCACCAAACGGTCCAATCTTTTCATTTTTCTATTTTTTATGCTTGTGGTTTGCGCAGGTAACCATAAACCACACCACTCACGATTGCTCCTACCAAGACTGAAGCAAGGTAAAGAAGAGCATTTGAAGTAAGGGCGATTACGAAGATTCCTCCGTGTGGTGCCATGAGTTTGATACCAGCAAGACCAACGAGTCCGCCTGCTACTGCTGAACCAAGGATGAAGCTTGGAATCGCACGAGCTGGGTCTGCTGCACCAAATGGAATTGCTCCCTCAGTGATAAATGACAAGCCCATGATGATGTTTGTCAAACCAGAGTTGCGTTCTTCTTTGGTAAATTTATCTTTGAAAAGAAGAGTTGCGACAAAGATTGCAAGTGGTGGCACCATTCCTCCAGCCATAACTGCTGCCATAGCAACAGAACCACCTGAAGAAACAGTTGCTGCAAGCGTACCTGTACCAAAGACATAGGCAGCTTTGTTAACTGGTCCACCCATGTCAACAGCCATCATTCCACCAAGGACGATACCAAGAAGGACAGCTGAACCGCCTCCAAGACCGCCTAGGAAGTCATTCATAGCAGTGTTGATTGCTGCCATTGGGATGTTAACAGCTAGCATGACAAATCCAGTCAAGATTGTTCCAAGAAGTGGCAAGAGAAGGATTGATTTTGCACCTTCAAGTGAACGAGGAACTTTAACGTATTTCTTGATAGCAAGAACTAAAGCACCTGCGATAAATCCACCAACAAGGGCACCTAGGAAACCAGATGAGACACCTGCAAGAGTTGAAGTTGCTTCACCACCTGCTGCATAAGGGATTTTACCAAAGGCAAAACCTTCTTTAGCAATAGCACCAGCCACAAAACCCGCTACCAAACCTGGTTTTTCAGCGATAGAGTAGGCAACATAACCTGCAAAGACTGGGAGCATCAATCCAAAGGCTGCACCACCAATTTTCATGAACATAGAAGCTAACTCATGGTAAGAACCAAGATTGCCAAGGTTTTCATTTGGAACACCCAAAGCACCGTCAATCAAGAAGGCAAGGGCAATCATGATACCACCACCGATAACGAATGGTAACATTTGAGATACACCACTCATCAAGTGTTTGTAGAAGGCACCACCAAGGCTTTGTTTTTCATTAGATGCTGTTGCAGCTTTTACACCATTAGCGGCACGGTAAACTTCAGCATCTCCTGATAGAGCCAAGTTAATCAATTCTTCCGTTTTACGGATACCGTCAGCAACCGGACGATTGATCAATGGTTTGCCATCGAAACGATCCATTTCAACGGCCTTGTCTGCTGCGATGATAACAGCTTTAGCCTTTCGGATATCTTCTGCAGTTAGTTGATTTCCAACACCGCTAGCACCATTAGTCTCAACCTTGATCCCAACACCCATTTCAGCAGCTACTTTTTGAAGAGCTTCTTGAGCCATGTAAGTGTGGGCAATACCTGTTGTACAAGCTGTAACAGCTACGATAAAGTCACCCGAGTTATTAGCAGGTACTTGAACAGGCTCTTCAGTTTTTTCGGAAGCTTTGTCGAAAAGTTCAATGACTTGGTCAGCTGATGTTACTTGACGAAGTTTGTCAGCAAAACCGTCTTTCATCAAGTATTGAGACAATTCTGCCAAGGCTGCTAAATGAGTGTCATTAGCACCTTCTGGAGCCGCAATCATAAAGAAGAGGTCAGTTGGTTGCCCATCCAAGCTCTCGTAGTCAACACCCTTGTTTGACTTGGCAAAGAGAACTGTCGCTTCTTTGACAGCAGCATTTTTGCTGTGAGGCATTGCGATACCATCACCCAAACCTGTAGAAGTAAGAGCTTCACGCGCCAAAATTCCTTCTTTAAAGGTTTCAAAATCTGTCACATAACCGTGGTCTGTCAAACTTTTAATCATCTCGTCGATGACAGCTGTTTTTTCAGTTGCTTGCAAATCCAGCAACATAACATCTTTTCTCAATAGGTCTTGAATTTTCATCGTTTTTCTACCTCAACTTTTTCATATGTTTCTTTAATAAATTCTGCTGTTGCCAAGTCATCCGAGAAGGTAGTTGCCGTTCCACAAGCAACTCCCCATTTGAAGGCTTCTACTGCGTCTTTTGATTTGACAAATTCACCTGTGAATCCGGCAACCATAGAATCACCAGCACCAACTGAATTTTTGACTGTTCCCTTGATAGGTTTTGCGAAGTAAGCTCCCTCAGATGTGACAAGAAGGGCACCGTCGCCAGCCATGGAGATAATGACGTTTTGAGCTCCTTTGGCCAGTAACTGACGAGCATAGTTCTCGATTTCATCTAAACTTTCGAGTTTCACTCCAAAGATAGCTCCAAGCTCGTGATTATTTGGTTTGACCAAAAGTGGCTGATAGTCCAAACTATCAATCAAGGTCTGTCCTTCAAAGTCACAAACGACTTGCGCACCAGTCTTGCGTGTCAAGGCAATCAAATCCTTGTAGATAACATTTCCTAGGTTTTTAGCACTCGAACCCGCAAAGACAACCGTATCTTCTGCTGTCAGACTAGATAAAATAGCTTTCAATTCTTCTAGCTGAGCTGGTTCGACATTTGGACCGGTTCCGTTGATTTCTGTTTCTTGGTCTGCTTTGATTTTAACATTGATACGAGTATCTTCTGCCACTTGGACAAAACATGTCTCGATTTCTTCCTCTGCAAGGGTATCTGTGATAAATTTACCAGTAAAGCCTCCGATAAATCCCGTCGCTGTATTTGGTATATCCAAACGTTTCAAGACACGGCTGACATTGATTCCTTTCCCACCAGCAAACTTATCATCACTGTCCATACGATTGACACTACCGACTTGGACTTGGTCCAAACGAACGATATAGTCAATGGATGGATTGAGTGTGACTGTATAAATCATACTTCTATTACCTCCGTTTTCTCCTTAATAGCCTGCAAGAGCTCATGCCCTTGACTTGTGATAACAATAGCTCGTTTGAGTGGTGCTACCTTGGCAAAGCAAGTTTGTCCAATTTTTGACGAATCCACCAAGACATAGGTCTGTTTGGCATTTTCTAAAATAGCACGCTTAACAGCTCCCTCCTCCATATCAGGAGTCGTATAATAGCCATCGTCCACACCATTCATCCCGATAAAGGCACGGTCAAAGTGCAATTGGTTAATCTGGTTAAGAGCAACGCCCCCGATGCTAGCATCTGTTGCCATCTTGACACTTCCTCCAACCATGACAGTTGGAATCTGCTTTTCAACCAACTGTGCGGCATGGTGAATCGAATTTGTCACAACAGTAATATTCTTATTGACCAATTCATGGATCAAAAAAGCAGTTGTTGTTCCAGCATCGATAAAGATGACATCTTGTTCCTTAATGAGAGAGGCTGCTTTCTGAGCCAGCAACTTCTTTTCTTGAAGGTTTTTGACAGATTTTTCTTGAATGGTTTCTTCTTCCTGCAAGGAATGGGGCAATTCTGCTCCACCATGCACGCGACGAAGCTTGTTTTCCGCTTCCAACTCATCCAAGTCTCTTCGAACCGTTGATTCTGAGGTCTCTAGCAAACTAACTAATTTTTCTAGAGAAACTACATGATGTTGATTTAACTCCTCTAAAATCAGTTGTTTCCGCTCTGTTTTTAACACTGAATCACCTCCTGTTATCGTTTACACTATTCATTCTATCACACTTTCTTTCAAAGTCAAGCATTTTTTGTCATTTTCTTTCAAAATCTATCATTTTTCTTATTTCTAGAATTTTTATTGCAAGATAGGGGCCTTTATGGTAGACTATTTGAGTAAGTATTGGAAGATTACTCAAGAGGCTTAAGAGGCCGTGTTGGAAACGCGGTAGGCGTGTAACAGCGTGCGTGGGTTCGAATCCCATGTCTTCCGTTTATTTTAAAAAAGATACCCAAGAAATCTGTACTGACCCCAAAAAGTTAGACAATTAATTTAAGCAAAGGATTTAGTTCTGTATTGTACAGGGCTAAGTCCTTTTAGTTTTACCTTAATTCGTTTGTTGTTGTAGTAATCAATATAGTCTACAATAGCTTGTTCCAAGTGTTCAAGTGACTGAAACGTATTCTCATAACCATAAAACATTTCAGACTTAAGAATGCCAAAGAAAGATTCCATCATACCGTTATCTGGACTATTTCCCTTACGTGACATAGATGGTTGGATTCCCTTATTCTTTAAAAAATGATGATAGAAATCGTGTTGGTATTGCCAGCCTTGGTCACTATGGAGAATGGTATTTTCGTAATGGTTCTCTGTAAAGGCTTGTTCTAGCATAGCTTTCATTTGTACTAAGTTCGGCGAAGTAGAAAGATTGTAGGAGATAATTTCGCTGTTAAAACCATCTAAAACTGGCGATAAGTAAAGCTTTTGAGTGCTTGCTGGAATGGCAAATTCTGTCACATCTGTGTAGCACTTTTGCATTGGTTTGGTTGCTTCAAATTGACGTTGAATAAGATTATCTGCTTTCTTGCCAACCTCTCCTTGGTATGAAGAATACTTCCGTTTACGGCGAATTCGAGCCGTTAAACCAAGTACTTTCATCAGACGCTGCACCTTCTTATGGTTCACTACGAAGCCACGATTTCGTAATTCTAGAGTCATGCGACGATAGCCGTAATTTCCTTTGTGCTCAGTATAAATTGACTGAATTTCAGCTTTAATATCATAATCTTTATCGCTTTGATCCAGCTGTTTTAAGTGGTAATAATAAGTTGAACGGGCAAGTTTAATAATCTTTAGAAGGATATCTAAAGAAAACTCTGTTACCAGTCCTTGAACAATTTCCGTTTTTCTTCTTGCTCCTTTTCGTCTCTCAATCGGAGTTCTCTCAACTTTTTTAGAATGGCATTCTCCGCTCTCAAGTACTCATTTTCTGCTTGAAGACGTTCTAATTCTGTCATATCTTCAAATCTCTTCTTTGGCTTACGTCCCATTTTAGGTGGTCTCCCTCTTGTTTTCTCAACAATAGTATACCCGTTTTTCTTATATTGTGCCAGCCAATTCGAAAGTAATCCACTACTTAGAAGAGCATAATCCAGAGACGCCCTAATTTGTGAATGCCCCTCAAGAAGAACTTTATCAATGATCTCTTGTTTTAGTTCAGGAGAATAGTAACAATTCTTTCCTTTTTTGACGAACTCTATTCCGTAACGATCAATCAATTTAATCATGTACCTAAGATTAGAATTGTTTATCCCAAATTTATTTGAAAGCTTCTCTAAGCTATATCCTTGTTTTCTAAGTTCATAGATCTGAACTTTATCATCATAACTCAATTTCATAATAAAACACCCCAAAAGTTAGATTTTTTCTGTCTAACTTTTGGGGTGCAGTACAATCTTGGGTATCTTTTTTCTTATATGCTTGTTTTATAACTCGGGTGAATTTCTTAGAAAATATCAAATAACAATTTCACATTGAGAATTGTTAAGATAATGGAAACGATATAGCCAAGGATGGTATTCCATTTGGCATTGGTAAATTCTCCCATCAGTGATTTCTTAGAAGTTAGATAAATCAGTGGGAAGATTGAAAATGAAAGAGCAATCGAAAGAAAGACTTGTGAATAAACCAATAACTGATCCAATGTTTTTTCCTGATGACCAAACAGAACCGCTACAATCATGACAGGCAACAAGGCAAAGAGACGAGTTGCCAAACGAATGAACCATTGAGGTAATCTCATATGCAAGAAACCTTCCATAACGATTTGTCCAGTCAAGGTACCCGTAATTGTCGAATTTTGACCACTGGCTAATAAAGCCAAGGCAAACAAGGTTGATAAGGTCGAGCTAGCTATAGCTCCTGCAATAGTAGAATCCTGCAAGGCATTATACATTTGAGAGAAGGCAGAAATCTCAGATGCATGGCCGAAAAAGAGAGCCGCCCCGAGAATTAATAGAAGGGAGTTAACCACAAAGGCCAAGGATAATTGGAGATTTGAATCCCAGGTCATAAAGCGCACGGCTTTTCGAACATCATTCTTGTCCTTGTGATTGATTTTCCGAGTTTGAGACAAGGAAGAATGCAAATAGAGGTTATGGGGCATAACCGTTGCTCCCACGATCCCTAGTGCCAAGGTTAATTGACTTTCATGCCCTGGCAAGGGACTTTCAAATAAGGTTGCATTCGGTAGATAACCCTCAACGATTCCTTGGAAGCTTGGATGTGACAAAGATACCAGATAGGTAAAAATTGCTAGAATGGTTAAAATCAGTGTTGTCACAATAGCTTCAATCTTCTTAAAGCCAAATTTCATCAGAAGCAATAAGAGAAAAACATCCAACACGGTCAAGAGAATTGCTATCATAATCGGAATCTTAAAGAGAAGATTGAGAGCAATCGCTGAACCTAGAACTTCTGCCAGATCTGTCGCCATCAAGGCTAATTCTAAAATCACCCATAGACTATAACGAAGCCATTTAGGTGAATGATGAGCCGTTGCTTGAGCCAGGTCCATCTGGGTTACAATACCAAGCTTTCCTGCCATCTGCTGAAGTTGCATGGCAATGAGAGATGAAATCAAGATAACAAACAAGAGACTATACTTATAGGAAGCACCACCGACTACACTGGTAATCCAGTTTCCTGGATCCATATAACCAACTGCGACAAGAGCACCCGGACCTAAAAAGGCATTTAAATTTTGCCAGAAATGATTGTTATTTGGAGTATCGATAGATTGATTAATCTCAGAGAGTGACACTTTTTTATGAGAAGACATAGATACTTACCTCTTTCTAAACCTACTTTTTCATTATTTTCTATTAGAGAAAAATAAGATTGACTTTAAACTATTAAAACAATGAAAACTATATGAAAAACATTTAGTTTTTTCATTATTTTTCTTAAGGCACCTTAATTATAACAGAAAATATGATAAAAACTTAAGAAAATTCAGGACTTGATTTAATATTTAGGATACAACAAAATGTTGTATTCTTTTTTTGCAAAAGAATACCAAAGAATAAAATAAAAAACGTTGTAAAAACAACGTTTTAGAAAGATTTACAAAACAATGTAAATTATCAATGGAGCCGGTGGGAGTCGAACCCACGTCCAAACATCTGCTAACATATTTGTCTACAACCATAGGTTATGTATTCGTTTAACAGTCCCTCGACACATAACTCAAGCCTAGAAACCGCGAGTCTATCAATCTCTTATCAAGCCGCTAGACAAGGCTTGATCGTATCTCGCTAATAATAAGACCTGTCATTGAACACGAGCAATCCAAATCGGGTCACGCCTGCTGGTTTTTAGGCAGCTAGAGCGTAAGAAGTGTTATTTTTTGCAGTTATATTTAACTGAGCGTTTACGTCGCCACACGAGTCGCAAAATATGCCTCATAATGCCTGTCGAATCCGTAACGACCCCAAAAGACAATAAAACCATTATACCTTATCTAACTCAAAAATGCAAAAAGGAAAGCAATTAACTACAAAAGATAGTCTTTCAAAGATTTTGTCAAAACCTGATAACCGGGAACACTAAGGTGCAACCCATCAGTTGTATAATCTTTTTTGAGTTGGCCTGCCTGGTCTGTCAAACTATCAAAAACTGGCGCAAATTCTACCTGCATATAGGCAGAGGAAAGTTCTTTATAGGCTTGATTCCATTTCTGAATTTTTTCATTCGTGCGGATATAGACTGTCTGCTTGTACTCCTCGCCCTCATTGACTGGCAAAATGGAAAGCAATTTTATCTCTGTCAGTGGATAATCGCGAGCAATGGATTGTATGATAGATTCGAGATTATTGAGAGCCTCATTCACAGGCACATCTTTTCCGATATCGTTCGTCCCAATTAAAAGGACAATTTTATCTACCGCCCCACCGTACAGATGCGCATCCAGATTCTCTAATAACAGCCCTGTCTGATAACCTCGAATGCCTCGATTGACAATCGTCTTTGCAGTCCCAAATAGTTCCTGCAGAGGATAATATTCGACAATGGAATCCCCAATAAAAAGAATGTCTGGCTCTACAACAGAAACCTGATTTAAGTGACGATACTTGGTTTGGATTTTTTCTTGTTCCTTTAGGAGCCAATTTTCTAATAACTGTACTGCCACTTCATTCTCCTTTTTCTAACCAGTTCTCCAAGACTTGATAAACTCCTCCTTGGCTATTGGCTGGCGCTAGAGCAGTCGCCACAGCTTTGGCTTTATCATCAGCATTTTCCATCGCATAGGCAATTCCAGCCATTTCAAGCATTTCAACATCATTTTCACTGTCACCAAAAGCCATGATTTGTTGGGAGGTCAAGTCCCAGCGCTTGAGTAATTCTTCCAAGCCCCATGCTTTATGAATTCCAGCTTGAAGGATATCAATGCAACCATAGCCACTCGATACAGCACGAACACGGCCATCAAAGAGGTCATTGATTTCTTCCAAGACCGAACTCAAACGTTCCTCACCAACAACCATACTCATCTTGAGCACACCACCAAAGAGGTCAGAGGTTAATTCGTCCACAAATTGCATCCGTTGGTAGAATTTTTCAATCATTTCTGGAGTCATAAAACTTTCAAGGTCTGTAAAAATCGTACCTTCTTTGACGAAACCACCCTTCATAGACGTTACAACAAACTGATCCTGACACGCTCGACCCTTAAAATGAGCCAAAGCCTTATCGACAATGGCATCATCCCAAGTCTGAGCCTGAATCAGTTCATTGTTTTCAAAAATACGAGCACCGTTTGCAACAACCAGAACCACCCGATCGACCAAGTGCTCCAGTAGTTGCCTCATGCGGTGAATTTCATTCCCAGTCGCAATGACAAAACGAATACCCCTTTTATCCAACTGATCTAAAATCTTTTCCAAACGTGGGAGATCAAGCTGGCCTCTAGCATCCAGCAAGGTCCCATCCATATCTGTTGCAATTACCTTAATCGTCATTTACTTTCCTCTGGATTCAAGCTAGTCCCACTTCAATCCCACATGTTCGTTCATTTCTTTGTAGGCTGTATCAATTCGTTCCTTAGTCGCTTCATCTAACTGGTCACGATGACTACCACCCTCGATAAAATCTTCTAAGATATAAGTTTGGTATAGGAATAGTGGATAACCTTCTGGAGAATAGGTTCCTTTTGGTGTACGGTTTACCCAAGAAGGATGCGCTTTTGCAGTTTCGATTGTCGTCTTACCGGCTTTTTTCTTAATAGTCACATCCATGAGCACGCCGCGCTCTGTCCACTTAGCATTCTCTTCATCTTGCATGGTTTCAATTCGTTGATTGGAAATGAAGTTCCCCATTGAATAGATAATGAGTTTCTTGTCCCCATCTTTTTCAACCGTTTCAGATGGTTCAACTACGTGAGGGTGCCCTCCAAAGATAATATCCGCTCCCCAATCGATCATCTTGTGATAAAGAGCCTTTTGTTCTTCAGTTGGTTCCAAGCGATACTCCACACCCATCTGAGGCATGATAATGGTGATATCTGCTTCCTTCTCTGCTCGTTCAATTTCAGCCTTCATCTTGTCTTCATTTAGGTCTGAAAGATAGCGGTTATAGTCTTCTTGAGAAATACTTTGCTCAATTCCATTAAAACCATAAGAATAGGCTAAAAGTGCAACCTTGATGCCGTTCACTTCCTTGATAACCAGTGGAGCTTGATCACGTGACTCATGCGTATACACTCCAATAGGTGTCATTCCTGCCTTCTCAATAGCATCTGCTGTTGAAACCACACCTTCTATTTGTGAATCTAGGATATGGTTATGCGCCAAGTCTAGCACTTGATAACCGGCATCCTTGATGGCATCCATAACTTCACCAGGTGCATTAAATAGAGGATAACCTGCCAAATAGTGGTCCTTGTTCACAGTACCTTCAAAATCACCTATAATTAGGTCTGCTTGTTTGAGCCATGGTTTCACATAATCAAAATTCTCATGAAAATCATAGGTCCCATCTTCTTTTAAAGCCGAACGATAAATAGGAATATGATAAAGGAGGTCCCCATTGGCCATAATTCTAGCAGTTTTTTCCTCTTCCTGATCTTTAGTATTTTGATTGGTCTTATTTGCTTCTTGAGAAATGGCATCCTTTTTTTGACTGGTTAAGGGGATTCCTTGGAAGCTTTCAAACAACAAGACCAAGCCCATTGATAAAGCAACTGCTAGCAAGAGTATCGCCACAAATCCCTTATTGCTCCACTTGCGATAACTCCTAAAAAAGTTTACAAAGCCTCTCACAAAATGAAAAACTGGTCCACGTTTATGTCTATCTTGTCTTCTTTGCATCTTCATTCTCCCTACTTTCTAATGCAAGCCTTTTCTTTTTATTATATCACAGATAAGTATTTCTTTCACAATTGAATTGAACTTCCTATCTATTTTCTATAAATCCTAAAGGCTGTAATACTTTCAATCCTTGTCATTTTGTGATATCATGTAGAGGTAATGAAAGGAGAGAAAATGTCTGCAATAGAACGTATTACAAAAGCTGCTCACTTAATTGATATGAAAGATATTATCCGCGAGGGAAATCCAACTCTACGCGCGGTTGCTGAGGAAGTCACTTTCCCCTTGTCTGACCAGGAAATCATTCTCGGTGAAAAGATGATGCAATTCCTCAAACATTCCCAAGATCCTGTCATGGCTGAAAAGATGGGGCTCCGAGGTGGTGTTGGACTTGCTGCTCCTCAATTAGATATCTCAAAACGTATTATCGCTGTTTTGGTACCAAACATTGTTGAAGAAGGTGAAACTCCGCAGGAAGCCTACGACTTACAAGCCATTATGTACAATCCAAAAATCGTCTCTCACTCTGTTCAAGACGCTGCTCTTGGCGAAGGAGAAGGTTGCCTCTCTGTTGACCGCAATGTGCCTGGCTATGTTGTTCGCCATGCTCGCGTTACTGTTGACTACTTTGACAAGGACGGCGAAAAACACCGTATCAAGCTCAAAGGCTACAACTCCATCGTTGTTCAGCATGAAATTGACCACATCAACGGAATCATGTTTTACGATCGTATCAATGAAAAAGACCCATTTGAAGTTAAAGATGGTCTACTGATTCTTGAATAAATAAAATCCCGTTGCAAGACGGGGTTTTGTGTTATAATAGAGGCATGAAAACAAATGATATTGTCTATGGCGTCCACGCCGTTACCGAAGCCCTCCTTGCAAACACAGGGAACAAACTTTACCTCCAAGAAGATCTCCGAGGTAAGAATGTTGAGAAAGTCAAGGAACTGGCTACAGAAAAGAAGGTATCCATTTCTTGGACCTCAAAAAAATCCCTCACTGAGATGACTGAAGGTGCTGTTCATCAAGGTTTTGTTCTACGAGTGTCTGAATTTGCCTATAGCGAGCTGGATCACATCCTTGCCAAAACACGCCAAGAAGAAAATCCACTGCTATTGATTCTGGATGGTCTAACTGATCCCCATAATCTAGGTTCTATCTTGCGAACAGCCGATGCGACCAACGTTTCAGGTGTCATCATTCCCAAGCACCGTGCTGTCGGAGTTACTCCTGTCGTTGCCAAAACGGCCACAGGTGCTATTGAACACGTTCCAATTGCCCGCGTAACCAATCTGAGCCAAACTCTAGACAAACTCAAGGGTGAAGGCTTCTGGACCTTTGGAACAGATATGAACGGTACTCCTTGCCATAAGTGGAATACAAAAGGAAAAATCGCCCTCATCATCGGAAATGAAGGAAAAGGCATCTCTACCAACATCAAAAAACAGGTCGATGAAATGATTACTATTCCCATGAATGGACATGTTCAAAGCCTTAATGCCAGTGTTGCTGCAGCCATTCTCATGTACGAAGTTTTCCGAAATAGACTATAAAAAAAGTTTCCAGTCATCTGATTGGAAACTTTTTTATGATTAACTATGTTCTGTAATAAACTTGTAAGCTTCTTGACCTGCGATAGCGCCATCTCCAACTGCTGTTGTCACTTGGCGAAGGTCTTTCAAGCGAACATCTCCAACTGCGAAGATACCATCAACTGCAGTTTTCATGTGGTTGTCTGTCACAATCCAGCCAGCCTGATCTTGAATATTCAATTCTTTAACAAAATCGCTAAGAGGGTCTAATCCAACATAGATAAAGACGCCACCGAAGGCTTGCTCTGTCACTTGACCTGTTTTCACATTTTCAAAGACGACAGATTCTACTCGGTTTTCTCCCTTGATTTCCTTCACTACAGAATCCCAGATAAAGCTGATTTTCTCATTCGCAAAGGCGCGGTCTTGTAAAACCTTTTGGGCACGAAGTTGGTCACGACGGTGAACAATGGTAACAGTCTTAGCAAAACGAGTCAAGAAGAGGGCTTCTTCGACAGCTGAATCTCCGCCACCAACTACCAACAAATCTTGGTCACGGAAGAAAGCACCATCACACACGGCACAGTAAGAAACACCACGACTGTTCAGTTCTTCTTCTCCAGGTACTCCCAAAGGACGGTGTTTAGAGCCAGTCGCTACGATAACGGTACGAGTTTCATATGTTTGGTCATCAGTCATCACTTTCTTAAAATCACCATGGTCTTCGACATTTTCAACATAACCATAAATGTGCTCAACACCAAGATTTTCAAGCGGTTCAAACATCTTTTCTGCCAATTCTGGCCCACTAATATTAGCGTATCCAGGGTAATTTTCAATATCAGATGTATTATTCATCTGACCACCTGGCAGACCACCTTCAATCAAGCCTACTTTCAGATTGCTTCGAGCAGCATACAAGGCTGCAGTCATACCTGCAGGTCCAGCACCGATAATAATAGTATCGTACATATAGTTTCCTTCTTTCTTGTTGTAACTATCTTTATTCTAACTCTTTCTTGTCAATCACGCAAGGATTATGCCTTGAAAACAAGAATTAAACTCATAACCGCAAAGGATAATACTGGAACAACCAAAACACCAATCATAATCATATCATAGAGATGGGCTTGGCGAGCCTTGGCTGTCTTATCAACTCCCGACATGGCTCTCAGTCCAATCCAAATCCCTAAAAAAATCAGGACGAGGATGGTGGTCAAGATCAAACTCTCGAAATATAAAGAAAATAGTTGCAGTAGCATGATTTCTCTCATTTCTATCTTTTTTAAAGAGTAAACTCAGCTAGTCCAGCTAACTGAGTTTTTCTTTATCTATTATATCAAATATAAGTCCGTTTGTAACTAGCGAAGAATTCTTTTGTTCGCTCTTCTTTAGGATGGTGGATAATCTCATCCGGTGTTCCAGACTCAATGATTTTCCCCTTATCTAGGAAGAGAATCTTATCCGCAACTTGAGCTACAAAGGACATGTCATGACTAACCAAAATCATGGTTTGACCTGACTTAGCAGCATCTGCAATAGACTTTTCTACTTCGCCGACCAATTCTGGATCAAGGGCTGAAGTTGGTTCGTCTAAGAGCAAGACATCTGGTTTCATCGCAAGTGCACGCGCTAGGGCAACCCGTTGCTTCTGTCCACCTGATAAATGGCGAGGATAATGGTTTTCACGGTCTGAAAGCCCAACCTTAGCCAACTCTTCCTTGGCAATCTTGGTTGCTTCTTGGTCGGATAATTTCTTGACAACAACCAAGCCTTCTTTCACATTATCAAGTGCTGTTCGGCGTTCAAACAAATTAAACTGTTGGAAAACCATAGACAACTTACGGCGTAGGGCAAGGATTTCTTCTTGAGTGATTTTAGAAAAATCAACTGAGAAATCATCAATCTGAATAGAGCCACTGTCAGGTGTTTCAAGATAATTGAGACTACGAAGGAAGGTTGATTTTCCAGCTCCTGAAGAACCAATCAAGGCTACAACTTCCCCTTTTTGAATATCTAAGTCCAGATGATCCAAGACAGTCTGTCCTGAAAAGGATTTGCTTAAATTCGAAATCTTAATCATTAACGAAGGTCTCCTTTCACATCTGTTTGCACTGTATCGGGTGCAGAAATAGCCATTTTTCTCTCGATGAAACGACCGAGGCTTTCAATTCCGATATTGACTACCCAATAAACAAGGGCAACGGAGATGAAGCGCTCAAAGTAACGATAATCAGCTCCACCCAGAATCTGAGCTTGGGCAAATACTTCCACAACACCCGCATTAAAGGCTAGGGAAGTTCCTTTGGTCAAGCCGATGAGGGAATTGATTAAGGTTGGAGTTGCCACAACGGCTGCATTTGGAATAATTACGCGACGATAAACTTGTGCTCGGGTCATACCCAGACTGCGTGCCGCCTCAATCTCACCAGGATTGACTGAGAGAATGGCTGCACGAATGGTTTCACTCGCATAAGCTGCTTCATTGAAAGCAAAGGCGACAATCGCAAAAGCAGCGGCTGGAATCGCATTGATATTGAAACCAGTTCCCCATTGCTGATTGAGAGCTTTCAAAGCCAAAGGAATTCCGTAGTAGGTCAACATGAGTTGCACCAAAATCGGTGTCCCTTTTAAGAAGCTAACAAAGAAGGCCTGCAAGGGGTATAAAATTTTGACACGATTGATCTTCACAATGGCAAAAAGAAGCGCCAAAACCAAGCCAAAAAGAGCACCACCAATGGTCAACATAATCGTTATTGGAAGTTGTTGGACAATTCTCGGGATTCCATCAAAGACCGAACGCAAGCTAAAAAGCTTGCCATCCGGAATCAATTGCATCAAGTTTTGGTACCAATCTGATGCTAAAATCGTTGTAACATTCATAAAAACATCCTCTCCTGATAATGATTCATTCTACCATACTTTTGCCGTCAATGAAATTATTTGCTACGGTCAGGTACAGACTTTGTCTACCTACTAGTTTATCATACTTTGAAACAGGGAGGTTATATATTTTATCTATCAAAGAGATAGATAAAAACTATTTCAATCCCAATTCTTCATAAGCTTTTCGATAACCGATTTGCTTAACAGTTCCATTTTCTACTAAAATGGGGCGTTTTAACAACATACCGTCGCTTGCTAGCAACTCAGCTGCTTCTTGGTTTGACAGACTTCCTACCTTATCTTTCAGCCCCAATTCACGGTATTTGATCCCACTGGTGTTGAAAAATTGCTTCAACTCAAAACCCGAGGTTTCTAGCCAATTTAAAATGACTTCTTGGCTAGGTGTTTCTTTAACGATATGGATGGCTTTATAGTCCACACCGAGTTGGTTTAATTCTTGTTTTGCTTTTTTACAAGTTGAACATTTTGGATATTCGATAAATTCTAACATGTCTTTCACTTTCTATTTTATATCTTTAAAATCTGCGCCTTCATGCTCCAAGAGCCAAGCTTTCTTTTCCACTCCTGCAGCATAACCTGTCAGACGCTTGCCAGCTCCCAGCACCCGATGACAAGGTACTAGGATAGACCACGGATTGCGTCCCACTGCCCCACCAATTGCTTGAGCAGAATCCACTTGTAGCTCTTGGGCTATTTGTCCATAGGTCACTGTCTGACCATAAGGAATTCCCTGTAGATAGGACCAAACTCGCTTTTCAAAATCCGTTCCGATTGGAGCCAAGGGCAAGTCGGATAAATCCTGAGACTTGCCTTTAAAGTAATCATCTAAGCAAGCAATAACTGGATCTAAAATTGGATGACTAACAACTGCTTCTATCGTCTCATCTCCTAGTCCTCTCTCAAAATGCTTCTGCTCCTGCACCCAAATGCCATACAGATATTGCTCGTCGGCAACCAAAGACAAGGTTCCTATTGGCGAAAAGTAGAGCATTTTTACGTACATCTTTTGCATTATTTCTTTAATTTTTGATAGGCCAAGCGTTCGCCATCAACTGGAACCTTACCAACCTGTTTAAAACCGAGTTTTTCAAAGATATGCTGCATGGCCTCGTTTGCAACATGCGTATCTGAGCGAAAATCTAGGTAATCAAATCCTTCAATCAAGCCTTCTAGGAAAGTCTGAGCAACCCCCTGTCCCTGCACATCTGCTGCCACAGCAATACGGTGAAAGACTAGGTACTCTGACTCTCCAGATTGCCATTTTCCTTCATAAATGGCTTCATAGGTTGCCTCTGGACTCTTGGTCACGGCTGCATAAGCTAGTAATTCTCCCTCTTCCAAGGCTACGTAGGCTTGACCTGAGATAATATCCTCAGTAATAATATCAGCATTTGGATAACCATTTTGCCACTGGTCACTACCAACATCTGCTAAACATTTTTTAGCATCTTCCATCACCTGCATGATGGCATCTACTTCATTTGGAAAAGCTAAACGAATCTCCATCTTTTCTCCTCATTTCTGACTAGTTTCTCCCATCATAGCATAATTTAAGTCTTTCTACAAGCAGTTAAAACTTGACTTTCTATTTCTATTATTTTATAATCTAGTTATTAAAACTAGATAAAAAGGAGTTGAAAATGAAAACTACCTTTTCCTACCCAAAATGGGCAGAAATCCCAAATATTGACCTCTATCTGGACCAGGTTTTGCTCTATGTCAATCAGGTCTGCTCCCCTATCTCTCCTGATAAAGACAAGGGCCTGACAGCATCCATGGTCAACAATTATGTGAAACATGGTTACCTAACAAAGCCTGACAAGAAAAAATACCAACGCCAACAGATTGCCCGTCTGATTGCTATCACAACCCTCAAGTCGGTATTCTCTATTCAAGAAATAGCTCAGACACTTAATACTCTCCAAACTCAAGCAAGTTCAGACCAACTCTACGATGCTTTTGTGGACTACATGAACCAAGGAATTGACCCAGCTAACCCCATTATCCAAACCAGCTGCCAAACCGTTAAACTCTATCATCAAACCCTAGCCTTAATCGATCATACTCAAGAGGAGGTAATCCAATGAACACTAGTCTTAAACTCAGCAAACAACTCAGTTTCGGAGAAGAGATTGCTAATAGTGTGACCCATGCCGTAGGTGCAGTCATCATGCTAATCTTACTGCCTATTTCATCAACCTATAGTTATGAGACACACGGATTTTTATCCTCTATCGGCGTTTCCATTTTCGTTATTAGTCTCTTTCTCATGTTCCTATCATCCACCATTTATCACTCTATGGCCTATGGTTCGACCCACAAATATGTCTTGCGAATCATTGACCATTCTATGATTTATGTTGCTATTGCTGGCTCTTATACACCTGTCGTACTGACTTTGATGAATAACTGGTTTGGCTATCTGATTATTGCTATCCAGTGGGGAACGACCATCTTTGGTATTCTCTATAAAATCTTTGCTAAAAAAGTCAATGAGAAATTTAGCCTTGCTCTTTACCTGATTATGGGCTGGTTGGTTCTGGCTATCATTCCTGCCATTATCAGTCAAACAACGCCAATTTTCTGGAGTCTCATGGTAACTGGCGGACTCTGTTATACAGTTGGAGCTGGATTTTACGCCAAGAAAAAACCTTATTTCCACATGATTTGGCATCTCTTTATCCTAGCAGCATCTGCCCTCCAATACATTGCCATTGTTTATTATATGTAAAAAAGTTGAGAATTTTTTCTCAACTTTTTTCTTTACACATATTGATAAAGTACTGGTGCAAGCTTACATCATCAGTCAATTCTGGATGAAAGGAAGTTACCAGCATATTTTTTTCTTGGGCTGCAACGATTTGATTGTCAACTGTTGCTAGAATTTCTACATCTTCTCCAACACTACTGATAATCGGCCCGCGAATAAAGGTCATCGGAATCTTGCCAACTCCCTTACATTCTGCTTCCGTATAGAAACTTCCTAGTTGGCGCCCATAGGCATTGCGCTCGACTACCATATCCATAGTTCCTAGATGACTCTCTTCCTGAGAAGTAATTTCCTTAGCCAGCAAAATTAAACCTGCACAGGTCCCAAACACTGGTAAGCCAGATAGAATGGCTTCTCGAATGGGAATCAGCATGTCCTGCTCACGTAAGAGCTTGCCCATGGTTGTAGATTCTCCACCAGGTAATATCAATCCCGACAAATCACTCTGATGTTTCTGAAAATCATCTAGATTTCTGATTTCAACACTCTCGACACCTAATTGATCTAGCACTTTTGCATGTTCTGCAAAGGCACCTTGCAAGGCCAATATTCCAATTTTCATCTATTTCCCTCGCTCAGCCATGAGAATTTGGATTTCATTTTCATTAATACCCACCATGGCTTCTCCTAGATCTTCAGAGATTTGAGCTAGGATCTGAGGATTTCGGAAATTGGTTACCGCTTTGACAATGGCACTCGCTCGTTTAACAGGATCTCCTGACTTGAAAATACCTGAACCGACAAATACACCTTCTGCCCCTAATTGCATCATCAGCGCGGCATCTGCTGGCGTTGCAACGCCTCCAGCCGCAAAGTTTACAACTGGTAATTTCCCATGTTCATGAACGTATTGAACCAATTCTACAGGGACTTGCAAGTCCTTAGCAGCAACATAAAGTTCGTCCTCACGTAGGTTTTGAATGCGGCGAATTTCCTGATTCATCATACGCATATGACGAACAGCTTGGACGATATCCCCCGTACCCGGTTCTCCTTTGGTACGAATCATAGAAGCACCTTCAGCGATACGACGCAAGGCTTCGCCCAAATCCTTAGCTCCACAGACAAAAGGAACTTGGAATTCTTTCTTATCCACATGGAAACGGTCGTCAGCTGGAGATAAAACTTCACTCTCATCGATATAGTCAATTTCAATAGCCTCTAAAATCTGAGCTTCAACAAAGTGCCCGATTCTGACCTTGGCCATTACTGGAATGCTAACCGCTTCTTGGATTTCCTTAATCATCTTTGGATCACTCATACGGGAAACCCCACCAGCCGCACGGATATCAGCCGGAATTCGTTCCAAGGCCATCACAGCTGCCGCACCAGCAGCCTCTGCAATACGGGCTTGTTCAGGGTTCTGAACGTCCATGATAACCCCACCCTTGAGCATCTGCGCCAAGTTTTTATTTAGTTCATAACGATTTTCAGTCATTTCTTTATCCTCATCATTTGTATTGGTAGCTACCATTTCATTTTAAGTTAGATTAGAAGGAATCACAAGATAAAAATAATGTAATTGTATGGGTACACATTGATTAAAAAACTATCTGACCTTAACTTAAGGACAGATAGTTCATCAAATTTTATTTTTCAGCTGTAAGGGCAGCCATTGTGATGTAGTTGTATGGTTTGTTGAAGTGTGGCAAGAAGAATAGGTCTGTCAATGCCAATTTATCAATTGTCACATGCTCTTGGATAGCAAGTGAGAACATGTGGATTCCCATGCTGATTGCAGAATCGTGTGAAACCATTTGTGCACCAAGAATTTCACGGCTATCTTTGTCAAAGACAATCTTGATGGCAACTTCATGGTTGTCATGCTTCATAAATTCTGGTTTTTGAAGATCGTTAAAGCCTGTTTCAGTTGCATTGTAACCAGCAGCTTTCGCTTTTTCAAGAGTCAAACCAGTTGAAACCATGTGAAGACCGTAGATTGAGATACCATTTGAACCTTGAACACCAATTCCTTCCAATTCATGTCCACAAGCGTTGTATGCACCAACGATACCAGTACGAACAGCATTTGAAGCAAGAGCGATGTAGCTAGTGTCTTTACGAGCGTTGTCATAAACAGTCGCACAGTCACCTACTGCGTAAACGCCTGGGATAGATGTTTCTTGTTTCTTGTCTACAAGGAAGGCACCGTTACGGAAGAGTTCAATTTTTCCATCAGCAAGGGCTGTGTTTGGACGGAAACCAACTGCAAGGATAACCATATCCACATCGAAAGTTTCTTTATCAGTAATCAAGCGTTCAACTTTACCGTCACCCTCAATTGCTTTAACAGTTTGACCAAGCGCCAAGCGGATGTTGTGGTCTTCCAAGTTCTTCGCCATCATTTGAGTGAAGTCTTTGTCGTAGTATCCGTTCAAGACAGTATCTACGATGTCAACAAGGACAACTTCTTTTCCAAGACGCTCAAAAGCTTCAGCAAGTTCAACACCGATGTATCCACCACCAACAACGGCGATACGGTCAAGGTGTTGGCTCTTGTCAGCCAATTTATGAATCACTTCTTCAGCATTTTGGTACAATTTAACGAATTGTACATTTTCAAGAGTTGCTTTAAATTCACGGTTTCCTTTAACAATTTCAACACCTTCGATTGGTGGCAAGATTGGTGTAGAACCTGTAGCGAAAATCAATTTATCGTATGATTCTTTGTGCTCTTTCCCTTCAACTTCTGCTGTAACTACTTTGTTATCATAGTCGATTGAAAGAACTGGTGAATTCATGTATACCTTAGCACCTTTAGCTTCCAATTTTTCTTTATCAGAATAGAACAAGCCTTCAGCACCGTCAATTTGTTCACCAATCCAAAGAGCCATTCCACATCCTAGGAAAGAGATGTTAGAGTTCTGGTCAAATACAACGATTTCGTTCTCATTTCCAAAATTATCCAACATAGTATTAATACATGCTGTACCAGCGTGGTTAGCACCAACTACAACGATTTTACTCATAGAAAAATTCCTACCTTCAATTTTAAATTTACTCTTCTAGTATAACATTTACTGTTAGCGTTTACAAGAGTTTAGTTAATTTTCCCGATTTTTTTGTAAAAAAATGTAAATAATCTGTATTTTATCAGTCTTTCTTACAATTACTCTTTTTTTCTGAGCATATTTCTTGACAAGTTTACAAATTTTATTTGTGAAAACGCTGACTTTATGGTATGCTAGTATCATGGAAAGAAAATGTAAGGGGTTAAATTTAATATAAATTTACTATATTTCAGCCTTCTTTTCATAAGAGAAAGGAGTTGGTAGCTTGCCTCTTAGTTCACATTCCGAACGGCTAATGGGGACTACTATCACTATTTCATTAGTAGATGAGCGAGCCGATAGCTTGATCCAGAAATCCTTTGATTTACTCAGAGAGCTCGAATACCGCTTCAATGCCAATAGCCAAGAATCTGAGTTGATGGAAATCAATCATCAAGCTGGAATAGCCCCCGTCAAGGTTCATCCAGACCTGTTCGAACTGATTTCACTTGGATTAGAGCATAGCCTCGCGCCATCTAGCCATCTCAATATCAGCATTGGTCCCTTGATTCAAACCTGGCGTATCGGTTTTTCAGATGCCAAAGTTGCCCAGCCTCAAGAAATCGAATCAATTCTCCCTTTAATCAATCCTCATTATATCGAGTTAGATTCTTCTACTTCTACTGTGTTTCTAAAACAGAAAGGAATGAAGATAGACCTAGGTTGTTTAGCCAAGGGTTATAGTGCGGATAAAGTTGCTCAATTTCTGAGAAAAGAGGGAGTGACATCTGCCTTGATCAATCTGGGAGGGAATATCCTGACTATTGGAAAAAATCAGGCAAGAGGGGATCAGCCTTGGCGAATTGGGATTCAAGACCCAGCCAATCCGAGGGGAAATCACTTAATGACCATCCCTGTTGTCAATAAATCTGTCGTGACTTCAGGCATTTATGAACGTCACCTGACTGTCGATGGAAAAGATTACCATCATATTTTTGACAGCCAAACAGGTTATCCTGTTGAAACGGAACTAGCGAGTCTAACAATCATCTCTGATAAATCAGTTGATGGTGAAATCTGGACAACTCGTCTATTTGGAGAAAGACCTGCTTCTATCCTCTGGCAAGTCGAAAGTTTGGAGGGCATCGAAGCTGTCCTCATCGATAAGGAAGGTCATCTAAGCTGTTCTTCAGGAATTCCTACTCTATAGAAATAGATGTTTCAATAGAGTTTTAAAATCGTATTATGTAAAAAGAGAAAGGAAATCTCATGTTAAAACTTATTGCTATTGTTGGAACAAATTCAAAACGTTCTACAAACCGTCAATTGCTTCAATACATGCAAAAACACTTTGCTGAAAAAGCTGAAATTGAACTTGTTGAAATTAAAGACATTCCTGTCTTTAACAAACCAGCTGACAAGCAAGTACCTGTTGAAATTTTAGAAATTGCTGCTAAAATTGAAGAGGCAGATGGTGTTATTATCGGTACTCCTGAGTATGACCACTCTATCCCAGCTGTTTTGATGAGCGCTCTTGCTTGGTTGTCTTACGGTATTTACCCACTGTTGAACAAACCAATCATGATTACGGGTGCTTCTTACGGTACACTTGGTTCATCACGTGCCCAATTACAACTTCGCCAAATCTTGAATGCTCCAGAAATTAAAGCAAGTGTCCTTCCAGATGAATTCTTGCTTTCACATTCTCTTCAAGCCTTCACCCCAAGTGGAGACCTAGTAGATCTTGATGTTATCAAAAAACTGGATGCCACTTTTGACGACTTCCGTATCTTTGTAAAAATTACAGAAAAATTGCGCAATGCACAAGCACTACTTCGCAAAGATGCTGAAGACTTTGACTGGGAAAATTTGTAAGATAGGAGACCAAAAAGAATGAAATTTGTTGGACTTGTAGGATCAAACTACGATCAATCATATAACCGTAAACTCTTGGAATTCATCCGTCGTCACTTCAAACTCAAATTTGAATTAGAAGTTCTTGAAATTGACGAAGTTCCAATGTTTAACCAAGACGAAAAATGGGACGAAAGTTTCCAATTACGTTATTTATATAACAAAATTACTCGTGCTGATGGTGTTATCATCGCTACTCCTGAGCACAACCACACAATCTCAGCTTCCCTAAAATCTGTTCTTGAATGGCTTTCATACGAAGTACATCCATTTGAAAACAAACCAGTCATGATTGTGGGTGCTTCTTACTACGACCAAGGTACTTCTCGTGCCCAAGTTCACCTTCGTAAGATTCTTGACGCTCCAGGTGTCAATGCCTATACTCTTCCAGGAAATGAATTCCTTCTCGGTAAAGCTAAAGAAGCTTTTGATGTTAATGGAAATATCACAAATGAAGGAACTGTTAATTTCCTTGAAACATGCTTGGACAACTTTGTAAAATATGTGGGAGTCGTTTCAAAATTGAAAAAACCAAAACCAATTGAACCAGAAGATTTATATTGTACAAATTCAATTGCAACTACCATCCAAGGTGTTGATCCAGATGATCCTGAATGGGTAGAAAAAGCTGCTGAACTTGTTGGAGCTGTTTCTGGAGATACTTACGTTAAATTAGACCACGGTATCTTGACAGTTAACCAAATTGATATGTTCTTGAAAGCAATGCCATTTGAATTGACATTTGCAGATGATAATAATCAATTCTTGTACTTTAATAACGCACACCAAGACCCAGATACAATGTTTGGTAAACGTGTCCGTGCTCAATCAGGAAATAGATTAGGAACAGTACACGGTACATTGCCAGATTCTAGAATGAAAAACGTTGAATGGGTTGTCGGCGTATTGCGTAATGGGGACCAAGAATATGTCCGTACAATTGTACCAGGAACACCTGAAGGTGTTATTAATACCCATAATTACCAAGCAATGTACTATCCAGATGGTTCATATGCTGGAATCAATGAAATCATCTTTAATTTCCAACCATGGCTTGACTGGTACCTCAATACAACTGGTCAACGTCTAGTTGGTGGAAATGCTGCAGCTCCTGCTGGCGGACATGGTCACGGCGATGCAGATGCTACCTCTGGAGCTTCTGATGCAGGTGATGCTGGAAGCCACGGTGGTGGCGCAGACGCTACATCTGGCGCAAGTAACTAATAACTTTAGGAACCATCTTGGTTCCTTTTTTAGCGAAAAAAAGACTAGCAAACACAAATTGCTAGTCTTTTGGGCTCTATAATATTTGTAGTGGGTAAATCCCTTATAGATATTATGGAGCCTATTTTGTTGTAGAAAAAAAGTCCCATATGACCTATAATGAAAAGCGACGAAACAACTCATTAGAAAGATTCATATGGAACCATTACATTTTATCATAAAACTGCTCGATATCAAAGACCCTAATGTCCAAATTATGGATGTTGTTAATAGAGATACCCACAAGGAAATCATCGCTAAACTGGATTATGAGGCCCCATCTTGTCCTGAATGTGGAAGTCAAATGAAGAAATATGACTTCCAAAAACCATCGAAAATTCCTTACCTTGAAACAACTGGTATGCCTACCAGAATCCTCCTTAAAAAGCGTCGTTTCAAGTGCTATCATTGCTCTAAAATGATGGTCTCACAGACCTCTCTCGTCGAGAAAAATCACCAAATTCCTCGTATTATCAACCAAAAAATTGCGCAAAAATTGATTGAAAAAACTTCTATGACCGATATCGCTCATCAACTGGCTATTTCAACTTCAACTGTCATTCGCAAGCTTAATGACTTCCGTTTTAAGCATGATTTTTCTCGTCTTCCAGAGATTATGTCTTGGGACGAGTATGCCTTTACCAAGGGAAAGATGAGTTTCATTGCACAAGATTTTGATAACCTCAGTATCATCGCTGTTCTTGAAGGTAGAACACAAGCTGTCATCCGAAATCACTTTCTTCGATACGATAGAGCCGTTCGTTGTCGAGTGAAAATCATTACTATGGATATGTTTAGTCCTTACTATGACTTAGCTAAGAAACTTCGCTTTCTAATTTCTAGGCTCAGGCTGAAACAGTCTCCCAGACTGTTTCACTCCCAAATGCTAAAATCGTTCTAGATCGCTTTCACATTGTACAACATCTAAGCCGTGCTATGAGTCGTGTTCGTGTCCAAATCATGAATCAACTTGAACGAAAATCTCATGAATACAAGGCTATCAAGCGTTACTGGAGGCTCATTCAACAGGATAGTCTTAAACTGAGTGATAAACGTTTTTATCGCCCTACTTTTCGTATGCACTTAACCAATAAAGAAATCCTAGACAAGCTTTTGAGCTATTCCGAAGACTTGAAACACCACTATCATCTCTATCAACTCTTGCTTTTCCACTTTCAGAATAAAGAGCCGAAGAAATTTTTCGGACTCATTGAGGACAATCTCAAGCAGGTTCATCCTCTTTTTCAGACTGTCTTTAAAACCTTTCTAAAGGACAAAGAGAAAATCGTCAATGCCCTTCAGTTACCCTATTCCAACGCCAAATTGGAAGCAACCAATAATCTCATCAAACTTATCAAACGCAATGCCTTTGGTTTTCGGAACTTTGAAAACTTCAAAAAAAGGATTTTTATTGCTCTGAACATCAAAAAAGAAAGGACAAATTTCGTCCTTTCTCGAGCTTAGCTTTTCTTCAACCCACTACAGTTGACAAAGAGCCGTCTTTTGGTTATGATTTCATCTGTCTTTATTAAAAGAAAGAATACTTATACTCAATGAAAATCAAAGAGCAAACTAGGAAGCTAGCCGCAGGCTGTACTTAAGTACGGCAAGGTGAAGCTGACGTGGTTTGAATTTGATTTTCGAAGAGTATTATTATGAATTTGGGTCATCAAGACTACGACCATGTAATCCTTTTTCACGTTGAACTTGGCGTAGTTTTTCTGGTGTAACATCGTTTCCTTCTTCGTCCACAATTTTGATTCCTTCAATGTGGTGACGAACAGAGCGACGATAACCTTCGATGTACTCCTCACGTAGTTTAGCTTGTTCCACTTTTTCTTCTGGTGTCAAGCCTTCTGCTTTTTTCTTTTTAGCAAGCTCGTTGATACGATCAATTTTTTTCTGATCCATTTCTTCTCCTTTGTGATAAGATAAAGTCCGTTTATCAAATTTTATTTAGTGTTAATTTGGTTAAAACGAGCAAGTTTAGCTGCTTTTTGAGTTAAATGAGACAAGATAGCCAAGCGATTTTGTCGGACAGCCTGATCTTCTGCCATTACCATGGTATTCTCAAAGAAAGCATCAATAACTGGGCTAAGCGCAAAGAGTTGTTTCAATTGTTGACTTGCAGAACCTGATAAAACAAGCGTATCTACTGCTTCAGCCAAGGCTTTTTCTTGGTCATTTTCAAAGAGTGCTGAATCAACTGTAGCAACTCCTTCTGCCTTCTCAGCCAAGTTAAAGGCACGAGAAAGTGATTCAACAGATGGTTTGAAGTCATCTTCCTTGCTTGCTTCCACGAGAGCACTTGCTGCTTCCAACATATCCGCCACAACAAAGTTTGATCCTGCAAGAACGGCTTCCTTGATATCTTTTGGAGTAGAACCCATCATCTTATCAACACGAGCCTTGATAAAGTCCATAACTTCAGCTTTATTTTCATAAGTCAAGCTGTCAAAATTCAATGCATAAAGGCTATCAATCAACTCATCCATAGCGATGTGCCAACCAAAGGCATCTAAGATACGAACCACACCTTGGGTCGCACGACGAAGGGCATAAGGGTCATTAGAACCTGATGGAATCAAGCCTACTGAGAAGAAACTCAAAATCGTATCCAATTTATCTGCAATAGCAAGCACTGCACCTACCTTGCTCTCTGGAAGCTCTCCTTCAGCTGATATAGGCATATAGTGTTCACGAATAGCAGCCGCGACTGCTGGAGCTTCCCCAGCAAGAAGGGCATATTTCTCACCCATAATTCCTTGGAGCTCGTCAAATTCACCAACCATACCTGTCAACAAGTCAAACTTGTAAATGGCAGCTGCGCGAGCTAGGTCAACTGTTTCATCCACTGACAAACCTGCTTTTTCAGCCAAAAGTACAGCAATCTGACCCGTACGAATCATGTGCTCACGAAGGGAACCAATCTTCTCATGGAAGGTGACATTGTTTAATTTTTCAACAAGATCTGAAATCACCAATTTTTGGTCTTCACGCCAGAAGAATTCTCCGTCTTCCAAACGGGCTACCAAGACTTTTTCATTTCCTTTGATAACATTTTCCAAATACTCTGCGTTTCCGTTACGAACAGAAATGAAGTTTGGCAAGAGTTTTCCATCTTGATCACGAACAACAAAGTAACGTTGGTGTTCCTTCATCGAAGTCACCAAGACTTCTTCTGGAACTTCAAGGTATTTGGCATCAAAACTTCCCATGAAGGCAGTTGGGTATTCCACCAAGTTCAAAACTTCGTTCAGCAAATCCGCATCAATTTCGATACGTACACCATATTCAGCTTCGATTGTCTTAATTTGGTCAATAATCATTTGCTCACGTTCACGTGGATCTGCAATTACATACTGTGCACGAAGGTCTTCTTCATAGCTCAATGCTGACTGAATCTTAGTTTCTTGTCCCAAGAAACGATGACCACGGCTCACACGACCTCCCTTGATATCAAGGAAATCCAAATCAAATTCTTGCTCATCCAAAAGAACGGTTAAAGTGTGTACAGGGCGGATATACTCAAAAGTGTTGTTAGCCCAGTGCATGCTGACAGGGAAGGTCAATGACTTCAAGACGTCTACTACACCTGGAACAATGTTCTCAACTGGTTGGCCCACTTCTTCCTTGGTAACATAGACATACTCTTCACCCTTGATTTCACGGAATTCAATATCTTCAACTGTCAAGCCTTTCCCACGGACAAATCCTTGAGCTGCTTTGGTGAAGTTTCCATCACTATCCAAGGCAATTTTCTTTGCTGGTCCCTTGAAATCTTCTGTCAAATCAGACTGTTTGTCTGCAAGACCAGTTACACGAATAGCCAAACGACGTGGTGTTGAGAAGGTCTGAATAGCTTCAAAAGACAAGCGGTTTTCCTTGAGAAAGGCTGCCATTTTTTCGCCCAGTTGTTTTTCACTTGGTGTGACAACATAGGCTGGTAATTCTTCAAGACCGAGTTCTACTAATAAGTTTTTTGTCATGTTTTTTCTCCGAAAAGTATCTTTTTATTTTCCAGCTTGCCTTATGTGATTGGCACGCAAGCAACCAACTTCGTTGTTTCATTGCTAAAATTGGAGCCAAAAGTCTCCAATTTTGCCTAGTATCCTTAGCTTCACTAAGGATACCTTCATCACTGCGGCCACTGGTTCAGGGCTCACTCTGTTCGCCCATTTTCGTAATTTGTCACTCTCTTTATTCTGCGTCTTCTGCTAAGAGTTTAGCTCGTGTTTCCTCATCCAAAAGTGGGTAGCCTAGGCGTTTGCGTTCTGCGACAAAGGTTTTGGCTACGACACGGGCTAGGTTACGGATACGAGCGATATAGCCTGCGCGCTCTGTTACAGATACAGCACCACGCGCATCAAGTAGGTTAAATGTGTGTGAACATTTGAGAACATAGTCATAGGCAGGGTGAACCAAGCCCTCTTCCAAGGCACGACCAGCTTCTTTTTCAAACTTATCAAAGTTTTCAAGCAACATTTCTTGGTCCGAAATTTCAAATGAATATTTTGAGTGCTCGTACTCAGGCTGGATAAAAATTTCTCCGTATTTTACACCATCGGCCCATTCGATATCATAGACAGAATCAACCTCTTGGATATAAGAAGCCAAGCGTTCCAAACCATAAGTAACTTCAGCAGTCACAGGGCCAGTTGCCAATCCACCCACTTGTTGGAAATAAGTAAACTGAGTAATTTCCATCCCGTCAAGCCAAACTTCCCAACCAAGACCAGCTGAACCAGTTGATGGATTTTCCCAGTTATCCTCAACGAAACGAATATCGTGCTCTAAAGGATTGATTCCCAATTTTTCCAAAGATTCAAGGTAAAGTTCTTGGATATTTGATGGAGAAGGCTTCATAACCACTTGGAATTGGTGGTGTTGGTACAGACGGTTAGGGTTTTCCCCGTAGCGACCGTCAGCAGGACGACGTGATGGCTCTACATACGCTGCATTCCATGGTTCAGGTCCGATAGCACGAAGGAAAGTGTAAGGACTCATGGTTCCCGCACCTTTTTCGTTGTCATAGGCCTGCATAAGCATACAACCTTGGTCATTCCAAAATTGTTGCAAAGTCAAAATAATTTCTTGAAATGTTAATTTTTTAGACATTGTTTACTCCTTTTTATATAAATTACTTGCGACACGAGTCTGCCTCGTCGATCATACGAGGCAAGACGAGTTAGTACTGCGTCTAGCTCAGGCACTCTAGTACTGAGCGTGGGGCAGTCCGACTATAAGGAGGTTTCTGCCACTGACGCAGTGGAAAGTCAATTTTTTAGACATTGTTTACTCCTTTAATTTATATTATCTTTTTAGCTTTATTCATCAAGCAACCAAGAAAAAGCTGGGTCCTGAAAAATATGACGTTTGGGAACAGTTTGTAAATTCTGATCGCATTCATCTATTGTTCCTAATTTCAAAGCACAAACTTCTGGTATATTTTCTTGAGTAGTGAAAATTTGACTGTAACAGTTCTGGCAGTAATAACGTTGTTTCCCTGGAGATGAACTATAGGTAACCAACTTCTCTTTTTCATACAATACCAGATTTTTGCTGCTAACTTTGGCATTAACTGTGTAGGCTGACGCAGTTACTTTCCGACAGAATGAGCAATGGCAAAAAACTATTTCCGACAATTCTTCATCTAAAGTGTAGGTGACTGCTTTACATAAACAAGATCCTTTAAGCATGATGCTCCTTTCCACTTAGGTATTAGACGAAATTCAAAAAGAACCGAATTTCAACACCCAAGCCTTGCGACTAGGGGCGTCAGAAACGCGGTTCCACCCTAATTTATTACTTCATTGTTTTTGAAAATACTACAGAAAGCGCCAGCACTTTATTTTGCTCTACTTGGCTCCCACTATCCCAAGCTCGCTTGAAGAACGCCATAAGACTTTCTTTCCTGCAGACTATTATATCAAAAATCAGAAGAATGTACAATTCTTTTTATGATTTTCTAGAAATCCATATCATCAACTCGTGGAGCACCCGACTGGACAGTTATCGTTTTTAAGGTTTCTCGCTCCTCATGACTCAGTTCAATTGCAAAGCAATCAAGATTAGCCTGAATACGAGATGCTGTAACAGATTTCGGAAGTGGTAAAAATCCTTCTGCTAAGCTCCATGCCAAGGCTATCTGAGCAACAGACTTTCCGTGATTTTCAGCTATTTCTTGCACTTGCTTGTTATCAAACAGTTCTCCCTGACCAAAAGGCCCCCAAGCTTCCAATAAAATTCCTTTTTCTCGACAGTAATCTACGACTTCTTCTTGATACACACCTGGCGCCAAGCGGATTTGATTAACTGCAGGAACAATTTTTGCTGTTTCAAGCAAGGCATCTAAATGATGGGGAAGGAAATTACTAACTCCGATAGCACGGATTTTACCTTCTTGATAGAGGTCTTCCATCGCTCTCCAAACTTCCGCATTTCGAATTTTCCATTGGTCATTCTCTCTGAGAGGTTTTGGGTTCGGCCAATGAATCAAATACAGATCCAAATAATCCAAGCCAAGTTTCTCTAAAGACTCTTCAAAAGCCTGACGAGCTTGCTCATAGCTATGATTTGTATTCCAGAGTTTGCTGGTTACAAAAATTTCCTCACGCAGAACTCCACTATCTTGAATGGCACGACCAACGCTTTCTTCATTTTTATAAATAGCTGCCGTATCGATATGGCGATAGCCTGCCTTTAAAGCCTCTAGTACAGCTTGATATGCAATCTCTCCATTTTCAGCTTTCCAGGTTCCAAATCCCAGTACTGGAATCGTAACACCATTATTTAAAGTATAAGATTTCATTTTTTTCCTTTCTAAATTAGAAGAAAATCCAAAGAGCCAAATTTTCAAGGAAAACTTATCTCTTTAGATTTTGTGTATTATTGATTGCGGTCGTAATAGAGCTGGTGAGCTTTAAGACGAGTATCTAACAAATCTGGAATGGTCACAAAGTCATAACCTTGACCTTTCAAATAGTCAATAACCTTCGGTAGAGCATTGACCGTCTCAGCATGGATATCATGCATGAGAATAATAGAACCATTCTTGACTTCTCGTTGAATTTCTGTCAAAATCGCTGCTTCATTTTTGTTCTTCCAGTCCAGACTATCCACATCCCACATAATAAAGCTCAAATCAAGGCCATTGCGAATGTCGTCTGTAATGGCTCCATAAGGTGGACGCATGAGTTTAGAACTAGAGCCCAGCACCTTAGTTAGCGCATCCTCAGTATCAGTAATTTGTTTTTTAGCTTCGTCAAGCGAAAGTTTTGAAAGCACTGGATGGCTCCAACTATGGTTCCCAATGACATGACCATCTGCTTTCATGCGTTTCAAAATCTCTTCATTTCCAGAAACATTCTTACCTAAAACAAAGAAAGTTGCCTTGATACCATACTTAGAAAGGGTATCTAAGGCTTGATTTGTCGTTGCAGGATTCGGGCCATCATCAAAAGTCAAGGCTACTACTTTACGATTTTTCTTTTCATAATAAGCCTTGTAAAGTTCAGCATCCTTATCTAATAGATAAGAGGACTGAATGACCTCAAAGAAACTAGATACTGGCAAGGCAATCTCGTCTAGATTTTCCACTGATTGACTTGGATAAAGGATAATTTGGCTATCCTTATAATCAAAGTTCCATGCAGACAAGTCTTGATCAGAGAAGCTTTTAACAAGCTGATCAATCTTTTCTTGCTCCACTTTCTTATCCTGTAAGAAAGAGGTCATTTCTTTAATCAGCTGTTCTTTGGCTTTACTAACATCTGAAAATAATTGATTAAGTGTGAAAGTTTTACCATCTTCTGTCAAATGTACTTTTGCCAGACTAATTTTTTCAGTCTCTTCAACTTTTGACGAAGTTAAATCATAGACTTGTTTCATCACACTTCGGTTGACAATCCCTTTTAAAGTCGAATCCTGTTTCTCCGCATAATAAAAAACCAGATTTTCCTTGTCTTCCAGATTTTCCTTAATATCCTGTGTCATGATTTCTTTTACAGATGAAATC